>NZ_VCNM01000001.1:737294-1105941 GCF_007671725.1 Halorubrum depositum | reverse complement strand
ACGATCGCGCGGATCAAGACGATCCAGGCGGAAGAAGGCGACTTCGACGACGAATAACGATGATTTCCCCCGACACACTCGTACGGCACGAACTCGTCGGCCTCCCGGTTCGGGTGGCCGACGCCGCCAGCGACGCCCACGCGGGCATCGCCGGCCGCGTGCTGTCCGAGACGTTCGGCACTATCGTGGTCCGAACCCCGTCGGGGGACAAGCGCGTGCCCAAGTCGGGCGCGACGTTCGAGTTCGCGGTCGTCGACGTCCCGACCGTCCGCACAGATGAAGCCGCCGACGACGTCCAGTCGTCGGGGTCCGCGTCCCAACTCGGGTCGGATACTACGGGGGTCCGCCCCCGTCAGTCTGGCCCGTCCGGGTCCGCAAGCGTCGTCACCGGTGACGGCGCGGGTCCGGCGAGCCATCGCGGCGAGTGCAAAGACGCGGTCTACGTAACGGTGGATGGCGATCGGTTGCGGCATCGACCCGCCGAACGCACCGAACGAGGTGTCACACAATGGCGATAGGAATCGACGTACCCACGCCTCCGGAGCCAGACAACCCGGAGGATTACGACTACGAGAAGTGCCCGTTTTACGGGCAGCTCTCCGTCCGCGGCCAGACCCGTGAGGGAACGGTCGTGTCGACGGATATGGAAAAGACCGTCATCGTCGAGCGAGAGTACGACGTGTTCGTACCGAAATACGATCGGTACATGAAGCGTCGCTCGCGCATCCCGGCCCACGTGCCGGGCGTGCTCGACTCGCTCGAAGTCGGTGACGAAGTGACTATCGCGGAGACGCAACCGCTCTCGAAGACGAAGTCCCACGTCGTCGTCGAGAACCTGTCGGGTGATCAGTGATGGAGGCGCTCAAGGCCGACGTCACGCAGGGGCTCTCGAAGGGCTCGCTCATCACGTGCGCCGACAACACCGGCGCACGCGAGCTGAAGGTGATCTCCGTCGCCGGCTACTCCGGCACGAAGAATCGCCACCCGAAGGCAGGTATCGGCGACAAGGTGACCGTCTCGGTCACCAAAGGGACCCCGGAGATGCGGCGGCAGGTGCTGGAGGCGGTCGTCGTCCGCCAGCGCAAGCCGATCCGCCGTCCGAGCGGGACCCGCGTGAAGTTCGAGGACAACGCGGCCGTCATCATCGACGACCTCGACGAGCCGCGGGGCACGGAGATCAAAGGCCCCGTCGCCCGCGAGGTCGCCGAACGATTCGGGAGCATCGCCTCGACCGCGACGATGATCGTCTAACCATGACGAAACAGCCACGCAAACAGCGAAAACGGTCGGAGACCGCGCCGCTCCACGAGCGGCAGAACCAGGTCCGAGCCACCCTCACGGAGGACCTCCGCGAGGAGTACGGACAGCGCAACGTCCGCGTCAACGCCGGCGACACCGTCGAGGTGCTTCGCGGCGACGCGGCCGGGACGGAGGCGGAAGTCGTCGCCGTCGACCTGTCCGCGGAACGGATCACCGTCGAGGACGTCACCGTCGAGAAGGCGGACGGGGAGGAGGTTCCCCGCCCGATTCCGGCGAGCAACGTCCGGGTGACCGAACTGGACCTGGACGACGAGCGCCGGGAGGCGCGGCTCCAGGAGGATAACGAATGACGCGACATCAGAAGCGACTGGCAGTACCGAACTCCTGGCCGGTCGAGCGAAAGACGAACACGTTCACCGTCAAGGCCGGCGCCGGCCCGCACGGTGAGGCGGGCGTTCCGCTCGTCGTCCTGCTGCGGGACGTGCTCGGCTACGTCGACTCGACGAAGGAGGCGCGCTACGCGCTGAACAACGACTCGGTCCTCGTCAACGGGGACGCGGTCTCGGACGAGCAGCGTCCGATCGGGATGTTCGACATCCTGGCGTTCCCCGAGCGCGGGGAGTTCTTCCGCGTCTTCCCCGACGAGGGCGGTCGGCTCGCGCTGACCCCCGTCGACGAGGAGGCCGCGGGCAGCCGGCTCGGGAAGATCACGAACAAGTCGATCGTCCCCGGCGGCGCCGTCCAGCTGACGCTCCACGACGGAACGAACGTGCGCGTCGACACGGACACGCCGTACGACACCAAGGACTCGATCGTCGTCGACAACGAGACCAAGGAGGTCGTCGCCCACTTCGAGTACGAAGAGGGCGCGCTCGTCACCGCCGTCGCCGGCCAGCACGCCGGCCGGATCGGCGAGGTCGACGACATCGACGTGACGCTCGGCTCGGGCTCGAACACGGTCTTCGTCGGAGACGACGAGGACGGGTACGAGACGGTCGAGGAGTACCTCGTCGTCATCGACGAGAACTTCACCGGCGACGACGCCGACGAGGCGGGTGATTCGGATGAGTGAAGCCGAGAGCGCGTCCCACGAGATGCGCGAGCCGTACCTCGAGAAGGTCGTCGTCCACATGGGCGTCGGGCAGGGCGGTGAGCCGCTCGCCGACGCCGAGGAGATCATCGAAGAGATCACGGACCAGCAGTCGGTCCGGACCACCTCGAAGCGCACCATCGCCGAGTTCGGGATCCGCAAGGGCGACCCGATCGGCGTCAAGGTGACGCTGCGGGGCGAGGACGCGCACGAGTTCCTCGCGACCGCGCTCGACGTCACCGAGATCTCTCGGAGCCAGTTCGACGACACTGGCAACCTGAGCTTCGGGGTCGAGGACCACACCGACTTCCCGAGCCAGGAGTACAACCCCAACATCGGCATCTACGGGCTCGACGTGACGACGACGATCGTCCGGCCCGGCTACCGCGTGTCGAAGCGGGACAAGGCGACGGCGTCGATCCCCGCGAAACACCGGATGACAGTCGAGGACGCGGCCGCGTTCCTCGAGACCAACTTCGACGTAGAGGTAACGGAATGAGCGAAGCGAACAACGACACGGGCGAACACGCGGCGAAGCGCACCGACTCCCGGCACACCTGCCGGCGGTGCGACCGCGAGCAGGGGCTTGTCGGCAAGTACGACATCAACCTCTGCCGGCAGTGTTTCCGCGAGGTCGCCCGAGACATGGGATTCGAGAAGTACAGCTGATCATGACAGGAAACGATCCATTCACCAACGCGCTCGCCGGCATGGACAACGCCGAGAGCGTTGGCCACCTGTCGTACACGGTTGAGCCCGCCTCCAACATCATCGGCTCCGTCCTCGAGGTCCTCTACGACCGCGGGTACGTCGACGGCTTCGAGTACGTCGACGACGGGAAAGCCGGGAAGTTCGAGGTCGAACTGAAAGGCGCGATCAACGAGTGTGGCGCCGTCAAGCCCCGCTACTCCGCGGGTGCGGACGAGTTCGAGAAGTGGGAGAAGCGGTACCTCCCCGCCCGTGACTACGGGACGCTCATCGTCACGACGAGCCACGGCGTCATGAGCCACTACGAGGCCCGCGATCAGGGCATCGGCGGCCAAGTGATCGCATACGTCTACTAACAATGAACAGAGTCGAAATCGAGATTCCGGACGACGTCTCCGCCGAGACCGACCACCTCGAACTCACCGTCGAGGGTCCCAACGGGAGCGTTACGCGACGCCTCTGGTACCCCGACGTCGAGGTCACGGTCGAGGACGGTGCCGTCGCGATCGCCTCCGAGAACGAGGACGCGAAGACGAACGCCACGGTCGGCACCTTCGAGAGCCACGTCGCCAACATGATCCACGGCGTCACCGACGGATGGGAGTACACGATGGAAGTGTACTACGCCCACTTCCCGATGCAGGTGACCGTGGAGGGCGACGAGGTCGTCATCGAGAACTTCCTCGGCGAGCGAGCACAGCGACGCACCCCGATCCGCGGGGACACGGACGTACAGGTCGACGGCGAGACGGTCACGCTCTCGGGCTCCGACAAGGAGGCCGTCGGGCAGACCGCCGCCGACATCGAACAGCTGACGAAGGTGACCGACAAGGACACGCGCGTCTTCCAGGACGGCGTGTACATCGTCGAGAAGCCCACCGGAGGTGCCTAACCAATGGCCGAAGAACTGGAAGACATCAGCGGTGTCGGTCCCTCGAAGGCGGACGCCCTTCGCGAGGCCGGCTACGAGACGGTCGAGGACGTGAAGGCCGCCTCCCAGTCGGAGCTCTCCGAGGTCGACGGCGTCGGCAACGCGCTCGCAGCGCGCATCAAGGCCGACGTCGGCGGGCTGGAGGTCGACGAGGAGGCGGACGCGGAGATCGAAGACGAGACGGAAGAGGAGGAGGCCGACGAGGCCGACGCCGACGAGACCGTCGAGACGGAGCTTCGCCCCCGCGGTCACGCCGACAAGACGCCGGCGCTGGACGACGAGACCGCTCGCGCGCTCGCACAGAAGCACCGCGAGGGGAAACCGCAGTTCAACCGGCAGGACTACCACAAGAAAAAGCGGATCCCGACGTCGTGGCGCAAGCCGCGCGGCGGGCTCTCCAAGCAGCGCCGCCGCATGAAGGCGAAGGGTCCCGTCGTCGAGGCGGGGTTCCGCTCGCCGAAGGCGTCGCGCGACCTGCACCCGAGCGGCTTCGAGGAGGTCCGCGTGCACAACACGGACGACCTCGAGGGCGTCGACGGCGACACGCAGGCGGTGCGGATCGCCTCGAAGGTCGGCGGTCGCAAGCGCGAACTGATCGAAGACGAGGCGGAGGAGCGCGAGATCCGCGTGCTGAACCCGACCTACGTCGAAGTGGAGGTCGACGACGATGAGTGACCTGAAAGCACAGAAGCGGCTCGCCGCGGACGAGTTAGACGTCGGCAAGGGCCGCGTCTGGCTCGACCCCGAGGCACAGGAGGAGATCGAGGACGCCATCACGCGAGAGGACGTCCGCGAGCTCATCGAACAGGGCACGATCCGCGCGAAGGACGCGAAGACGAACTCCCGCGGACAGGCCCGCGAGCGCGCCGCGAAGCGCTCGTACGGACACAAGTCCGGCGCCGGGACCCGGAAGGGGAAGGCCGGCGCGCGACAGAACACGAAAGACGACTGGAAGGCGCGGATCCGCGCGCAGCGCGCCCGCCTGAAGGAGCTCCGCGACGACGAGGACGTCCTCGACGCCACGGAGTACCGCACGCTCTACAACAAGGCGAGCGGTGGCGAGTTCGAGGACGTCGCGCGGCTGGAGGCGTACATCCAGACGCAGTACGGTTACGAGGTGACAGAGTAATGGCGACAGGACCACGATACAAGGTGCCGATGCGGCGCCGCCGCGAGGTCCGGACGGATTACCATCAGAGGTTGCGCCTGCTGAAATCGGGCAAGCCTCGCCTGGTCGCCCGGGTGAGCAACGCTCACGTCAGGGCGCAGCTGGTGACTCCCGGACCCGACGGCGACGAGACCCACGCGGCCGCCTCCAGCGAGGACCTCGCTGAGTACGGCTGGGACGCCCCCACGGGCAACCTCCCCAGCGCGTACCTCACCGGGTACCTCGCGGGCGCCCGCGCCGTCGACGCCGGCCTCGACGAGGCCGTGCTCGACATCGGGCTCAACACGGCGACGCCCGGCAACAAGACGTTCGCAGTACAGGAAGGAGCGATCGACGCCGGCCTCGAGATCCCGCACAACGACGGCGTGCTGGCCGACTGGTCGCGTACGCGAGGCGAGCACATCGCCGCGTACGACGAGCAGCTCGACGAGCCGCTGTACGGCGGCGAGTTCGACGCGGCCGACGTACCCGAGCACTTCGACGACGCGCTCGCGACAATCCAGGAGGACCATGAGTAGACACAACGACGGCTGGGAACCGCGGACGCGACTCGGCCGCAAGGTGCAGAACGGCGACATCTCGTCGATGGAACAGGCGCTCGACTCCGGCCTCCCGCTGAAGGAGGCGGAGATCGTCGACCAGCTCCTCCCGGGGCTGGAAGACGAGGTGCTGGACATCAATATGGTCCAGCGCATGACCGACTCCGGCCGCCGCGTGAAGTTCCGCTGCGTGGTCGCCGTGGGCAACCGCGACGGCTACCTCGGCTACGCGCAGGCCCGGGACGACCAGGTCGGCGGCGCCATCCAGAAGGCGATCGACGTCGCGAAGCTGAACATCATCGAGGTGGACCGCGGCTCCGGCTCCTGGGAGGACCAGCCCGGCGGCACCAACTCCCTGACCCGCACGGCGAAGGGGAAGGCCGGCTCCGTCACCGTCGAGATCAAGCCCGCCCCGCAGGGGCTGGGCCTCGCGGCCGCGGAGACGGTCCGGAACATCCTGGAGCTCGCCGGCGTCGAGGACGCCTGGACGAACTCCGACGGCAACACCCGCACCACCGTCAACCTCGCGAAGGCGACGTTCAACGCCCTGGAGAACGCGGCGCAGTCCCGCACTCCGCAGCACGCGCGCGAGGTCCACTACGACGAGGTGAGCGAGTGATGCAGGCGATCGTGCAGCTCCGCGGCGACGTCAACCTCGAGTACGGCGTCGAGGACACGCTCGACATGCTGAACGTCGGGCGCGTCAACCACGCGACGTTCGTTCCCGAGACGGATTCGTACCGCGGCATGATCACCAAGGTGAACGACATCGTCGCGTTCGGGGAACCGAGCGTCGACGCCGTCGCGACCACCATCGCTCGTCGCGGCGAGCCCCTCGAGGGCTCCGCCGACGTCGACGACGAGTGGATCGACGACAACACCGACTACGCCGACCTGGAGGCGCTGGCCGAGGCGCTCGTCGCCGAGGAGACGACCCTGCGCGAGCAGGGGCTCTCCCCGACGCTGCGGCTCCACGCGCCCCGCGGCGGTCACGAGGGCATCAAACACCCCGTGATCGAGGGCGGCGAGCTCGGCAAACACACGACCGAGGAGATCGACAGTCTCCTGGAGGCGATGCGATGACGAGCAAGAAACGTCGACAGCGCGGGTCCCGGACCCACGGCGGCGGCACGCACAAGAACCGGCGCGGCGCCGGTCACCGCGGCGGCCGCGGCGCGGCCGGCCGCGCGAAACACGAGTTCCACAACTACGGACCGCTCGGCAAGTACGGCTTCAAGCGCCCCGAGGACGCGCAGACGGAGGTCCTCGAGGTCAAGGTCCAGAAGCTCGACGAGGACGCGGCGCTGTACGCCGCGGAGGGCCTCGCCGAGGAGGACGGCGACGCGTACGTGGTCGACGCGCGAGACGTCGTCGACGACGGCCACGACGCCGACGTCGTGAAGGTGCTCGGCGGCGGACAGGTCCGCCGCGAGCTCCGCGTCACCGCCGACGCGTTCACCGCCGGCGCGGTCGAGCTGATCGAGGAGGCCGGCGGCGAGGCGACGCTCTCCGAGCGCGCCGAGGAAGCCGCTGCCGAATCAGAAAACACTTCAGACGACGAGACTGACGAGGCGTAATCATGAGCTGGAAGGAGGCCGCCGAACCGGTGCTCTCGCGGATGCCCGTCGTGGAGCGACCGGCGGGTCACGTCCCGTTCAGACGGAAGCTCACGTGGACGGCCGGCATCCTGGTCGTCTACTTCTTCCTGACCAACATCAACCCGTTCGGGTTGGCCGTCGGTCAGGGGTCCGACTTCTTCGGGCAGTTCCGGTCGGTACTCGCCGGCTCGTCCGGCTCGCTGTTGCAGGTCGGTATCGGACCGATCGTCACGGCGTCCATCGTCCTCCAGCTGTTGGGCGGTGCGAACCTGCTGGGGCTCGACACGGACGACCCGCGGGACCAGGTCCTGTACCAAGGCCTCCAGAAGCTGCTGGTGATCATCGTGACGGCGCTGACGGCGGCGCCGATGGTGTTCACGGGGCAGTTCCTGCCCGCGGACCCGGCCGTCGGACAGGCCCTCGGTATCGGGACGTTCGGCGTTAAGTCGCTGATCTTCGCGCAGATCTTCGTCGGCGGCGTCCTCCTCCTGTTCATGGACGAGATCGTGAGCAAGTGGGGCGTCGGCTCCGGCGTCGGGCTGTTCATCATCGCGGCGGTGAGCCAGCAGATCGTCGGCGGCTTCTTCAGCTTCTCCGCGCTCGGCGCGCCCGGCTTCTTCGCGAACTGGTACTCGATCGCGACGGGCGGCACCCAGCTGGGATCGCCGTTCACCTCGGCCGGTCTCGAGTCGCTGCTGTTCGAGCCGGGGAACATCCTCGCGCTGTTCACGACCGTGTTCATCTTCGGAATCGTCGTCTACGCGGAGTCCGTCCGCGTCGAGATTCCGCTCTCGCACGCCCGCGTGAAGGGCGCTCGCGGCCGCTTCCCGGTGAAGCTCATCTACGCGTCCGTCCTGCCGATGATCCTCGTGCGCGCGCTGCAGGCGAACATCCAGTTCGTCGGCCAGCTCCTCTCCTCGCAGTGGGCGGGGATGCCGTCGTGGCTCGGGGTGTACGGCGAGCAGGGACAGCCCACGTCCGGGCTGTTCTACTACCTGAACCCCATCCAGCAGCCGGAGCAGTGGATGTGGTTCCGCGGCGCCGCGACCGGCGAACCGTGGATGATCGCGGTCCGGCTCGCGATCGACCTCACCTTCATGATCGTCGGCGGGGCGATCTTCGCCATCTTCTGGGTCGAGACGACCGGGATGGGTCCGGAGGCGACCGCGAAGCAGATCCAGAACTCCGGGATGCAGATCCCCGGCTTCCGACGGAACCCGCAGGTCGTCGAGAAGGTGATGGAGCGGTACATCCCGCAGGTGACCGTCATCGGGGGCGCCCTCGTCGGGTTCCTCGCCGTGATGGCGAACCTGCTCGGCACCATCGGCTCGGTCTCCGGCACCGGACTGCTGCTCGCGGTCTCGATCACGTACAAGCTGTACGAGGAGATCGCTGAGGAGCAGCTGATGGAGATGCATCCGATGATGCGCCAGATGTTCGGCAACAAGTAACAGTCGCTCCCGCTTCTCGCGGTTTCTTTCTCAGCGCGTTCGCAGCTACCGCTCCGTCGAGCGGACTCGCTCCGCGGCGGCTTCGAGCGTTCGGAACCCCTCGCTCGAGTAGGCGATGACCCGGACGTCGGTCAGCGTCGTCGGCTCGTGCGCGTCGATCTCCTCGCAGACGGTCTCGGCACCCGCCTCGAAGCCGAGGCCGGCGGCGCCGCTTCTCATCTGCAGGCCGGTTCCGACGGCGTTCACGAGCGCGTCCGCGCGCTGTTCGGCGATGTCGCCGCGGATGACGTCGAACTCCACACGCGACGCTTTCGTCGGCGATCCGGTAACGCTAACGGCCGGATCGGTCCGCGAGAACGGGAGGGGCCCCGTGAGTAAGCCATATTACGTTCTGGAGGTTACGTCGCGGCATGACGATCGTTCGACGATACGCTCCGGTGCCGATCGGAGCGGAGGGCGGCCCCCCGTGAGCCACCACCTTGACGAGATCGACCGGCAGATCATCCACGCGCTGATGTCGGACGCGCGGAACACCTCCGCGCCGATGATCGCGGAGGAGATGAACGTCTCCGCGGGAACGGTCCGGAACCGGATCGAGCGCTTGGAGGAGGCGGGCGTGATCCGCGGCTACACGGCGATCGTCGACTTCGAACAGGCCGGCGGACGACTCACCTCGGTGTTCATGTGTACCGTTCCCGCGGACGAGCGAGAGCGGCTGGCGCTGGCGGCCCGGTCGATCCCGGGCGTCATCAACGTCCGGGTACTGATGGCGGGACGCCGGGACCTGCAGGTGGTCGCGGTCGGCGAGGAGACGAGCGACCTCCGCGAGATCGCGCGGGCGCTCTCCGGGCTCGACATCCGCATCGAGGACGAGGAGCTGCTCCAGACGGAGCTGCACACGCCGTACGCCCGGTTCCTCGCGGACGACTCCCAGGAATCGGTGGTCACCGACACCGTCACGCTCGCCGACGGGACCGCCGTGATCGAGGTGTGCGTCACCGACGACGCGCCGATCGTCGGCCTGTCGCCGACGGAGGCCAGCGCCGACGGGCTCCTCTCCGACGACACCATCGTGACGTCGATCGAGCGCGACGGGTCGATCATCCACCCGGTCGACGACACGACCATTCGACCGAACGACGTGGTGACCGTGCTCCCGAAGGGTGCGTCCGCGGACGACGCCCTCCGGGCGTTCCTCGCCGACGGGGACGAGACCCCACCGGCGACGTCGTGAGCCGCCTCCGTTTATTGTTCCGGGCGACCAACCGTCGCCCATGGCAGACACGATTCTGGTTCCGCTCGAACTCCCGGACCCGGAGCCGCTGTCGCCGGTGTTGATCGAGGACCTCTCGTCGCTCGCGGTCGTGGTGCTCGGTCACTACGACCTCCCCGAGCAGACGCCGGCCAGCTCCGCCCGCGAGCAGTTCGGCGAGGCGGCGCAGGCCACGCTCGACGAGATCGCCGACTCGTTCGCCGACGCCGGCGCGTCCGTCCGGACGCGGCTGGTGTTCGGGAAGGACCGGGCGGCCGCGATCCGACAGGTCGCGACCGAGGAGGGGTGCGCCGCCGAGCTCGACCCCGCCCCGACGGAGGGGATCGGCCGGATCCTCGTGCCGATCCCGGACGTCGCCGAGTTCGATCGCCTCCCGGCGTTCATCCGGATACTGAGCGAGGACACCACTCAGCAGATCACGCTGTTCCACGTCGTCGAGGGCGAGGAACGCCGCGAGGCGGGGGAGGCGATCGTCGCGGAGACGCGGGACCGCCTGATCGAGGACGGGTTCGACGCCGAATCAGTCGACACGTTGGTCGTCGAGGGCGACGAACACGACGAGGAGATCCTCCGCGTCGCGGTCGACTACGACGCCGTGGTGATGTACGAGCCGGAGTCGAGGCTCGGCGACCGCGTCTTCGGCTCGCTGGCGGACCGGATCGCCGACGAGACCGGGGATCCGGTGATCCTCGTCAACCGCGACTACTGATCCTCTCGGGCGGCGGCCCCGGTCGGTCCGTCGCTCCCCGCCGTTCGTCACTCCGGTTTCGTCGAGGCGACCCCGTCGTCTTCCTCGTCGCGACGAGCCCGGAGGATCGTCCCGATCGCTCCGGTCCGGTCCGTCCTGGACCGCCCGTACGCGAGGTAGACGAGCGCGCTTCCCGCGATTATGGCGACGGCTCCGAGGATCGGAACCGTTCCCATCTGCGTGAGCAGCGCGATGCCGGCGAGAAAGCCGAACACTTGGACGAACGGGTAGCCGGGAGCGGTGAACTCCGGCTCGTAGGAGGGGAGGTCCGCCACGCGGAACGCGACCAGCGCCATGTTCTCGAAGGAGAAGACGAGGATCTGGAACGCGCTCGCCAGCTTCGCCAGTTCGATCACGGGCACGAACGCGATGAGCAGCATCAGCACGATTCCGGTGAGCAGCACGGCGTTCCGCGGGGTCTTGAACCGCTCGTCGATCGTTCGCAGCGCGGGCGGTAGGAGGTCGTCGCGGCTCATCGCGAGCGGGAACCGCGAGGAGGAGAGCACGCCGGCGTTCGCCATGCTCGTGAGCGCGACGACGGCGACCACGGAGATGAACAGCACTCCGGCGCCGCCGAGGAGCGCGCCAGCGCCGTCCGCCATCGGCGTGAGCGACGCCGTCCCGCCCGGACCGCCGGTCGTTAGCACGTCCGGGTCACTCAGCCCGATGATCGCGCCGACCACCCCGATGTACAGGAGCGTCATGATCGCCATGGAGCCGAGCATCGCGCGCGGGAGGTTCCGCCCGGGGTCTTTCACCTCCTCGGCGACGCTGGCGATCTTCGTGACGCCCGCGTACGAGACGAAGACGAAGGCGGCGGCCGTGACGACGCCGACGTTCCCGTGCGTCCTGAAGGGCGCGTACCGCGCCGTGTCGGCGACGAATCCCGCGTTGACGACGTACGCGAGTAGCCCCGCGACGACCAGCGTGACGATGACCGCCTGTATCTGCCCGCTCATCTTCGTCCCCGAGACGTTCAGGGCGACGACGAAGGCCGCGAGCGCCAGCGCGACGTACACCACCGCCCCCTGCGAGAGCGGCGCGAACAACAGCAGGTACGCGCCGAGTCCGACGAGCGCGAACGAGCTTTTGAACACCAGCGAGAACCACGCCCCGATCCCGGCGATCGTCCCGAACAACGGCCCGAGCGCCCTGTCGATGTAGAGGTACGTCCCCCCGGATTCCGGCATCGCCGTCGCCATCTCGGCCTTCGACAGCGCGGCCGGTAACACGACGAGCGCGGCCAGGACGTACGCGAGGATCACAGCCGGCCCGGCCTTCTTGTACCCCAGTGCCGGCAGCACGAAGATCCCGCTGCCGATCATCGCGCCCATGCTGATCATCATCGTCGGATACAACCCGAGACTCCGATCGAGATCGTCCTGGCCCATGCGTCCGTCATCTGGTAACGGCCGTTCCGGTTTAGGCCTTCGGGATGCTCAAAATCACCGGGTCGAAACTACGGATTCAACAACCGCCGGTCGTCGGAACCGGCCCGCCGCGCCACCGACCGTTACGAATCGCTCCGCTGGTCTTCGTCTTCGTCTTCGTCTTCGTCCGACTCCTCGACCTTCTCGCCCACCGTTTCCTCGACCTTCTCGCCGACGGTCTCTTCGACGGTTTTCTCGACGGTCTCCTCGACCTTCTCGCCCACCGTTTCCTCGACCTTCTCGCCGACGGTCTCTTCGACGGTCTCTTCGACGGTTTTCTCGACGGTCTCCTCGACGGTCTCCTCGACCTTCTCGCCGACCGTCTTCTCGACCGTCTCGCCTACTGTTTCCTCGACTTTCTCGCCGACGGTCTCTTCGACGGTTTTCTCGACGGTCTCCTCGACCTTCTCGCCGACCGTCTTCTCGACCGTCTCACCCACCGTCTCCTCGACGGTCTTCTCGACGGTCTCGCCGACGGTCTCCTCGACCTTCCCCGACACCTCCTCGCTGACGGTGTCGCTGACGTCGTCGGCGACCTCGCTGACCTCCTTGTTGACGGTGTCGCCGACGGTCTTCTCGACGGTCTCCTCGACTTTCTCGCCGACCGTCTTCTCGACTTCCTTGCTGACGGTCTCGCCGACGCTCTTCTCGACCTCCTTGCTGACGGTTTCGCCGACGGTCTTCTCAACTTCCTTGTTCACCGTGTCGCCGACGGTCTTCTCAACTTCCTTGTTGACGGTGTCGCCCACGCTCTTCTCGACCTCCTTGCCGACCTGGTCGGCGACCTCCCGCGTCATCCAGTCGGGGTCGAACCGGGCCATCTTCCAGACGACGTGGACCACGTAGGAGGCGAACACCCCGATCCCGAACGCGACGCCGACGTCGTTCACGTTCAGCGTCGCGATGAGGACGATCGATAAGACGATCAGCGCGCCGTACGCGAGGTCGGTGAGCGCGTCGACGCGGGCCGGACTCACCATCGCCGATCCGCCTCCGCGGTCGCGTCGCGGTCGCGCGTCGGACGGCCGTCCCGGTCTCGGTTGAACGTAGCGTACATCAGTGTGTGTCCACATATCCGCGGTGACGGGCTAAAAGCCCCGCTTCATGGTCGCCACGTTCCGACCGGACGCGAACGGCGCGTCGGGGGCGGTCACCGGCGGAGCGCGGTCCTTTTGTGCCGGATGGCCGAAACCGAGGCATGGACATCGAGGAGGGCGGTCTCACCGTCTCCGTCCCCGAGGCCCGCGACGGGGCCAGCGAGGGCACCGGCGGCGGGGTCTTCTTCAACCCGACCCAGGAGCTGAACCGCGACGTCACGGTCGCGGTGCTGCGCGCGTACCGCGAGCGCGAGCCGCGCGCGGCCTCGTACCTCGACGCGATGGCGGCCTCCGGGATCCGCGGGGTCCGCGCCGCCGCCGAGGGGTACGACGTCACCTGCGCCGACGTCGATCCCGACGCCGTCGACCTCGCGGCCGAGAACCTCGCCGCCAACGACCTCGACGGCGAGACGGTCCACCGCAACGTCAACGCGCTGTTGTACGAGGACGTCTTCGACGTCGTCGACCTCGACCCGTACGGGACGCCGATCCCCTTCGCGGACGCCGCGCTCGCGAACGCGCGCAATCTCGTCTGCGTCACGGCGACCGACACCGCCCCCCTCTGCGGCGCGCACCTCAACAGCGGGATCCGGAAGTACGGCGCCGTCCCGCGCAACACCGACTACCACCCGGAGATGGGGCTCCGGACGCTGATCTCCGCGCTGGTGCGCACCGCGGCGCGCTACGACAAGGCGGCCCGCCCGATCGTCTCGCACGTCTCTCGCCACTACGCGCGGACCTACCTCGAACTGGAGTCGGGTGCGCAGGCGGCCGACGCCTGTATCGACGAGCTGGGGTACGTCGACAACTGCGAGGACTGCCTCTGGCGCGAGCCGACCCGCGGGCTGATCGCCGACCCGGTCGAGGCCTGTCCGGTCTGCGGGAGCGACCGCGTGCTCACGGCCGGGCCGCTGTGGCTGGGGCCGGTCGCCGACGCTGACTTCGCCCGCGCCGTCCGCCGTCGCGTCACCGACGACATGGGCGAGGCGAAGCGCGCCCGCAAGCTGCTCGGGACCGTCGCCCGCGAGCTCGACACCCCCACGCATTACGACCAGCACCGGCTGTACAAAGAGTGGGGCGAGCCCGCCATCGGCATGGACGAGTTCGTCGACCGACTGCGGGGGGCCGGCCACGAGGCCAGCCGCGCCCACTACCGCGGCACCGCGGTCAAGAGCACGGCGTCGATCCCCGAGATGCGGTCGGCCGTTCTGGACGACGCGGCCTGACGGCTCTCGCGCTCGCTGTCGACGCGACCGACCGTCTCGTCACCGACGCCGACACCCGCCCCGCTTTTGTCGCCATCGCCCGAACTCCAGAGCGTGCCCCGACACTCGACCGCCGCGATCGGAACGGTCCGCCGCGTCGTCGACACCGCGATCGACCGGCAGGTGACGTTCCTCGCCGCCGCCATCGCCTACTACGCGTTCGTCTCGCTGATCCCCGCGCTCCTGCTGCTCGTGGTCGTCGCGACCGCCGTCTTCGGCGAGGCGCTCGCGGACGAGCTCCTGGCGATTGCCGGCGACTTCCTCACGCCGGCCGGTCAGGAGGCGGTGACCGCGGCGATCGCCTCCGGCGGCGGCCGGACGGGCGCGGGCCTGTTCGGCGTCGCCGTGCTGCTGTGGTCGACGCTGAAGGTGTTCCGCGCACTCGACACGGCGTTCGCCGAGCTGTACGGCGTCACGGAGCCGCCCGACTTCGTCAAACAGCTCACCGACGCCGGCTCGGTCGTCATCGCCGTCGGCGTCGGCGTCGGCGTGATGGTCACCGTCGGCGCGTTCGTCGCGGCCGCCGACGCGGTCCCGATCGTCGAGGCCGCGAGCATCCTCGCGTTACCGGGCTTCCTCGCGGTCGTCTTCCTCCCGATGTACTACCTCCTGCCCGAGCCCGCGATCGGGATCCGGGAGGCGCTCCCCGGGGCCGCCTTCGCCGCCGTCGGCTGGACGCTGCTGCAGGCCGGCTTTCAGGTGTACGCCGCGAGCGCGGGTCAGTACCAGGTGTACGGCGTGATCGGCGGTATCCTCCTCCTCGTCACGTGGCTGTACCTCGCGGCCACCGTGGTCGTGGTCGGCGGCGTCGTCAACGTCGTCTTGGCGGAACGGGGCGCCGGCGCCCCCGTCCCCGACGACGACGCGGACCGGCAGTTACAACACGACCGCGGCCGACCCACGGGTATGAACGGCGAGTCGGACGGCGCGGGCGACGCCGGCGACGAGGAACGGCCGACCGGGGCGCCGGACGTGGCGGCGCTCCAAGAGGAAGTCGGGCGGCTGCGGGCGGAGTTCGACGAGTTCGAGGACGACGTCGAGCGGCGCACCGTCGACAAGCCCGCGGTGGAGTCGGAGCTGAAACGCTACGTCCGGTCCCGGATGCGACGCGGCCACGCCCGCGGCTGGGGGCCGTACCTCGTGCTGCTGTACGGGACGGTGCTGATCTTGGGCGCGTTCTCCTTCCTCGACGGGCTCTACGCCATCGCGGCGATGCTCATCCTCGGGCTGTCGACGCTGGGACTGTACACCCTCTTCGTTATCGTCGGCATCGGCCTCAACCTGATCGAGACGCCCGGGAAGGCGCTCGACTACGCCCGCGACCGGGGCGACGACTGAGCCGTGACGGGACTCGTCTCCGCGGAGCGCGGGGTCGGCGGGACCGCCCTCGCCGACGCGCTCCCCGAGGCCGTCGTCGTCCTCTTCGCGGCCGTCACCCACCTCGCGGACCCGTGGTTCCTCTTCGGACTGCTGGCGGTCGCCTACTGGTTCGCCGGCGACCGGCTCGCGGCCTCGCCGCGCCGCGCCGGCGCGACGGCGATCGCTGCCGTCACCTGCGCGTACGCCGCCGTCGCGCTCGGCAAGGCGTGGTTCGCCGTCCCCCGACCGCCGGGCGCGATGGGACCGGCCGACGTGCCGACGTGGCTCCCCGGTCTGCTCGCGGGATGGTACGAGGCGCAGGTGCTCTCCGACGGTTTCGGCTTCCCGAGCGGCCACGCCACCGGCGGCGCGGCGGCGTACCTCTCGCTGGCGCTGCTGTACGACCGCGCGTGGACCGACCGGACGCGACTGTTCGCGGCCGGCGCCGTCGCCGTCGCCGTCGCCGCCTCGCGGGTGGTCATCGAGGTTCACTATCTCGTCGACGTCGTCGCCGGCCTCTGCCTCGGCGCCGGCGTCGCCGCCGCCGCGCTGTGGCTCGCCGGGGACCCGCGGCTCCGCCGGCGGACCGCCTCGTGGGTGGACCGGCGCGAGCCGACCGCCGGGCTCGACCCCACCCCGGCGTTCCTGCTGGCCGGGGTCGTCTCGACCGCCGCGGCCGGCGTCGCGTTCGCCGGCGGACACACCGGGGAGGTCGTCGAGGCGGGGATCGGGATCGCCACCGGTCTCGGCGGTGCGGCGGGCTGGCGGCTCGTCTCCGGCGACGAGCCCGCGGTCCCGGTCCGGATCGCGGTCCCGGCGCTCGCGGTCACCGGCGCGCTCTGGGTCGGCGCGTACGCGCTCGCCGACTCGCTCGTCGTCACGCTGGCCGCGACGACCGCCGCCGTGGTCGCGGTCGTCGCACTGCCCGCGCTGCCGGCGCGGATCGGTGCTGTCCGGCCGGACGGCACCGCGAGCGACTGATCGAACGGAAACGACTGAGAAAGAAAGCGAGAACGGCCGAAGCGGAGCCTTTCAGAACGTCTCGAGGTAGCGGTCCTCCTCCCACTGGGAGACCTGGGTGAGGTACTCGCTGAACTCCTGGGACTTCGCCTCAGCGAACTTCTCGGAGGTGTGCGGGCCGAGCGCGTCCTGGATGACCTCGTCGGCTCCGAGGGCGTCGACCGCCTTTCCGAGGTTCGCCGGAAGCGTCTCGATGCCGTACTCCTTGCGCTTCTCGTCGTCGAACTCGTAGATGTCCTCGCGGACCGGGTCGCCGGGGTCGGCCTCCGTCTCGATGCCGTGGAGGCCGGCCGCGATCATCGACGCCAGGCCGAGGTAGGGGTTACAGGACGGGTCGGGGCTGCGGACCTCGAAGCGCGCGGAGACGCCGGCCGCGTCCGGGACGCGGACGAGCGCCGAGCGGTTCGTGTCGGACCACGCGACGTAGATGGGCGCCTCGTAGCCGGGCACCAGGCGCTTGTAGGAGTTCACGGTCGGGTTGGTGACGGCCGTGAACGCCTGCGCGTGGTTCAGGATGCCGCCCATGAACTGGTAGGCCGTCTCGCTCAGGTTGAACTCGTCGCCGTCGTCGGCGAAGGCGTTGCCGTCCTCGTCGAACAGCGAGATGTGGCTGTGCATCCCCGAGCCGTTGATCTCGGCGATCGGCTTGGGCATGAACGTCGCGTGCAGGTCGTGTTGCGCCGCGACCGCGCGGACCACGGCGCGGAACGTCGCGATGTTGTCCGCGGCCGTGAGCGCGTCGGCGTACTTGAAGTTGATCTCGTGTTGCCCCTCCGCGACCTCGTGGTGGGACGCCTCGATCTCGAAGCCCATCTCCTCTAACGTGAAGATGATCTCCTTGCGCACGTCGCTCGCGAGGTCCTTGGGCGCGAGGTCGAAGTAGCCGCCGTTGTCGTGGGGGATCGTCGTCGCGTTGCCGTCGTCGTCCGTCTTGAAGAGGAAGAACTCCGGCTCCGGCCCGATAGAGACCGTGTACCCCATGTCGTCGGCCTTCGAGAGGACGCTCTTCAGCACCTGGCGCGGACCGCCCTCGAACGGTTCCCCCTCCGTGGTGACGATGTCACAGATGATCCGGGCGGCCGCGGAGCCGTCCTCGCCGTCGCTGCGCCACGGGAGCACCGCGAACGTCTCGGGGTCGGGGACGAGGCGCATGTCCGACTCCTGGATGCGCACGAACCCCTCGATGGAGGAGCCGTCGAAGTAGATCCCCTCGGTGAACGCTTTCTCCGCCTGGTGAGCCGGCACGGAGACGTTCTTCACCACGCCGAGGATGTCGGTGAACTGGAGCCGCAGGAAGTCGACGTTTTCTTCTTCGATCTCGTCGAGTACCGCCTGTTCTTCGGCCGTGAGGCCGCCGTCTGGTTTCGCGTGTTCGTCCGTCATGTTCTGGACGCTTCGTTAGTTATCTGCCAGTATAAAGGCCTTATCGCTTGGTGCATGAACCGCCAGTGCGGCAATAATGCTGGACGTTCGTAAAATTATAAACCCCCGAACGCGTGGATAGGTGTGATGACGTACGAAAACCTCGACGCCAAACTCGTCAATTCGCTTCTCAGCAACGGTCGCGCGAGCCTCCGGAGCCTCGGAGACGAGCTCGACGTCTCCGTGACCACCGTCTCGAATCACCTCCGCGACCTCGAGGACGAGGGCGTGATCCGCGGGTACACACCCATCGTCGACTACGACAAGCTCGGCTACGACGTGACCGCCGTGCTCCAGCTGAAGGTCGAAGGGAGCGCGCTCCCCGACGTGA
This sequence comes from Halorubrum depositum, assembly GCF_007671725.1. Lineage (NCBI taxonomy): Archaea > Methanobacteriati > Methanobacteriota > Halobacteria > Halobacteriales > Haloferacaceae > Halorubrum > Halorubrum depositum. Next base: position 1,087,251 of record NZ_VCNM01000001.1, on the reverse strand, counting down.
CGGAGAAGCTCCGCCAGGAGAAGCAGATGGTGAGCGTCTACGAGGTCACTGGCGACTACGACGTGATCGCGATCGGCAAGTTCACCGACACGGACGGGATGAACGACCAGATCAAGTCGATCCTCACCGACGCCGACATCCGCGAGTCGAACACGAGCGTCGTCTTGAACGCGGTCACCGAGAACGAGCAGTTCGACCTCGACCTCAACGAGGAGTAGTCCGGACGCGAGCGCGGCGCTCCGGTCCGACGCCCTACTGCCGCCCGGCCGCCGCCTCGAGGACCTCCACGGCCGGCAGCGGCTCGCCCGTCAGCGCGCGGATGTACGCGCCGCCCGCGATGGAGACGTGCGAGAAGTCGTCCTCGCTCAGGCCGTACATCTCGATGGCGCGCGAGGTGTCGCCCCCGCCGACGACCGAGAAGCAGTCGGTGTCGGCGATGGCCTTCAGCACCCCGACGGTGCCGTCGGCGAACCGCTCGTCCTCGAAGACGCCGAGCGCCCCCTTCACGAACACCGCGTCGGAGTCGCGGATCGCGGGCTCGTAGGCCGCGACCGTCTCCGAGCCCACGTCGAGGTACCCCGCGGTCTTCTCGTCGATCTCGCCGACGGCGACCTCCGCGCGCTCGCCGTCTTCACCCTCGTACGCGAGGTCCGTCGCGAGGCGGATCGCGTCGCCGCGCTCGTCGAGCACCGACTCGATCAGCTCGCGGTTCTGCTCCCACTGCTCGTCGAACAGGTCCGTTCCCCCCACGTCGTGCCCGACCGGGTGGCCCGCGGCGCGTAAGAAGAGCTCGCCGGCGACGCCGCCGAGGAGGAAGCGGTCGACCCGGTCGTCTAAGGCGTCCATCACGCCGATCACGTCTGTCGCCTTCGTCCCGCCGACGACCATCGTCACCGGCCCGTCGAACTCGCGGGTCGCGATGGCGGTGTTGGCCTCGTACTCCGTCTCCATCACGCGACCGGCGTACGCGGGGAGCGCGAGCGGGAAGCCGACCAGCGAGGCGTGCAACCGATGCGCTGCGGAGTACGCGTCGTTGACGTACGCGTCGAAATGCGGCGCGAGCGTCCGAACGAACTCGGTCTCGGCCTTCTCCTCGGGCGACGCCTCGGGGAGCTCGTCCTCGCACATCCGGGTGTTCTCTAACAGGAGGACCTCGCCCGCGTCGAGCGCGTCGATGGCCGAAAGCGCCTCGTCGCCGTACGTGTCCGGGACGAAGGCGACGTCGCGGCCGACGTGCGCCGAGAGGATCGCGGCGTGGCCCGACAGCGACGTGAAGTCGTCGCGGCCGGGGCGTCCCTGGTGGGCCATGCAGACGACGCGGTGGCCCGCCTCGGCGAGCTCGCGGACCGTCTCCGCGTGGCGCTCGAAGCGGCGGTTGTCCTGCGGTTCTCCGTCCTCGATCGGCGAGTTGAGGTCGAGCCGAACGAGGACGCGCGACTCTGCCGGCAGGTCGTCGATGGTGTCGAACGCGGGCATGGGTGAACGGTCGTCGATGAGATATTTAAGCGGTGGTTCTCCGGGGGAACGTTGCCGCCGGGGGCGTCGGGAGAGTCGCCGCCGGCCGCGATCGGTCGCTTACGCCTCGTCGCGGACGTACGCGGCCATGTCGAGCATCCGGTTCGAGAAGCCGTACTCGTTGTCGTACCAGGTGAGGATCTTCAGGAGCTTCCCGCCGGCGACGACGTTCGTCGACTGCAGGTCGACGTAGCTGGAGAAGGGGAGGCCGACGATGTCGCTGGAGACGACCTCGTCGTCGGTGTAGCCGAGCACGCCCGCGAGCGGGCCGGAGTCGGCGGCGTCGCGGAAGGCCGCGTTGACGTCCTGCTCGGTGACGGTCTCGTCGAGGCTGACGACGAACTCGGTGAGCGAGCCGTTCGGGACCGGGACGCGCATCGCCATCCCGTCGATCTTCCCCTCGAGCTGCGGGAGGACCTTCTGTGCCGCGCCGGCCGCGCCCGTCGAGGTCGGCACGATGTTCTCGGCGGCCGCGCGCCCGCGGCGCGTCTTCGCCTTCGGGCCGTCGATGAGCGCCTGCGAGCCGGTGTACGCGTGGACGGTGGTGAGGGTGCCGGCGTCGATGCCGAACTCGTCGTCGAGCACCTTCGCGACCGGCGTGATGGAGTTCGTCGTACAGGAGGCGTTCGAGACCACGTCGTCGCCGTCGTACTCGTCGTGGTTCACGCCGTAGACGAGCTGCTTGACGGGCTTCTCGCCCTTCGGCGGCGCCGAGATGATCACGGTGTCCGCGCCGCCCTCCAGGTGCGCGCTCGCGTCGTCGTACGTCCGGAAGACGCCCGTACACTCCAGGGCGACGTCGACGTCGAGCTCGGCCCACGGGAGATCGGCGGGGTCCTGCACGTTGTACAGCGGGACCGAGGTGCCGCCGACGGTCAGCGAGTCGCCCTCGCGCTCGACGCCGTCGAGCCGCCCCATGACGGTGTCGTACTTCGCGAGGTACGCCATGTCGTCGAACTCCATCACGTCGTTGATGCCGACGAGCTCGATCCGCGGCGCCTCCAGCACAGCCCGGAACACGTTCCGGCCGATGCGGCCGAACCCGTTGAGCCCGACACGCACGACCTCGTCGTCGCTCACGTCTTCGCCCGCGGCGAGATATGATTTACTCATATCCGAAAAAGCGAGCCGCAGATACTTAAATCCGGCCGAGTCGGCCTGAGATCGTCACTATCGTTGGATTTCGTTACGATCGCTGTCGGCGACCGTGCCCGGTTCGCGCTCGGGTCGCGGCGAGTCCGCAACCGATTCGCGGCGCGCCCGTCTTCCCGCGTGCCCCCGATCCGCCCCGGCCAAAACGGCGCCCGACAGAAGGCTTATCGGGGTCACCACCCTCACGTGAGGTATGGACAGAGACGACCGTGACGATCCGTTCGGCGATTTCTTCGAGGAGATCGAACGGATGATGAACGAGATGGCGGGCGGCGAACCGGGGACCGAGGACGCCGGCTTCGGGTCGGCGACGCACGTGGACGCGTACGCCACCGACGACGGCGTGCGGCTCGTCGCCGACCTCCCTGCCGTCTCGAAGGACGAGCTCTCCCTGCAGTGCGACGGCGAGGCGCTCACCATCTCCGCGGCCTCCGACCGGCGGGAGTACGACGAGACCGTCGACCTCCCGGTCCCCGTCGACGAGCACTCCGCGGACGCGACGTTCAACAACGGCGTCCTCGAGGTCACGTTCGACCGCGACGACGACTCCGCGTCGATCGACCTCGAGTAGCGGGTCGCCGCGATCCCCCGGTCAGTTCTCTCCCGCCGCCGTCCGCTCGACGAGCCCCGCGAGCCGGTCGTAGAAGTCGGGCTCGTACTTCGTCGCCGCGTCCACCGTCGGGCGCGCGTTGGTCTCGCTGACGACGAGCCGGTCGTCCGTCTCGAGCAGGTCGACGCCGAGGTAGTCGATCCCGAGGATCTCGGCCGTCCGCTCGGCCAGCTTCCGGGCTCGCTCCGGGAGGTCGACGCCGGTCGCCTCGGCGCCGCGGTGGACGTTGTGCTTCCACCGGCCGCGCTCGCGGGCGTCCGCGGGGAGCTCCCGGCGCACCGCGCCGGCGTACGCGCCGTCGACGACCATCGCGCGGTAGTCGCGCGCGTCGGGGAGGAACTCCTGGATCAGGTACGACTTGTCGCCGGTCGCGCGGTAGTCGTGGACGAGGTTCAGGTAGTCGACGACGCCCAGCAGGGAGTCGAGGTCGCCGGCGGTCGCGACGCCGACGCCCCGCGTCGCGGAGTTCGGCTTGACGACGACGGGGTACGAGAACGGCGAGACCGCCTCGGCGACGACCGCCTCGTCGACCGGATTCGACACCAGCGTCGTCCGCGGCGTCGGGAGACCGGCGTCGTCGAGCGCGGCGAGCGCGCCCGCCTTGTTCCGCGAGGCGAGGACGGCGTCGCGGCCGTTCACCCACGGCACCGACAGCCGCGCGTCGACGACGGCGCCCTCCATGAGCCGGGAGGGGTAGACGAAGCCGACGTCGAAGCCGTCGAACTCGCCGTCGCGACTCCCCTCGCCACCGTCTCCGCTCTCGTCGCCCTCCCCGCCCGAGACCCGGAGCGAGCGCTCCTTCGCCCGCACGTGCTCGACGGCGATCCCGCGGTCCGCGAGCGGCCCGCGCACCCGGTCGAACGTCTCCGCGTCGGTCGTCATCGCGAGCCGAAGCATACGCTCGCTCGGGGCCGTTCGGACTTAAAAACGGTGCGGCGGTCGGCGGTCGCTCGTCGACGCCGCGGGGCGCCGGGGTCGGCCGCGCGGAGATCAGGGGTCGGCCGCGCGGAGTCTCGGCGCCGCTCCCGTGGCGCAGCCGGCTCGCTTCGCGGTCGCCCCGCGCTCGCGCTACCCCAGGTGACCTTCCTCGCGGAGCTGCTCCGCCTCGCTCTTCTCGTAGCGCCACGCGATGTCGCCCTTCTCGTCTTGCCAGTCCCACGGCTCGACGAGGACGAGGTCGTCCTCGCGGATCCAGACGCGCTTCTGCATCCGCCCGGGGATGCGCGCGGTCCGCTCCTTCCCGTCGGCGCAGCGGACGCGTACCCGGTTCGCGCCGAGCATCTCGACGACCTCCGCGAACACCTCGTCGTCGTCGGGCATCCGGAGGTCGTTTCGACCGTCGCCGTCTCCGTTGCTCATGCGTACGCGGTGATACGCGCTCCCGAACATAAAACGGCCGCTCTCCGTGCCGAAGCGCCCTTTTTAACTCCCGGCGGCGGCGACCCGACGACATGCGTGACACGCTCGGACTCACCGGCCTCGTCGGCGTCGCCCTCGTCCTCCTCTCGGTCGGGCTGTTGACCGCGTACGACCCCGTCGTCGGCGGCGGGACCGCCCTCCTGCTGGCGGGGCTCGGACTGATCGCCAAGGGCGTCGCCGACTCCGCGATGCGGATGTTCGGCCTCAAGTAGCGGCGTTCGGGCGGCCGTCCCCCGCGGTTCCTCTCAATTTCGAATCACGTTGCTCCCGAAAGAGTAATATTCCGCGGTCGCCGCGAGCCTGTATGGTTGAGATACCCGCGGCTGCGGTCGAACTCGCGGAACTCCTCGCGGTCGTCGTCGGGGCCGGCGCGGCCTCGACGATCGGCGTCCTGCTCGAACAGTTCGGACTCTCCGCGGCCTCCGCGGGCGACCTCGTGCTCGCCGCGTGGGCGGTCGGGATGGGGCTGCTCGCGTTATACATCGGGGTCGTCGCGCTCGGCTACGAGCAGGCGATCCCGCGGATCCAGCGGCTCGCCGCCGGCGAGTAGGGCCGAGACGTCGAACCGCGGTCGACGTTTTATAACTCTCCGTCCGCCGCGAGCTCTCTGACCGTCGCCGCCCGCTCGCGGATCTCGGTCCACTCCTCGTCGTCCTTGTTGTCGACGTGTGAGTACATCAGCCCCATCCGCCCGGTGCCGCGGAGCGTCTCCTCGTTCTCCTTCAGGAAGTCCCAGTACAGCGCGTTGAACGGACACGCGCCCTCGCCGGTCGTCCGGGAGACGGCGTACGGACACGACGCGCAGTGGTCGCTCATCCGGTTCACGTAGCTCCCCGAGGCGGCGTACGGCTTCGAAGAGAGCACGTCGGTGCCGAACGACCCCATCCCGACGACGTTCGGCGTCGTCACCCAGTGATACGCGTCGACGAAGCCGAGGTGGAACCACTCGTTCAGCTCCGCGGGGTCGACGCCGTAGGTCAGCGCGAAGTTCGACAGCACCATCAGTCGCTCGATGTGGTGGGCGTAGCCGTACTCGCGGACGTGGTCGACCGCCTCGGAGAGGCAGGTCATGTCGGTGTCGCCGTCCCAGTACGCCGGCGGGAGCGCTCGGGTCTGACCCAGCCGATTCGCCGTCGCCAGCTCCGGCATCGCCTCGCGGTAGACGTGCCGCGTGAACTCCCGCCAGCCGATCACCTGCCTGACGAACCCCTCCGCGGCGTTGAGCGGGACCGGAGGACCGTCGGCGTCACTCTCGTCTCCGCTCCCGGAGTCGCTTCCGCTCCCTCCCTCCGCGAACGCGTCCAGCGTCGTCGCCGAGTCGCCGCCGGCCGCGTCGTCGGCCGGGTCGTACGCGCCCGGCTCGACGCCGCGCTCCTCGTACGCGGCCTCGACCGCCCGGACCGGCTCGCGCGGGTCGAGGAGGCCGAGGTTGATCGCGGGCGACAGCAGGGAGTGCGAGAGGAACGGCTCGCCGGTCGCCATGGCGTCCTGATACCGGCCGAACGAGGGGAGTCGCTCGCGGACGAACGCGTCGAGCGCCGTCCGAGCCTCCGCGCGGGTGACCGGCCACGCGAACCCGTCGAGGTCGTCGCTCCCCCAGGTGTCGAACCGCTCGCGGACCCACGCGTGCGTCTCGCGCGTGAGGTCGTCCGGCTCGAACCGCGGTCGCTCCGGTGGGGCCCAGCCGTCCGGCGGCGTCTCGCGGTTCTGGTCGTCGTAGTTCCACTCTCCGCCGACCGGCTCGCCGTCGTCCATCAACACGCCCGTCTCGCGGCGGACGTGGCGGTACCAGTCCTCCTGGCGGTAGGTGCGTTCGGCGGTCCCGTCTGCGGCGAGAATCGACTCCGTCCCGCTCCCGTCTCCTCCCTCCTTCTCCGGCTCGTCGGCCCACTCGCGCCAGTCGGCCGGCGTCGTCCAGAACAGCTCGTTGTCGATCAGCTCCAGCGATCCGCCCCGCTCGGCGACGAGCTCGCGGAGGCGCTCGCCCGCGCCGTGGCTCGCGGGACGCATCAGCCGCAGGTCGGGGTCGGACCGGTCGGCGAGGAACGCGTCGAGGCCCTCGCCGAACGACTCCGCCTTCAGATACGTCACGTCGTGACCGCGCTCGCGGAGCTCGTCCCGGAAGTGGCGCATCGCGGAGAAGACGAGCGTCAGCTTGTGGGCGTGGTACGGCTTCCGGTCGGCGAAGCCGTGCGCCTCGATCAGCAGGACCTCGTCGGCGTCGTCGAGCGCGCCGAGCTCGGGGTTGAGCTGGTCGCCGAGCAGCCAGAGGACGGCGTCGTCGCTCATGAACCGCTACACGGGCGCGGGAGACGTAGGTCTGGGGGGTCGATCGGTCGGGGTCCGAGCCACAACATCCCCCTTTTTACTCGGCGTCGACGAGGGGGGAGTCGTGGACGAAATACTCACGAACTGGCTCCTCGGTCTGATCGCCGCCCTCCTCGCCGTGCTCGTGCTCGACTCGACCGGGCAGTCGTTCCTCGACCCGCTCGCCCCGGTCGCGAACGTGCTCGCGCTCGTGACGTTCCTGGCGTTCGTGCTCCTGACGGGCGCGTTCCTCGTGTACACGGCGTCGTTCCGAAACGCGTAGATCGCACCCGCGGCGCTCCGGCCGGCGCGGATACCTTTTTACTCCGCGTCCGTCTGGTCGCCGTATGGAGTACACGACGCTCGGCGACACCGGCACGACGGTGTCGAAGATCTGTCTCGGCTGCATGAGCTTCGGCGACCCGGACTGGCGCGAGTGGGTCCTCGACGAGGAGGCGGGCAAAGAGATCGTCGAGCGAGCCTTAGAGCTCGGAGTGACGTTCTTCGACACCGCCAACATGTACTCGAACGGCGAGTCGGAGCGCGTCCTCGGCGAGGCGCTGGAAGGCCACCGCGAGGAGGCGGTCGTCGCCACGAAGGGGTACTTCCGGATGGACGAGTCGAACCCGAACTCGGGCGGGCTCTCGCGGAAGGCGATCGAACAGGAGCTACAGCACAGCCTCGACCGACTGGGGATGGACACGATCGACCTCTACCAGATCCACCGCTGGGATTACGACACGCCGATCGAGGAGACGCTCGCCGCGCTCGACGACGCCGTCCGCCGCGGCGACGTGCGGTACATCGGCGGCTCCTCGATGTGGGCCCACCAGTTCGCCGAGGCCCTCCACGCGAGCGACCGCGACGGGTACGAGCGGTTCGCCACGATGCAGAACCACTACAACCTGGCGTACCGCGAGGAGGAGCGCGAGATGCTCCCCCTCTGCCAGAAGGAGGACGTCGGCGTGATGCCGTGGAGCCCGCTCGCGCGCGGCTACCTCACCCGGCCGCACGAGGCGGTCGACAGCACGCTCCGCGGCGAGACCGAGGAGCACCTCTACGAGCACCCGTACCGCGAGGGCGGCGGCCCGGCGGTCAACGAGCGCGTCGCGGAGCTCGCCGACGAGAAGGGCGTGAAGATGGCCCAGATCGCGCTGGCGTGGCTGTTCCACAAAGAGTGGGTCGACACCCCCATCGTCGGGACGACCAGCGTCGAACACCTGGAGGACGCGGTCGAGGCGCTCGACATCGATCTGTCCGCCTCGGACCAGGAGTGGCTGGAGGAGCCGTACGAGCCGGTCCGCGTCTCCGGACACGAGTGACGGCACCCGCCGCGATATAAACGCACCGTCGGAGCCCGAGCAACAACCCTTTTCGGCCGGGCTACCGAACCGAGACCCATGGCAGACGACGAGACCAATGACGCCGACGCCGGCGAGGAACAGGGTGGCACCGCCACCGAAGATCAGGGCGGCGACGCCGCCGAAAATCAGGGCGAGGACGCCGAGGAGAAGTCCTTCCGCGAGCGCGTCGAGGAGATCCGCGAGCGACGCGAGCAGGAGCGCGAGGAGGGCGATCGGCCCGATCCGGAAGAGATGATGGGCGGCGGCGGCCCGCCGGGCATGGGCGGCGGCGGTGGCGGCGGCAACCCGTTCGCGCAGATGATGTCCGGCATGATGGGCGGCGGCGGTCCGGGCGGTGCGGGCGGCCCGCCCGGGATGGGCGGCGGTCCCGGCGGCCCCGGCGGCCGCGGTGAGGAGGGCGGCGACCAGGCCGGCAACGAGGAGCTCGTGCGCGAGGTCCGACAGCTCCGCGACGAGGTCCGCGACGCCACCCGGCAGCTCCAGCGCATCGCGCAGGCGCTCGAAGACGACTGACGCGCGGCCCGCGAATCCGCCCCGTCTCCCCGCTCCGTTTTCCGTGACTGTCGACGTCCCTCTACCTCTCGGTATCGCGTTCCCGACTCGTCGCCGCCGCTCTCGATGCGAGATCGGATAAAAACCGCCGTCTCCGGCGCCTATCGGCGCCGCGTCTGCCCGCCTAACACTCCGACCAGCCGCACGACTCGCACGTCTTGCAGCCCTCGGAGTAGTAGAGGTTCATGCCGCCGCAGTCGGGACACTCGGGCGACTCGCCCGCCGCGATGAGCTCCTGCATCGCGTCGTCGGCGCCGGCCGCGTCGTCCTCGGCCGCCGGCCCGGGGGCGTCCGCGCTCGGGGCGTCGACCGCGCCGCCGTCGGTCTGGCTCGTCGGCTCGCTCGCCAGGTCTCGCTCGACGTCGTCGAGGCTCTGCTGTTGGGGAATCCCCTTGTCGATCTCGTCGTCGAGGTAGCGGCGGAGCGCGGTGCCGATCGCGTCCGGGATCGACTGGATCTGCTCGCCCTTGTCCCAGGCGACCTTCGGGCTCCGGGTACCCTGCAGCTCGTCGACGATCTCGTCGGGGTCCACGCCCGAGCGGAGCGCCGTCGAGATGACCTTCGCGAGCGCCTCCGTGAAGGAGTTGGTGTAGCCGCCGGAGTGGCCGATGTTCGCGAACAGCTCGAACGGTCGGCCGTTCTCGTCCTCGTTGATGGTGACGTACAGCTTGCCGTACCCCGTCTCGACGCGCTGGGTGACGCCGTTCAGCGAGTCGGGGCGCGGGCTGCGCTCGCTGTAGTCGATCCGCGGCTGCTCGCTCGCCTCCAGCAGGTCCGCGATCTCCGTGTCGATCGCCGCCTGCACGTCCTCGTTCTCGAGGAACGCCTCGACGCCGCCGAACACCTCGCCGATCTGCTCGACGATCGCCTCGGCCGCCTCGCTCTCGTCGGCGAACTCCGCGTTCTTCGCGCGCGTCGTGAGCACCTGCTTCGAGCGGGTGCCGTCGCGGTAGACGGTGACGCCCTTCCCGCCGTGGTCGTAGATGTAGCGGTACACCTCCTCCATCTCCTCGGCGGTGGCGTCGTTCGGGAAGTTACACGTCTTCGAGATGGCGGAGTCGACGCCCTCCTGGCAGGCGCACTGGACCGCCGCGTGCTGCTTGCCGGAGAGGTCGCCGGTGACGACGAACAGCTCGCCGATCGCGTCCGGGACCGTCTCTAACCCGTCCACGCCGTCGAACTCGTTGGCCGCCATCTGATCTTGGGCTTCCTTCTTGACGGCGTCGACGTCGACGTCGTTCTCCTCTAGGGTGCGCAGGAAGTAGTCGTCGAACTCGACGAGCATCTCGTCGCCCTGCACGTCGTCGGAGACGTTCTTGTAGTAGGCGACGTTGTAGATGGGTTCGCAGCCGCCGGTGGTGTTCCCGATCATCGACGTCGTGCCCGTGGGCGCGATCGTCGTCGTGTTGTGGTTGCGGATCGGGAAGCCGTCCGCCCACTCGTCGGCGTCGAGGCCGGTGTAGTGCTCGAACCACTCGCGGTGCTCCGTGGGGTTCGCGTACTTCGACTCCTCCCAGTCGTTGAACGTCCCGCGCTCCGTCGCGAGCTCGTGGGAGGTCTGCTTCGACGCGTGGTTGATGTGGGTCATCAGCTGGCGGGCGACCTCGTTGCCCTCCTCGGTGCCGTACGGGATCCCGAGCTGGATGTACAGCTGGGCGAGCCCCATCACTCCGAGCCCGATCTTCCGCATGTCGCGGACCTTCTGCTCGATCTTCTCGACCGGGAAGTCCGACATCGTCACGACGTTCTCTAAGAATCGGGTGCCGTAGTCGATCCGCTCGTCGAACTCCTCGAAGTCGATCGCCTGCTCTAAGAACGCCGACATGGCTGCCTCCTTCGACTCGTACTCGTCCGCGTGCTCGGCGGACCAGACGCGCCAGTCCGGCGCATCCTGCGCCGCCAGCGTCGAGAGGTTGATGTGGCCGAGGTTACAGGCCTCGTACTCCTCTAACGGCTGCTCGCCGCAGGGGTTCGTCGCGAGGATGCGGTGGTCCGGGTGTTCCTCCACGTCGAACGAATGTTCCTTGTTCACGCGCTCGAGGTAGATGACGCCCGGCTCGCCGTTCTCGTGGGCGCCCTCGATCATGTCGTCCCACAGCTCTTGGGCCGGGATCGACAGCTCCTCGCCGACCTCGACGTGCTCGCCGAGGCCGAACATGTCGTATATCTCCTTCGTCTCGGGGGTCGCGATGTGGGGCTCCTCGGTGCGCGGGTTCGTGAAGGTGAACTCCTCGTCGTTGTACAGCGCCTCCATGAAGTCGTCGGTGACGCCGACGCTGATGTTGAAGTTCGAGAGGTGGCCCTCGACCGCGTTCCGGAGGTGTTCGGGCACCTTCCCGTCCTCGTCGATGAGGTCGCGCGCCTCCTCTAAGGCGTCCGCGAAGGAGTTGTGCGTGAAGTCGTCGGGGTCGTTCAGGCGGAGCGAGTGCGCCAGCGAGACGTCCTTGTTCTTCGAGTGGATGAACTGGATGACGTCGGGGTGCGAGACGCGCATGACGCCCATCTGGGCGCCGCGGCGCGCGCCGCCCTGCGCGATCGTCTCGCACATCTGGTCGAACGTCCGCATGAACGTGATCGGGCCGGAGGCGATGCCGCCCGTCGAGCCGACGGAGTCGCCGTAGGGCCGGAGCTTCCAGAACGCGTACCCCATCCCGCCGCCGGACTGGAACACCTCGGCCGCCTCCTTGGCGGTCTGGTGGATGTCGGTGATGTCGTCGTCGGGGGAGTCGACGAAGCAGGCGGAGAGCTGCTGGAGCTCGTCGCCCGCGTTCATCAGGGTCGGCGAGTTCGGCATGAAGGAGAGCTGCTCCATTCCGTCGCGGAACCGGTCCGCGGTCGCCTCGACGTGGTCGCGCACGCTCTCGGGGAGTTCGGGAACGACGGTGTCGAACGCGAACTTATTAACGTTGTGCGCGGTGAGCGTCGCCTCCGCGTTCTGCGGCTCCGCCGCAGAGCCAGAGGAACTCCGTTCCTCGCTGTCGTCCTCGGCGGTGGTGCCGGCGCCGAACACTTCCTCCGCCAGTTCGTCGCGCCGCGGGTGGTCGGGCTTCAGCTGGTCGGGCGTGACGGTGACCTCGACGTCCTGCTTCTCGGCCTCGAAGACGGCCTCCGCGAGCGCGACGTTGCGCGCGACGCGGTCGAACAGCTCCTCGGGGTTCTCGATCGTCTCGCCGTCCGCGTTCTTCCGGAGGTACCGCGCGGGCAGGATGTTGTGGTAGGCGTTGGCGGTGAGGCGCTCCTCCATCGTGTCGCCCGTGGTTCGTTTGATCGGCAGTTCGAGTTCGTCGGCGGCGACGCCGTCGCTGCTCATTCGACGGCCACCCCGCTCGGTTGACGTGCGTTCTGGCTCATTTAGTGTATACGTACTGTCGCAGCAGGCCCTTTTGTGTTCCGCTCCCGGCCCGGATAGGTGACTACCTGTTCGATTCGGTATGTAATTCCCGGTCCGCGTGTCTGACGCCGGATTCGATTACGTTACATCTGCACGTGTTCCGGACACATAAGCGTAGCCAGACCAGAGTGAAACTGATCTCTGAGGCGAAAAACCGCAAGACGTGATCGCCTCCGCATCGGAACAAAAGGGGGGTCGCTAACCCCTCATTTTCGACGTTATGCTCCGTGTTACCGCGGTCACGGCCCTCGTGAGCGCAACCTCGTCGTCTCTCTGTCGCAGTATTTGCCGGCATACCTATCAGATTTCAATAATCGACGGCGCGGCGCCTCCCCACAAGCTTATGCCCGACGTGCTCGTGGACCCGGACATGACCGCTTCGCTCGCCGCCGTGGCATCGTCGCTCCCGCTGCAGGCCGGCCTCCTCGCCAGCCAAGCCGGGCAGCTGCTCGTCGCCTTGGTCGCCGTCGCGATCGTCATCGTCGTCGGCAAGTTCGTGCTGAAGCTCGCGTGGCGCCTGGTCACGATCGGGATCGTCCTCGTCGCCGCGTTCTTCCTGCTGTCGACGGCGGGACTGATCTAAAAATACGCTTCGTTCGGGCCGGTCCGTCTCGGACCGCCCCGGTCATTCCGGCCGGCCGACGCTCCGCTTACTGGAACGCGGTGCCGGGCTCGGCGTCCGTGCGGTCGACGTCGGACCGCTGGAACTGCTTTTCGATCTCCTCGTAGCGCTCCCGCGTCTCGGGGGTAACGCTCGGGTTCACCTCGTCTAAGGCGTCCTCGAAGTGCGCCATCGTCACGCGGACGTTGCCGACGGACTCACCGACCTCCTCGCGGGTGACGCTGCCGATGAACTCCCGAGAGGCGTTCATCGACGCCTCGCGGGCCACGGCCTCGAGGTCGGCGCCGACGTACCCCTCCGTCTTCCGGGCGATCGCGTCGAGGTCGACGTCGTCGGCCAGCGGCTTCTCACGGGTGTGGACCTCCAGGATCTTCCGGCGGGCCTCCTCGTCCGGCACGGGCACGTGCACGTGGCGGTCGAGTCGGCCGGGCCGGAGCAGCGCCGAGTCGATGAGGTCCGGGCGGTTCGTCGTCGCGATGACGACGACGTCCTCCAGCGACTCGAGCCCGTCGAGCTCGGTCAGCAGCTGTGAGACGACGCGCTCGCCGACGCCGGAGTCGCCGGAGTTCTTCCCGCGCTCGGTGGCGATCGAGTCGATCTCGTCGAAGAACACGATAGTCGGCGCGTTCTCGCGGGCCTTGCTGAACACCTCGCGGACGCCCTTCTCGGACTCGCCCACGTACTTGTTCAGCAGCTCCGGCCCCTTGATCGAGATGAAGTTCGACTCGCTCTCGTTGGCGACGGCCTTTGCGAGCAGGGTCTTCCCCGTGCCCGGCGGGCCGTACATCAGGACGCCCTTGGCGGCCTGCATGTCGAGCTCCTCGAACACCTCGGGGTACTCCAGCGGCCACTGGATCGTCTCGCGGAGCCGCTCTTTGGTGTCTTCTAAGCCGCCGACCTGGTCCCAGCTGACGTCCGGGACCTCGACGAACACCTCGCGGAGCGCGGAGGGCTCGATGCCCTTCATCGCCTCCTTGAAGTCCTCCTCGGTGACCTGAATGGAGTTCAGCACGTCGGCGTCGATCTCGTCGCTCTCTAAGTCGAGCTCGGGGCGGATCCGGCGCAGCGCGTGCATCGCGGACTCCTTCGCGAGCGACTCGAGGTCGGCTCCGACGAAGCCGTGGGTGTTCTCCGCGTACTCGTCGAGATCGATCTCGTCGACCAGCGGCATGTTCCGCGTGTGGACCTGCAGGATCTCCTTGCGGCCGTCGCGGTCGGGGACGCCGACCTCGATCTCGCGGTCGAAGCGACCGCCGCGCCGGAGCGCGGGGTCGATGGCGTCGACGCGGTTGGTGGCGCCGATGACGACGACCTCGCCGCGCTCTTCGAGCCCGTCCATCAGCGAGAGCAGCTGGGCCACGACGCGCCGTTCGACGTCGCCGCCGGCCTCCTCGCGCTTGGGCGCGATCGAGTCGAGCTCGTCCATGAAGATGATCGAGGGCGCCTCCTCGGAGGCCTCCTCGAAGATCTCACGGAGCTGCTCCTCGCTCTCGCCGTAGTACTTCGACATGATCTCCGGACCGGAGATGTTGTGGAAGCTGGCGTCGATTTCGTTGGCGACGGCCTTCGCGATCAGCGTCTTCCCGGTGCCCGGCGGGCCATGGAGCAGGACGCCCTTCGGCGGGTCGATGCCGAGCCGCTTGAACAGCTCCGGGTGCCGCATCGGCAGCTCGATCATCTCGCGGACCTGTTCGAGCTCGCCGTCGAGCCCGCCGATGTCCTCGTAGGTGACGTCCGGGCCCTCGCTTGCGCCCTCGCCGCTCCCGCTCCGCTCGGCGAGCTCCTCGGCGGGGACTTCCGAGATCTCGATCTCGGTGTCGTCGGTGATGACGACCGTCCCAGACGGGGTGGTCGAGGCGACCTTCATCGGCACCGCCTGCGACTGGCCGCCCATCAGGCCGAAGCCCATCGACGTGCGGATCGTCTGGCCCTCGGTCACCGGCTGCCCGGAGAGCTTGTCGCGGATGAACGGGGCGATCTGCCCGCGCACGCGGAGCTGGCTCGGGAAGGCGATCGTGACCGACTCCGCCCGGGAGACGTCGACCGACTCGACCGTCACGCGGTCGTCGATGCCGACGTCGGCCTCCTGACGGAGCCGCCCGTCGATGCGCACGACGCCGGTGCCGTCGTCCTCGGGGTAGCCGGGCCAGACGCGGGCGATCGCGGCCCCGTCCGAGCCCTCGACGCGGACGATGTCGCCGCCGGAGAGCCCCAGCTCCTCGGCCGCGACGCGGTCGATCGCCGCGAGGCGGCGTCCGGCGTCCTTCTGCTTGAGGGGTCTGACGGTGAGCTTCATCGCTCGCCCTCCGCGGCGTCGTCCTCGGCCGCATCGTCCTCGGCAGTGTCGCCTTCCACGGTGACCACGCCGTTCGCGACCGCGGTCGACGCGGCCGGGCCCGGCAGTTCGAACTCGGTCTCGACCGGCTCGCCGTCGCCCTCGACGACGACGATCGCCGTCTCGCCGACCGCGTCGACGCTCACGTTCGCGGCGTCGGCACCCAGATCGGCGGCGACGATCCACCCGTCATCGTACTCGAACCGGCGGAGCAGCGCGCCGTCGCCGGTCGATCGGGTCTGTTGGTGATTCATGCTAACTACAAGTTAGGCGCGAGAGTATTTAAACTAATCGCTAAAAATCGCATGACGTGAGATTTCACGGGACGTATCGGTGGTGTTGCGGTTCGGGGTCGTTTCGGAAGGGTTCGCCCGCCGCTTCCGTCCCGTCTCCTCTCCCCCAGAAGGCGTCGTCCGCCGGACGTTTATGACCGGGCGCGCGGGAGACGGGGACATGCAGCGAGTCACCCACGACGGCCGCGACACCGCGTACCGCGTCTCGGACCGCGGCGGCGACGGACCCACGGTCTGTTTCGTCCACGGGAGCGGCGGGAGCAAAGACGTCTGGAAGGCGCAGGCGCGACTGAGCGACCGGTTCCCGGTCGTCGCGCTCGACCTCTCCGGGCACGGCGACAGCGACGACGTCGACGCGCCGGCCGGGCCCGAGACGCTCGGCGCCTACGCGGACGACGTCGTCGCCGTCGCGGAGGCGACGGGCGCGACCGTCCTCTGCGGGAACTCCCTCGGCGGCGCCGTGGCCCTGTGGATCGCCTTGGAACGCGACCTCCCGCTCGACGGGCTCGTCCTCGCGGGCACGGGCGCGAAGCTGGCGGTCGCGGAGCCGCTGCTAGACGCGCTCGCGGCCGACTTCGGCCGGGCGATCGACCTGCTCCACGAGCCCGACCGACTCTTCCACGACGCGCCCCCGGAGTACGTCGAACTCTCGCGTGCGGGCATGCGCGAGTGCGGTCGCGCCGTCACCGAGCGAGACTTCCGGACCTGCCACGCGTTCGACGTGCGCGACCGCCTCGACGAGATCGCGGCGCCGTCGCTCGCGGTCGTCGGTGAGCGCGACGCGCTCACGCCCCCGGAGTACCACGACTACTTGGCGGACCGGATCGACGACTGCGAGCGCGCGGTGATAGAGGACGCCGCGCACCTCGCGATGCTCGAATGCCCCGAGGCGTTCAACGCGGCGCTCTCGTCGTTCCTCGGGCGTCACTCGGAAACATAAAAAACGGCGGCGGGGCTCGCGGCGGAGCGGCTCCCGCGAGCGACCTCGTCGGAGCCGGAATCGGAGACGACGGGACGTGAGCGTCACGTCGAGGGGGTACGCCCCGATACGAAACGCGCGGATCGGACGGTCGTGAACGCGCGGTACCGCTCGACGGTCGATGACTGCGTGGTCGGGTCCTCGATGTCGTCGGTACTCACCTCGTGATACGTGTTAACACTCCACGACATATAAACGGTTCGCCGTTCCTCCCGTCGGGCCGGCCGCCGATACGCTTTTGCGACGCCCGCGTCGACCGTTCGACAATGGACGGCGACGACTCGGGACGACGGTCCGTCGGATCGAGTTCGTCTCCCGACGGGGACCGCTCGGCGGGACCGACCGACGAGACCGACGGGAGCGTTCCCGCGAACGGCGGCCTCGAGAACCCCGACATCAACGACCTGCTCGCGAAGCTCGACGCCCTGAGCGACACCGTCGACGGGGAGCACGAGCGCGAGAAGGTGCGTCAGACCATCTCGCTCGTCGAGCAGATGCCCGGCAGCGCGGCGTTCAGGACGCGGATCACGAAGTACACCTCGCGGGACATGGCCGAGGCGTTCGTGGGTTCGGTCCTCTTCGCGTTACCCCTGCTCGTCGAGGGGGGCGTCTTCGAGATCGCGGCGTGGTTCGCCGCGGCAACCCCCCGCGGCGTCCCCGTCCTCCTGCTCGCCCACGTGGGGTTCGTCTTGGTGTTGACCGCCGGGCTCCTCTACTTCGCCGACTTCCGGCAGATCGAGATCAGCCATCCGATACTCGGCGTCATCCCGCGCCGCTACGCCGGGATCCTGCTCGTCTCGCTGTTCACCTCCCTCTTCATGCTCTCCCTCTGGGGGCGGCTCCACGAGGGCGACCCGACCGCGCTCGAACGGGTCTCGCGCGTGGCGGTCGTCTGGGCCGCGGCCGCGTTCGGGGCGAGCCTCGGCGACATTCTCCCCGGCGAGTCGCAGGGAGAGGACATCAACGACCTCGACTTGGACGACATCGACCTGGATTTCAACCGCGACGACTGACCCGCCGACTCCCCGTTTCGGTCCCCCCTTTCCACACCTTTTTCGCCGCGGCGACCGTACCCGTGTACATGTCAGCGTTACGCGATGCGCTCCGGGACCTCCCGGACGCGGTGTTTGCGGATCTGCTCGAATCAGACGACGGGTACGTCCTCGTCGTCGACCTCCCCGGCGCGACCGCGGAGACGACCGAGGTCCTCGCCGAGGACGGCCGGATCGTCATCGAGGGTCGCCGCGAGAAGGGGGTTCCCGGGGGGTTCCGCTACGTCAACGAGGACCGCCCCCTGTTCCTCGACGCGGAGCTCCCGCTCCCGGGCGACGCCGACGGGAGCGGCGCGGACGCCGAGATGGACCGGGGGGTACTCGAGGTCACGATCCCGAAGCGGACCGGGGACGCCTCCCGCACTATCCCCGTCGACGAGGCCGACGAGGCCGATGAAGGGGGCGAGGCCGACGGTTCCGACGACGAGGCCGACGAAGGGGGCGAGGCCGACGGTTCCGACGACGAGGCCGACGCCTGACGGGTGGTCACGCTGGTCAACCTTCGCGCCTACTGGCGGTTCTTCGTGGTCCTCCGGCGGTTCTCGCCGCTGATCGTCGCCTACTGGCGGGACCGGAAGCGGTTCCTCCTGTTCGGCGGGGGCCGCGACGTCGACGCGGAGACCCAGCGCGAGCGCGCCGCGGTCCTCCTCGACATCCTGCTCACGCTCGGCCCAACGTTCATCAAGCTCGGCCAGATCCTCTCGACGCGACCCGACATCCTCCCGCCGGCGTACATCGACGTGTTGGAGGGACTCCAAGACGACGTGCCGCCGGCCCCGTGGGAGGAGTCGAGGGTCGTCTTAGAGGAGGAGTTCGGCCCCGTCGACGAGACGTTCGACGACTTCGACCGCGACCCGATAAGCGGCGCGAGCCTCGGACAGGTGTACACCGCCCGCTACGAGGGGAACGACGTCGCCGTGAAGGTCCGTCGCCCGGGGATCGAGTCGCTCGTCGAGGCCGACCTCCGGACGATCCGCTGGTCGATCCCGATCGTCAAGCGGTTCACCGGGAGCGGACGGGCGTTCTCGCTGGAGAATCTCGCCGACGAGTTCGCGAAGACGATCCGCGAGGAGATGGACTACGAGCGCGAGCGCGAGATGCTCGAGGAGATCAGGAAGAACTTCGCCGGCAACGACCGGATCCGGATCCCCACCGCCTACGAGGCGGTCTCCGGGCCGCGGGTGCTCACGATGGAGTACGTCCCGGGGGTGAAGATCAACCGGCTCGACGAGCTCGACGCCGCGGGGTTCGACCGCAACGCCATCGCCGAGACGCTCCAGGAGGTGTACCTCCAGATGATCATCGACGACGGCGTGTTCCACGCGGACCCCCACCCCGGGAACCTCGCCGTCGACGACGACGGCACCGTGATATTCTACGACTTCGGCATGGCCGGGCGCGTTGACCCGTTCATCCAGGAGAAGATCGTCGACTTCTACGTCGCCGTCGCCCGACAGGATATCGACGCCATCCTCGACACGCTGATCGCCATGGGGACGCTCTCGCCCGAGGCGGACCGCGAGGTGATGGGCAACGTGATGGAGCTGGCCATCGCCGACGCCAGCGGCGAGGACATCGAGCAGTACCAGGTGAACCAGATCATCGAGCAGGTGGAGTCGACGATATACGAGTTCCCCCTCCGGCTCCCGCCGGACCTCGCGCTCGTGTTGCGCGTCGCGACCGTCGTCGAGGGGGTCTGCGTCACCCTCGACCCCGAGTTCGACTTCATCTCGACCGCGACGGAGTACCTCAGGGACGAGGGGTACTACGAGCAGACCGCCCGCGACCTCGCCGAGGACGCCGGGCGACAGGTCCAGCGCACCACCGAGGCGCTGTTCACCGTCCCGCCGAAGGCCGACGACTTCCTCGAGCGGGCGAACCGCGGCGACCTCCACGTCGACGTCACGATCGAGGACGACTCGAACGTCCTCGACAAGCTCGCGATGCGGATCGCCTACTCGGTGCTGCTCGCGGTCGGCGTCCTCTCCGCGACGATCCTCTACTCGTTCGCCGACGCGTGGCGGCTCGCCGGCGTCGTCCTCCTGCTCGCGGTCCCGCTCGCGGTCGCGCTCTACCGTTCGTTCCGGAAGAAGCGCGGCATCCGCGCCACGCCTCAGTTCACCAGACAGGGGATGAAGCAGCGCCGCGACGACTGATTCGAAGGCCGTCGCTCGCGTCGTCCTCGCCGCCGTCGACGCGCCGAGACCGCCCGCCGGTCAGGCGGAGACGACCTGGATCGGCACGAGGAGGAAACAGAGGGCCCCGAGCGCGAACGTCGCGAGGCCGACGGCGAACCGGGGCCAGCCGATCCGCTCCTCGTCGGCCGGGGTCGCCGGGCCGTTGAAGGCGATCACGAGCGCGAACAGGCCCCAGAATCCCCACAGGCCGACCGACTCGTCGATCCCGAGGCCGCGCCAGAAGTAGAGGTACGCGGCGATCGAGAAGAGGGCGCCGGGGACGAGCGCCGCGATCGTCTCCTGTCGCGGGCCGGCCATCGCGCGGACGATGTGACCCCCGTCGAGCTGGCCGACGGGCAGGAGGTTCAGGAGCGTGAAGAACATCCCGACCCAACCGCCGATCACCACCGGATGCGCCGTGAGCGTCGGGTCCTCGTACCCGGTCGGCTGGCCGACGAGGGCGGCGATGATATCCAGCAGCGGCGGGTTGTTGAAGCGGATCATCGTCCCGGAGGCGTTCGCGAGCTCCGCCGGGACGCGGATCGGATCGAGCGAGAGCCCGATGGCGGTGACGACGACGGTGGCGACGAGCCCCGCGATCGGTCCGGCCGCGCCGATGTCGAACAGCACCTTCCGGGAAGGCATCCGTCCGCGCATCCGGATCACCGCCCCGAGCGTGCCGAACGGGAAGGCGAACGGGATGACGTACGGGAGCGAGACGCTGACCCCGTGGTACCGACCGGCGGCGTAGTGCCCGAGCTCGTGGGTCATCAGCACGCCGAGCACGGCCGCGGTAAAGGGCCACGCTTGCAGTATCGTCAGCGGGTTCGCGGCGATCTCCTCCCAGCCGACGTAGTACCAGCCGTAGGCGCCGACGAACAGGGTGGTACATACCGTCGCCGCGAACAGGGCGAGGTTGAGCCACGGGACCCCCTCGCGTCCCCGAGTAAAGGGCGTCGCGACGACGACGTGCCCGTCGCCGTTCGCCTCGAGGTCGACGTCGTAGCCGGCGTCTCGGAACGGGGGAACAAGCTTCCGCTGCAGGGCGCGTTCGGGGACGTACGACTCGCCGACGTACCGAACGCGTCCGTTCTCCCGACGGATCTCGTCCACCCTGAAGAACGTCCGCAGCGGCTCCGGACGCGGGACGTCGGGCCCCGTCGACGCCTCCCCGTCCTCGTGTTCTGGCATCGTCGGTCGTAACTGGTCGGCGAGTATAAACCCCGCGTCGACCGCGGCGCAGATCGAAGGGCGAGCGCCGCCGACCGACGCGACGCGTCGCCGGAGCTGTTCGGGGAACGGTCGACCCCGGGGGAAGGGGGCCGCGTGTGAGAGAAAGCGGGGACGCGCGAGAGCGCGTGGTGTGCCAGCCGTCAGGCGGGCTCGTCGGTCCTCGTCAGGCGGGCTCGATGCGCCAGGTCGTCGCGCCCGTGTACGACCACTTCTCGACGGTGAGCTCCGTGGCCGAGTCGCGGAGCTTCACCATCAGGGCGCCGATCTCCTTCGGCGAGAGGTCGACGTCGTCGGCGATGAACTTCCCTTTGAAGTACATCTCGCCGTCCTCGGCGCGGTCGAGCAGGTACCGCTTCAGCCGCTCTTCCTTGCTGAGGTCGTCGGTGGGGTTCGCGTTCGCGGAGGGATTTGCAGTCGCGCTCATGGTACACTCACCGCTTGTCTCCGGAAGGTGTTATAAAGATGAGACCGTTGGACGGTGTTCAGTGGCTTTTACGGCGTTTCAGGTCGGGGGCATCGGCTAAAACGTGTCTGACAAACCGTTCACAACGCCCTCAAAACGGATTAGAAATTTTATACCGTGTTCTGAATCTTTTTTCTGTTGCTCGCCGATCGGGAGCTTAATCGTCCCGATAGATCGGTAATTCACGGCTTAACCGGGTTATATTGCCGGTAAATGGCGGGCCGCGACTCCCCTATCGCCGGTCGCGCGGTCGGTTCGCCGGCAGTCGCGGCGTCGAGATCCGGTCAGCTCCGCGGCCGAGTGCCGGTCAGTCGTGCCGGTGAACCCAGAACTCCTCGGCCTCGGTCGTCTCCTTCTTGAAGATAGGGACCTCGTCTTTCAGCCGATCTATCCCGTCCTCCACGGTCCGGAACGCCTCTCGCCGGTGCCCCGCCAGGACGACGACGAAGACGATGTCCTCGCCCGCCTCGATAACGCCGGTCCGGTGGTGCATCCGGACGTCGAACACGCCGTCGCGCTCGGTCAGCTCCGCCGCGATCGCGTCCATGCGCTCCGCGGCGACCCCCTCGTACTTCTCGAAGGCCAGGTGGGTGGTGCGGTCGTCGTCGGGCGCGTCCCGCGCCCGGACCCGGCCGGTGAACGTCGCGATCGCACCCGCGCGGTCCGCGTCCGCGGACGCCTCGACCCGTCGCACGAGCGTCTCGCGCGTGATCCACGGCTCCGCGGCGTCGAGGTCGGCGACGAGGCGGTCGAGGTCGACGCCCGCGGGCGCGTCGGCGGCGGCGATCACCGTCCCGGGCACGTCCTCCGAGTCCGCGTCCGCTCCGAGCAGGACCGTCGGCACGCGAAGTCGGGAATCGCCGACGGCGACGAGGTAGTCGTGGTCGGGCGCGAGCCCGTCGAGGAACGCGTCGAGGCCGTCGACGCGCCCGCGGCCGGTCCACTCGCCGTCGCCCCCGAGCGTCACCTCGGTGTCGGCGTCGGTCCGGTCCGCCGACGCCTCGACCGCGACGCCGCCGTCGGTGGCCTCGTCGTTCGCGTTCCCGCCGTCGTCACCGTTCGCGCGGTTCACGACCGCGGTTCGGCCGTCGAGCCGGTCGGTCAGTGCCCCCGCAAGGTCCTCCGCGCCCGGACCCGCGATCGCTATCGGTTGCATACCGGAGGGCGGAGTGCGAGCGGCTTAGGCGTTTCCCGCCGGCGCGCCGAGCGCCCGCGTTCGCTTCCGCGGTGACCGCTTCGGGAACCCGGGGGCGTCCGGCCTTGATAATCCTTAAGAGCGAGACAGGGGTATGCGACGGTAATGAGAGTCGTCGTTTCTATCGGCGGGAGCGTGCTCGCGCCCGATCTCGACCCCGACCGGGTGGCCGCGTACGCCGAGGCGGTCGAGCACATCGTCGCCGACGGCTGCGAGGTCGGCGTCGTCGTCGGCGGCGGCGGCGTCGCGCGCGACTACATCGAGACGGCGCGCGACCTCGGCGCCAACGAGGTCGAGCTCGACCAGCTCGGCATCGGCACCACCCGGCTCAACGCCCGCCTGCTGATCGCCGCGCTCGACGGGCGCGCGAACCTCTCGCCGGCGACGGGGTACGACGAGGCCGCCGCGGCGCTCCGCCGCGGGGAGGTGTCGGTGATGGGCGGCGTCACCCCCGGACAGACGACCGACGCGGTCGCCGCCGCCTTCGCCGAGTCCGTCGACGCCGACCTCCTCGTGTACGCGACGAGCGCGAACGGCGTGTACGACGCCGACCCCAACGTCGACCCGGACGCCACGCAGTTCGGGTCGATGTCGCCGGCGGAGCTCGTCGACGTCGTGCTCCCGATGAGCCGGGACGCCGGCGCCTCCGCCCCCGTGGACCTGCTCGCGGCCAAGCTGATCGACCGGGCGGGGATCCGCGCCGTCGTCCTCGACGGGACGGACCCGGGCGTCGTCGTCGACGCCGTGCTCCGGGGCGACCACACCGGAACCGACGTGGTCCCGACCGACAGCGACGAGCCGACCCACTGGACGGAGGGGAGCGACGCGTGAGCGACGACGACTCCCCCCATATCCTCTCCGAGCAGGCGCGGGACGCCGACGGCGCGGCGGGGGCGGGCGAGGCGGCGGACGAGGCCGACGGTGACGGAGACTTCCGCGCCTTCTGGGCCGACGTGGTCGCCGACGAGATCGAGGCCCGCGACCCCGACGAACCGATCGTGATCAAGGGCGGCGTCTCCCCCTCCGGGGTCGCGCACCTCGGCAACTTCAACGAGATCATGCGGGGGTACTTCGTCGCCGCGGTGCTCCGCGAGCGCGGGCACGAGGTCCGCCAGGTGTTCACCTCCGACGACAAGGACCCCCTCCGCAAGCTCCCCCGGAAACTGGCGAACGCCGACGGCAAGATCGTCGGCCTCGGCGAGGTGGACGCGGGCGCGCTCGGCCGCAACCTCGGGAAGCCGTACACCGCGATCCCCGACCCGTTCGGCGAGCGCGAGTCGTACGCGGCCCACTTCGCCGCCCTCCTGAAGGCCGACGCCGACCGGCTCGGGGTCCCCGTCGAGATGGTCTCGAACACCGAGCTGTACGCCGACGGCGACTTCGACGACGTGACCCGGACGGTGCTCTCCGACCTCGATGGCGTCCGCGAGGTGCTCTCGCAGTACCAGGACAAGGTCGACGACGAGTACGTCCCGTTCAACCCGATCTGCGAGGCGTGCGGCAAGGTGACCGAGACGGTGACGGCGGTCGACCTCGACGCCGAGACCGTCGACTACGTCTGCACCGACATGGAGGTCGGCGACGAGGTCATCGACGGCTGCGGCCACGAGGGGACCGCCACGTTCCGCGAGGGGAAGCTCCCGTGGCGCCTCGAGTGGCCCGGCCAGTGGGAGGTGCTCGGCGTCGACTTTGAGCCGTTCGGCAAGGACCACGCGGAGGGGTCGTGGCCCTCCGGCGTCGACGTCGCGCGGAACGTGCTCGGTATCGAGCCGCCCGTCCCGATGGTGTACGAGTGGTTCACGCTCAACGGGGAGCCGCTCTCCTCGTCGGCCGGCAACGTCGTCACCGTTCCGGAGCTGCTCGACCTGCTCGAACCCGCGGTGCTCCGCTACTTCTTCGCGCTCCACCCGAAGAAGGCCCGCGACCTCGACGTCGAGCGGCTCGACCAGCTCGTCGACCGGTTCGACCGCTTCGAGCGCGCCTACTTCGGCGAGGTCGACGACGACGACCTGACCGCCTTCGCCGAGCGCGCCTACCCCTTCGTCGTCGATCGCGCCGACGACCCGCCGACGGAGCGTCCCGTCCGACTCCCGTACACGTTCGCGGCCGTCCTCGGGATGGTCGACGACCCCGGCTTCCGCGAGCGGCTCGCCCGCGACGAGGGCCACATCCCGGAGGACGCCTCCGAGGAGGTCGTCGCGGCCGCGCTCGCCCGCGTCGAGAAGGCGCGAAACTGGGCCGAGCGCACCGAAAACGAGTACGACTACCGGCTCCAGACCGACCTGCCGGACGCCGACTTCGACGAGGACGTGGCCGCCGCGCTCGACGACCTCGCCGACTTCGTCGCCGCGGGCCACGACGGCGACGCCATCCAGGCGGAGATGTACGAGACGGCACGCGCGCACGACGTCGAGGTCGGCGACTTCTTCGCGGCCGGCTACCGCCTCTTCTTCGACGACACGCAGGGGCCGCGGCTCGGCGAGTTCCTCGGCGAACTGGAGCGCGACTACGTCGTGGCGCGGCTCCGCCGGGAGGCGTGAATGCCGGAGGACCGCTCGCTCGACGAGTTCGCCGGGGGCGCCGACGAGGGCGCGGTCGACGCGGTCGACACTGATGAGGGGGCGGGCGCGGTCGACGCGGTCGACACCGACGAGGAGCGAGGCGCGGCTGACGCGGACGAGAAGGAGACGACCGACGGCCTCACCGCCCACGCCGAACCGGCGACGCCGACCGCGACGTGGACGACCGGCGGCGCCGCCTGTGACCGATGCGGGGACTCGGTCGCGCGGAGATGGGTCGACGACGGCGCCCTCGTCTGTGCCGCCTGCAAGGAGTGGTGACCCGATCAGATTTAAGACGGACCGCTCTGTCGTTACTTACGACTGAGACCGTCTGAGGTTTATATACACTACCATGGAATTTTTCTCGGACCGGATCTACGACCGCTCGCCGCGGGCGCTGGCGGTGAGCTTCCTCTGTGCGGGGGCGCTGCTCGTCCTCGTGGTCGACGTGGCGATCGCCGCCGCCGTCGACGCGACCGCGTGGACCCCCGCTCGCCTCGTGAGCGGCTGGACGGTCGTCGGCGTCTCCTCGCTGTTCTTCCACGGCGCGTTGACCTACCACCGCCGCCGCGCCGAGGCGGCCCGGCGGGAACTGGAGACGTCGAATCAGCAGCTTCAGGTGTTGAGCCGAGTGTTCAGGCACAACGTCCGCAACGACCTCAACGTCATCCGCGGGTACGCGGACCTGCTCGCCGACCGGGTCGACGACGAGCGGAGCCGCGAGTGCCTGGAGACGATCCGAGAGACGACGGACGACGTGGTCGCGATAAGCGAGAAGCTGCGCGTCATCGAGGAGGCCTCGCCCGACCGCCCCGGAGAGCGGATCGACCTGGTCGAGACGGCGCGGGAGGCCGCTGCGGAGGCCGACGGGTCGGACGTGACGATCACGATGGAGACGCCCGCGGAGGCGTGGATCCGCGCCGACCGGTCGGTCGAGTACCCGATCCGCGAGGTGTTCGAGAACGCGGTCACGCACAACGACGGCTCGACGCGGCGGGTCGACGCGCGGATCGAGGAGAACGGGACCACCACCAGTCTGGAAGTCAGGGACAACGGCCCGGGGATCCCCGACGACGAGCGGGCGGTGCTGCGCGCGGAACAGGAGACGCCGCTCTCGCACGCGAGCAGCATCGGCCTCTGGCTCGTCAAGTGGATGTGCGAGACGCAGGGAGGGACCGTCGGGTTCGAGACGACCGACGACGGGACGACGGTCCGGCTCCGCTTCGAGTCCGCGACGGCTGGGGCCAAGGCGAAGACGGAGCGGGCGGAGGAGCAGGTCGACGCCGAGGACCGGAAGGACGGCGGCGAGTCGCGCCGAGACGGTCCGGTCAGTCGAGCTCGGTGATCGTCACGGCGTACACCGCCCCGCAGTTCCCGCATTCGACGTGGACGCCGCGGCTCGTCTGTCCACGGGTGAACTCGGAGATTTCCTCCGAGCACGAGCACTCGAACTGAACTCTCATTGTTCCAAATACGTCGTTCCGGTATTTAAAACACAGCGTCTCGGAATCGGTTCTGAGAACCGAGCGCCCCCGTTCGCCCCGGGCGCGACGGCGACCAGGTCAGTCGTCGTCGACGATCACTTCGACGGGGCCGTCGTCGGCTTCGGCGGCGTCGCCGTCGCCGTCGCCGCCGGCCGCGGCGGACTGCGTCTGTTGGTAGTAGAGCCCGCCGGCGACCGCGAGGACGACCCACGACCGCCAGTTCGCGAGGTTCAGCGTGTATCCGATGCCGAACGGCTTCTCCACCAACATCCCCTCGCCGGGCTGCCAGTACGACGACAGCAGCCGACCGAGGCTGGGCCGCTCGAAGTTGTACGGGATCCCGAGTATCTCTCCCGAGGACGGTTTGTCTGCCATACCGGCACATCGCCCGCCGGGGATATAAATCGTGGCGGGACCGGACCCTCGGGCGCGGCCTCGCCGCCGCGCCGAGCCAACCGGGTCGAGCCGACCGAGTCGACTACCGGTACCGCCCGCGACCCTCGACCGCCCGCAGCCGGTCGAGGACGTCGCCGTCGCCGACCGCCGCGTACCCCGTCTCGAACGCTTCGATCAGCGGGTCCGGGTCGGTCGCCGTCGCGCGGACGGACCCCTCGAACACGTGGAGGTCCATCGCGTGGTCCTCGACGTGACCGGTGTGGTAGGCGAGCCCGAAATCGATGAGGGTCGCCCGCGCGTCGCCCTCCTCTCGGCGTTCGACCCGGACGTTTCGCGTCGTCGGGTCGCCGTGGACGATCCCCGCCTTGTGGAGCCGCGCGAGGTGCCGGCCGACGGCGGTCGTCCACCGCTCGTTGAGTTCGGCCGCGAGGTCGCAGTCCCCGACGTGCTGGAGCGTCAGCGTCGCCGCCGGCACGTCGACGTCGTACACCAGGGGAGTCGGGACGCCGGCCCGCCGCGCCTCGCTCGTCAGCCGCGCCTCGGCGACGGTCCGGTCACGCCTGAGCGCGCTGTCCAACCCGGGGTGGCGGTACCGCTTCGGCACCCGGCGCTTGATCACGCGGCGCGTCTCACCCGTCGCGGCGTCCTCGCCCTCCCCGACCGCCGCGATCTCCACGGTCGCCTCCGCGCCGCGTCGGCCGGCGTCGCCGTCGCTATCCCACCCTCCGTCCTCCCGCTCCCGGTCTCCCCGCCCGCGGGCGACCGACTCGTCGCCGTCGCGCCACGTCACGGGAACCTGGTCCGGCCGGAAGTTCGGGTCGATCGCGGAGTCGGCGATCGACACGGTGTCGCCGGCCGCGGCCATCTTCGCGCCCAGCACGGCGATCATCCCCGCGTTGTCGCGGAGGAACCGCGGCTCGGGCGCGTGGAAGTCGGCCCCGCGGGCCGCGCACATCGTCCCCAGCATCTCGCGGAGCCGGTCGTTCTGCGCGACGCCGCCGCCGAGGACGAGCTCGTCGGCGCCGGTCAGCGAGAGCGCCCGCTCCGACACCTCCGTCAGCATCGCGAACACGTGCTCCTGCAGCGAGAAGCAGATCTCCTCGACGGGGACCCCGTCGTCGGACGCGTCGTTGGCGGCGGAGCTGATGCCGGAGAAGGAGAAGTCCATCCCCTTGACGACGTACGGCAGGTCCACCAGCTCGGCGTCCGGGTCGCGCTCGGCGGCCGCCTCCGCGGCCGCGGCCTCCACCTTCGGCCCCCCGGGGTGATCCCAGCCGACGTGGCGCGTGAACTTGTCGATGGCGTTGCCGACGCCGGCGTCCATCGTCTCGCCGAGCACGCGGTAGCGGCCGTCGTGGTAGCCGAGCAGGTGCGCGTTCGCCCCGGAGGCGTTCAGACACACCGGGTTCTCGAAGCCGGACCGGTGGCGACCGATCTCCAGGTGCGCCACCATGTGGTTGACGCCGACGAGGGGGACGTCGAGCGTCCCCGCGAGCGCCCGCGCGGCCGTGCCGACGGTGCGGAGACAGGGGCCGAGCCCCGGTCCCTTCGAGAAGGCGACCGCGTCGATCGCGTCCGGGCCGTACTCGTCCTCGGCCGCCGTCAGGACCGCGTCGACGACCTCGGGGATCGCCTCGGACATGTGTTCGGCGGCCTCGCGCGGGTGAATGCCGCCGCTGTCCGGCTCGTACGGGTTCGATTCGATGAGAACGGAGTCCGTCTCGGCGTCGTACAGCGCGGCGCTCGCGCACCACGCGGTCCCCTCGATGCCGAGAACGCGCATCCGGCGCGGCGTCAGGCCTCTTCGGCGTCCGCCTCGGCCTCGTCGCCGATCTTGTTGCGTTCGAGCATGTGCTCCTGTTCGACGTCGAGCGCGTCCTCGGCGGTGTCGTACACCTTCGCGTAGCCGACCGTCTTGCGCATGCCGAACTTCGTGTCCAACTCGTGGACGACGACCTCCTCGGAGGCCTTGTCCAGCTTGGCCGCGAGCGAGTCGCGGACCGACAGGCGGGAGGGCGTCGCCTCCTCGTGAGTCGTCTCGAATCGGATGTCCGTGCGGTGCAACATCGGGTTCTCCTCCTCGGAGATGATATCGACGTCCATGGTTCAGTTACGGGTATATCCCCTCGAAAGCTGTAAAAGGATTTCGAAGCGGGGGTGCCGTCGGCGCCGACCGTTCGGCCGTCTCCGCCCGGATCTCACCGATCGTCGTCGGGGAGGCGCCCGAGCGCCTCGTAGGCCGCCTCGACGTCGCCGTCGAGCGCCTCGAACAGCGCCCTCGCCTCCGCGCGGGACTCCGGCGTGACCGCGACCCGGACCATCCCCTCTCCGGGCTGGCCGTAGACGACGCTCGCGCCGTCGGGCGCCGCGAGGATCGCCGGCAGGGCGGCCAGGTCCTCCTCGCCCGTCACCTCGATGATGACCGGTTCGGCCGCGGAGAGCGCCTCGCCGAGCGCCGCGAGCAGCTCCGCCGACAGCGACGCGGCGGGGTTCTCGACGCGCACGCGGCGGTCGTCCGCGGCCGCGAGCGCCGACTCGATCTCCGCGTCGACCGCCTCGCGCTCGGTCTTGCCGTCGATCAGCGCGACGTCGGGGACGCGGCCCGCCTCCCGCAGGTGGTACGTGACCACGTCGCCCACCGCGATCACGGGGGCGTCGGCTGCGACCCGCTCGCCGCGGGTCTCCGCCGCGGCCGCGAGCAGCTCGTCGGCGTCCGTCGTCACCGGGCCGAGCGGCTCCTTGAACGCGTCGCGCATGGAGTCTGGAAGGGTGAGCATTGTAGTCTTTATCGGCCGCGTCGCGTCGTTACCGGACCTTCAGCGCGTACGAGCCGGCCTTCGTGACGTTCATCTCCTCGGCGATCTGGCTCTCCTCCGGCTTCGTGATGATGACGTAGCCCGCCCAGTCCTCCGTCAGCGACGACGACCCGCAGTGCTCGCAGGTCTGCGAGTCGGGGTCGTTGACGTGGTGGCACTCACGGCAGGCGAGGCGGTCCTCGGCCATCAGTCGGCCTCCTCACCGGTCTGCTCGCGGTGAAGCCGCTTCCCCTCCAGCCACTCGTGTTTCCCGAGCCCCGGCTGCTTCGCCGTGAGCCCGATCTTCGAGTCGCGGGGGTTGCGCTCGTCGATGCTCTTCGTCACGACGCGGACCCGGACGGCATCGTCCACGCCGAGGGTCTTGTCGGAGTCCGAGGAGGCGAGCTGCTGGTTCGCCCCGTCGAACGTGAGGTACTCGTCGGTGATCTGCGAGACGTGGAGCAGGCCGTCCACCGGCCCGATCCCGACGAAGGCGCCGAACTCGACGGTCTCGACGACCGTCCCGTCGGCGACCTCCTGCATGTCGGGGTCGTACGTCAGCGCGTCGAACTCGGCCTCGTAGTAGACGCCGGGGCGGTTGTGTAACACCGCTCCCTCGCCGATGTCGTGGACCTCGATGACGCTCACGACGCTGCCGACGTCCTCGTCCATTCGTCCTTCCAGTTTGTCCTGCAGCAGGGCTTTCACCCGCTCGTCGGTGACGTCCGCCAGGTGTTTCGGCGGCACCTCGACCGTATCCTTGAGTCGAACTCGTTTGTACATGATTGGTTGTCCGCGTCCGCTAGGGTTCCGTTATCGCCAGTGCGTTCCGACCCCTTAAACCGATTACTGGTGCGCCCGCCTCCAGCACCCGGTTCGCCAGCGGTCGATCGTTGGTGACGACGCCGTCGACCCGGCCCTCGGTGACCAGCTCGACCAGCGCGTCGTCGGCGTACGATTCGTCCGTTTCCACCGTCTCCGCCCGCGTCGCGAGGTCCGCGCCCACGCTCGCAGCGGTCGCCGCCTCGCCGTTGCCGCCCTGCAGCCGGTCTAACTCCGAGACGACCGCCGTCGGGACGACCGCCTCGTACGCGCCGAGGAGCCGGTCGAGCTCCTCGAACAGCCGCAGGTTCGCCTCGACCGGCGCCATCAGCGCGCTCGCGTCGAGCGCGACGACCGGGGCGCCGTCGGAGCCGTCGCCAGCGAGGGCCGCGGCGGGGGCGTCGCCCGCGGGAGTCGCCTCCGATCCGTCCGCGCGGGCGCCGTCGGTCACGTTACGAGAGGGTCCCGACGCCGATGAGCCGCCAGCGCGCGCCGACGCGCCGGTTGATCGCGATCTGTGCGCCCTCCTCGGCGCAGACGGGCCGCTTGAGGCTCACCTCGCACTCGCCGTCGCGCGCGCTCGTCACCGCGCCGACCGTCGTCGCGGTGCCGACCGTGAGCATCAGGGGTTCGCCGGTGCTGATCTCCTCGATGTCGCTCTCGCCGCTCTCGTCGTCCTCCTCGCCGACGACGCGGTCGAGGAGGTCGACCTGCATCTCGAACTCGTTGCGCGTCGGCGGGAGCGTGCCGGGCTCGCCGGCGACCTGTCCGGCGAGCGCGTCGCCCTTCGTCAGGCTCGGGTCGAGCCCCGTGCCGACGCCGAGGAGCCCGCCCGGCCGGGCCGACTGCACGTCGTTGCTCCCGGCCTGGAGCGACCGGACCATGGTCTCGAGCGGCCGCCACTCCGTCTGGCCCTCCTCCTCGACCTCGCGGCCGGGGCGGATCTCCAATCCGTCGCCGACCGAGAGCTCGCCGCTGACGAGCGAGCCGCCGACGAGCGAGCCGCCGACGACGCCCCCCTTCAGGTCCGCCGCGGTCGCGCCCGGGCGGTTGATGTCGAACGAACGCGCCGCGTACATCCGGGCGTTCTCGCCGGGGTCGCGGTCGGGGGTCGGGATCTCCGTCTCGATCGCGTCGATGAGCAGGTCCATGTTGACCTCCTGCTGGGCCGAGACGGGGACTATCGGCGCGTCCTCCGCGACGGTGCCCTCGACGAACTCCTGGATCTGCCGGTAGTTGTCGACCGCGCGGTCGCGGTCGACGAGGTCGACCTTGTTCTGCGCGATGACGACGTTCTCGATCCCGATGAGATCGAGCGCCATCAGGTGCTCTTCCGTCTGCGCCTGCGGGACGTCCTCGGTCGCGCTCACGACCAGCACGGCGCCGTCCATGATCGAGGCGCCCGAGAGCATCGTCGCCATCAGCGTCTCGTGGCCGGGCGCGTCGACGAACGAGACCGTCCGGATCGGCTCGCTCTCGGAGCCGTCCTCGCACTCCTCGTCGACGGTGTAACACTCGGGCGCGTCGACGCCGGGACAGCGCCGGAACGTCGCGTCCGCGTACCCCAGCCGGATCGAGATACCGCGTTTCATTTCCTCGCTGTGCTGGTCGGTCCACGAGCCGGACAACGCCTGCACGAGCGTCGTCTTCCCGTGGTCGACGTGACCGACGAGACCGATGTTCACCTCCGGTTGTGTGTTGGCTTCAGTCACTGTTGGACCTCCTAACGGAGTAGTCTTACCGGAAATTCGCCCCGTGCGAGTGATAAAGTTGCTGTTATAGTGGCGCCAGCGGCGTCGACGACGGCGGACGACCGGCCGGGGAGAGCGACGAATCGATGGGGAAACCGTCGAGCGCGGCTGCGAGGACTGGTTATGAATGCACGCGCCGAGCGGCTGCGGTGGTGTTTGCGAGTCGTTACTGCGCCGTCGGTGACATTGACGGGTCGGTCGAAATTCTCAGCGATAGACAGACGTTCGGCTATACAGGAGATTCTGGATCTGATATTATAATTATTATTAAATATCTTTATCTCCTGAGGCGTCGTAGTAGACAACGACTATGCCCCTATTCATGGACGTTCACAGAAACGTCGGCGGGAGTGCCAAGGACGTTGCAGAGGCCCATCAGAAGGACCTCGAAACCCAAGAGAAGCACGGAGTGAAATATCTGAACTACTGGGTCGACGAGGACCAGGACGCCGTCTTCTGCCTGTTCGAAGGCCCCAGCAAGGAAGCGGGTGAGACGGTACACCGCGAAGCCCACGGTCTCACCGCAGAGGAGATCTTCGAGGTCCAGCAGGGGGAGTGACCCGACTGCTGAGATTCCGTCTGATTTTCCGTCTGAAAAATTGGTTTTCGACAGCGCGAAATCGACCAGATACGACCGGACGGCCTCGTCGCCGGACGCGTTCGACGCGACTTTACGCCTCACCCGCGTACGTACGCCCGACATGGGATACGCGTGCCCCGTCTGCGAGACCCCCCAGCGTGACGGCGAGCACCTCGCGCACCACCTCGCGTTCACGGCGATGCTCCACGGCGACGACCACGAGGCGTGGCTCGACGACCGCGTCCCCGACTGGAACGACCGCGATCCGGACGGGCTCGCGGCCGAGGTGACGCCCCACGCCGAGACGGCCGAGTACCACGAGGTGTTCGAGGACACCGTCGACCGCGGGCGGCCGGACGTCGACCTCGGGGACCACGACCACGCCGGGCACGGTCACGGCACTCCCGAAGTCCCCGGCGCGAGGGGCGCCGTCGACGAGTCGGGCGCGACGGACCCGGAGACCGAGGCCGCACTGCGCGAGGCCCGCGAACTGACGCGGAAGATGTTCGAGGAGGACGACGGCGGCGACGCCGAAGGCGACGACGCCACCGAAGCCGATGGTAACGACCCCGACCCGTCTGCGTAACGGCCTCGACCCGTCCGCGTAACGGAACGCCCTTTTCAGTCGACACCGAAGCCGGCGTATGCACACCAGAGGGACGTTCGCGCCGGAGACCCGCGCCGACGCGCTCGAACGCTACGAGGAGATCGGTCCCGTCGCGCAGGTCGTTGTCCGCGAGGCGACGAAGGCGATGTCGTTCGACGCCGACGAGTACGACGAGCGCGTCACGCCCGAGGTGGTCCGAACCGCCCGCGACGCCACCTTCGCCGAACTGCTCGCGGTCCACGTCGGCGACGAGTCGGAGTTCGACGCGTGGCTCGCCGACAGCGAGTTCGACGCCGACGACGTGGTCCGGATCGGCTCCGACAACGTCGACAACCTCGTCTGGCACCCGATCCCCTTCGCGGACACCGTGATCGCGGCGACGTTCCAAGAGGAGCCCGACGCGGCCGCCAGCACCCTCCGCCGGAACGCCTTCGGGCGCGTCTACCGCGAGGAGTTCTACGAGTCCGGTCGGTAGCGTTTCGCGCGGCGACGAGTCGCCGCGGCTCGGTGGTCTAGTAGAATAAAAAGCGAGACGACGGAGTCCGCTTACGCGAGCCGTTCGATGTTCTCGACGACGGCGTCGGCGAACTCGCTGGTGGCGAGCTTCTCGCCGCCTTCGATCTGGCGGTGGAGGTCGTAGGTGACCTTGCCGGAGGAGATGGTCTCCTCGACGGCCTCGCGCACGAGGTCGGCGGCGTCGGACCAGCCGAGGTAGTCGAGCATCTCGCGGCCGGAGAGGATCATCGCGGTGGGGTTCACCTTGTCCTCGCCGGCGTACTTGGGCGCGGAGCCGTGGACGGGCTCGGCGAGACAGCGACCGTGCCCGCGGTTGATGCCGGGCGCGATGCCGAGGCCGCCGATCTGCGCGCCGGCGGCGTCGGACATGTAGTCGCCGTTGAGGTTCATCGTCGCGATGACGGAGTACTCGTCCGTGCGGGTCAACAGCTGCTGGAGCATGTTGTCCGCGATGCGGTCCTTGACGACGAGGGTGCCCTCGGGCCGTTCGCCGTCGTGCTCCTCCCAGAGCTGGTCCTCGGTGATGACGTCGTCGCCGTACTCCTCCTCGGCGACCTCGTAGCCCCAGTCGCGGAACGCGCCCTCGGTGAACTTCATGATGTTCCCCTTGTGGACGAGCGTGACTGAGTCGCGGTCGTTCGCGAGCGCGTAGTCGACCGCCTCGCGGATGAGGCGCTTCGAGCCGAACTCGGAGATGGGCTTGACGCCGATGCCGACGGGGCCGTCGTGGATGACGTCGGCCACGTCCATGTCCTGTTCGAGGAAGTCGCGTACCTGCTCGGACTCGTCGGTGCCGGCCTCCCACTCGATGCCGGCGTAGACGTCCTCGGTGTTCT
The DNA here is from genome assembly GCF_007671725.1 of Halorubrum depositum. NCBI lineage: Archaea > Methanobacteriati > Methanobacteriota > Halobacteria > Halobacteriales > Haloferacaceae > Halorubrum > Halorubrum depositum. Next base: position 1,052,244 of record NZ_VCNM01000001.1, on the reverse strand, counting down.
CCCGGAAGGTGACCATGTCCATCTCCTCCGGGCTCTTGACGGGCGAGGGGACGCCGTCGATGTAGTAGGTGGGGCGGACGTTGGCGTAGAGGTCGAGCGTCTTGCGGAGCGCGACGTTGAGCGAGCGGAAGCCGGCGCCGACGGGGGTCGTCAGCGGGCCCTTGATCGCGACGCGGTGGGTGCGGATGGCCGAGACGGTGTCCTCGGGGAGGTTCTCGTCGTACATCTCCCGGGCGCTGGCGCCGGCGTAGACGCGCATCCACGCGATGGACCGCCCGGTCGCCTCCGCGGCCGCGTCGAGGACCTGCTGTGCCGCCGGTCCGACGTCGGTGCCGATCCCGTCGCCGTGGATGATCGGGATGATGGGATTCGACGGGACGTTCAGCTCGCCGGTCTCCTCGTCGGCGAGCGTGATCGCCTCGCCGTCGTCGGGGACGTCGACCTTATCGTAGCTCATGAACGTTCGTGGATTCTGGTGGTGGCTTAAAGTGCCTGCCGCTTTCGGCGTGAGCGCCGCGCTCGCAGGCTTTGCCGCTTCCACGTCTCAGACCGGCTTGACCTCGACCTCGTACAGCGACCGCCACCGGTAGCGCCGACCGCCCCAGACGAACGTCCGACGAGCGAGCGCGTACGCGAGAAACCCCGGCGAGGCGATCACCGACGGGGCGGCGAGCAGGAACGTCGCCCGCCGGATACCGAACCGCGCGTACGCCGCGCCCGCCAGCGCCGTGACGAGCGCCACGCCCGCGACCGGCGCGAGCAGGCACAGCGCGGAGAAACCGACCGAGAGGGCGACGTTGAACGCGGTCGCCGCCGGCGCGTGGTGTCGCGTGATCCGGAAGAAGCGGACGAACCGCTCCAGCGACTCGCGCGTCGACCCGCCCGCCGCGACCGTTCGGGTGCGGTCGGCGGCGCTCACGTCGAGGTGCTCCGCGAGGGTCCCGTCGTCGCTGACGGTCCGGCGGAGGTCGGCGAGGAGGTCGTCCTCGTCGAGGTCGTCCCGTTCGAACGCGACCGCGCCGCCCCACGCGATCCCGCCGCGGGAGACCGGTAGCGTCCCGCCGATGACGTACGCCGGCTCGAAGAACCGCCCGAGCGGGTCGGCCCCGACGAACACGGGGATCTCCGTCGTCGGCCCCTGTCGGTCGTAGTCGGCGTTGAGCTCCGCGAGCCATCCCGGCGGGTGTCGGAAGTCGTCGTCGGTCCAGACGATCCGATCGTGCGCGGCCGCCTCCATTCCGGCCGCGATCGCGTTCGCCTTCCCGGAACAGCCCTCGGGTTCCCCCGCGAGGACGACGCGGACTCCCGCGGGGAGCTCGTCGGCCTCCCCGTCGGCCCGATCCCCGTTGGCCCGATCCTCACTCTCTCCCCCGTCGCTCCCCTCCCGACGCTCCGCCACCGGATCGGCGTCGGTGTCGCAGATCACCAGCAGCTCGTCTCCCTCGCCGAGCTGGGCGGCCACCTCCGAACACGCTTCGGTCCAGCGCACCGTCGGGAGGAGTACCGACGTCGGCGGGCGGGTCCCTTCTCTCTCCGTCACGTCGACCGGTTCGGGCGGCGGACGCATAAGTGACCAGTCGCTCGCCGGTCGCCCCGGTCGCCGCCCCAGTTCCGCACGTTACCTCGGCCGACACTCCCGCGTTCCGAGCTCCCGGACCCGCGTCTCGCCGCCCTCCGTCACGTCGACCTCGACCGCCGAGGCGCTCACCGACGCGACCTCTTCGCCCGCGAACCTCGCCGAGCGGTCGCAGAGGTGCGCGAGCAGCGCGTCGACGCGAGCGGGCGCCTCGTCGTCCGCCAGCAGGGTGAGGTACTTCCGCCAGCGGGCGGTGGGGTAGGCCCGCGCGTCGGACGGGGGCCGGTCGGTCGCGACGGGGTCGCCGTACAGCGTGTCGATCCGGTCGCCGTCGGCGGTCGTCGCCGTCGCGAGGAAGCGCGCGTCGATCGAGCTCGGGTCCGGCGCGAACATGTCCCAGCCGTATTCCGCCGGGTCCGCGGTCGCCGCCACGGGTTCGGGCGCGTCGACGAGCCCGGCCGCCATACCGTTCCACGCGAGCAGCGACGCGAGGAGGACGGCGGCGACGGCGGCGAGGGCGCGCTCGCGGGTCCTTCGGTCCGGTAAGCCGCCGACGTCACGCCCGCCGTTTCCGTACCTGACGCCGTTCGAGCCACCGAGAGCCGACTCCGCGGACCCACGGAGCCGTTCGCTCGGCGGGCCGATGGCCCCCTCGACGCGGTCCCAGACGAACGGCGGGAAGAAGGGGAGCAGGGCGGCCGCGGATATCAGCGGGAAGACGCCGAGCTGGAGCGTGAACGCCATCGAGAGGTGCGCGGCGAGCAGGGTCCCCGCGAGCGCGACCCGGACCCGCCCGGCGGACGCGACGAGCAGCGGCGACGCGACGAGCAGCGCGAGCCAGCCGTAGGTGGCGGCCGCGAGCAGCGCCGGCGACTCGGGCAGCAGGCCCCCGAGCGGGCCGTGGAGGTAGGTGAGCCGGAACACCTGCTCGACCGCCTCGCCTCCGGTCCACGCCGTTCCGCGGAGCTTCTCGATCGCGTTCACGACGTAGACCACGACCACGAGCGTCAACAGGAGCGCCGAGGCGGGGCCGGCGAAGCGGTCTCCGCGGGCCGTTTGGAGGGGACGGCCGAGCGACGCGCTGCCGCGCGCGGCGTCCACCGACCAGCGCACGCCGAGCGGGCAGAAGATCCCGGCCGCGAGCAGGTGGACGAGCAGCTTGTCGCCCGCGTTGAGCACGAACGGATTCCGGGCCTGTAGCGACGCGAGCAGGAGCAGCGAGATCACGGCCGCGACCCGCGTCCGGTGGCCGACCGCGAGGGCGACGGCGGCGGCTCCGGCGACGAGGAACAGGGCCGAGACGGCCCACGTCGCGCCGGAGAGCGCGTGCAGCGAGAGCCGGGCGGCGAGGGGGGACGCCTCCGCGAGCGCCGACCGCGGGAGCACGCCCGCGTCGGTGTAAAAGGTCGTCAGGTTCCGGGCGCGCAGCGCGAGGTCGACGAGGAGGACGACGCCGACCGCGACCCGGAACGCCGCCAGGGCGCGCGGGTCGATCCCGACGCGCGCTCGGATCGCGGCTCGGAGGCGGCGCCGGAGCGCAGTCCGGTCGATCGACTCTCCCACGGGGCCGGACTCTGGATCCTCGGAGGGATCGTCGGCGGCGCGTTCTCGGCGATCGTCCACGATGGTGGCGACTCTCCGAGGAGCGGGAATAGGTCTTGCGGCGGCGGGCGGGTCGGAGGGCCCCGCCCCTCGCTCGGCGTCGCCGCCCGCCGGTTCCCGGACGCTTATCCGGCCGCCGCGGAACCACCGGATATGCCACAGCGACCCTCGATGCGCGTCGTCGTCCACGGCGGCGCGGGCGGCGTCCCCGACGAGCCGGCGCCGAGACAGGCGGTCCTCGACGAGGCGGCCGCGCGCGGCACCGACGCCCGCACGCCGATCGACGCGGTCGAGGCGGCGCTCGCGCCCCTCGAGTCGAGCCCGCGGTTCAACGCCGGCGTCGGCGGCGCGGCCCAGTCCGACGGCGTCGTCCGCACCGACGCGGGCGTGATGACCTCGGACCGGGAGATCGGCGCGGCCTGCTCGATGCCGGGCGTGGAGCACGCGGCGAGCGTCGCGCGCGTCGTTCACTCGGAGACGCCTCATATCTTCGTCTCGGGCGAGCACGCCGTCGAACTCGCCGAGGAGTTCGACGTCGAGACGGGCGTCGACCTGCTCACCGAGGCGACGCGCGAGCGCTACGAGGCGGAAGACCCCCCGCGAGGCGGCCCCCGCGAACACCTCGACTGGCTCGCGACGCGGTTCGGGTCCGGCGACGATCGGGCTGGAAACGGCTCCGGGAGCGGCGGGACGCGCGACGGCGGGGGCGACGACGGAAAACGCGGCGCCCCCGACCACGACACGGTCGGCGCCGTGGCATCGGACGGCGAGACGTTCGCGGCGGCGACCTCCACGGGCGGCCGGTCGTTCGCCCTCGCGGGTCGGGTCGGCGACGTGCCGCAGGTCGGTTCCGGCTTCTTCTGTACCGAGGCCGGGGGCGCGAGCGCGACGGGGGCCGGCGAGGACATCGCGCGCGTCACGCTCTCGCGGCGCGCCGTCGACTTCCTCGACGAGGGGGTCGGCGCGCAGGCGGCGGCCGACAGGGCGATCGACGAGTTCGATGAGATTACCGGATCGGGCGCCGGCGTGATCGTCCTCGACGACGACGGAGCCGGGAGCGCGTTCAACACGGACGGGATGCAGACGAGCGTCGCTCGCGAGTAGTCGTTGATCGGGATCGCGATGAAATACGGGAGTATAGGTCAACGCGACGGCTCAGGGAGGATAGCGCGACGGCTTCGGGAGGAACGTCACGTGGATTCCCCGAGTACGGGTCGATGCTGGCTGACGGCGCTCCCTATCGAGGTGAGTACGACGAAGACCCCGATCACGACGAGTACGACTCCGAGAATCGGTTCGGACAGCCGGTAGAGCAGCCATCCCATCGCGACGTTTGCACCCGCCAGAGAGAACGGGTAGACGGTCCGTAGCAGGTGCATCGTTCTCGGATAGGTGTACGCAGATACATATTAAATAGGCTACTAAAACACAAACAACCGGTTACGCTTGAACGCCGATCGCGCGGGAATCGCCGACACGCGTCTGGGGAGTCGTATCGAGCCTCCGTCGTCCTCATCGCTGGGTTATCCATGATCTAAACGACGGGGACGGCGAGTTCAGCGAGGCCTCCGTGGCCCGCCCCCGCTCGAGGATCACACGGTGCCCCCGACGCCGATCCGCGTCGTCGCCCGCGGAGGCGAGGATACAAATCCGCCCGCCGCCTTGCGCCGGTATGGTCACGTTCCTCGCCGGCGGCACGGGGACGCCGAAGCTCCTCGACGGGGCGACCCGCGTGTGGGACCCCGCGGAGGTCGCGGTCGTCGCCAACACGGGCGACGACGTCGAGCTCGGCGGCCACCTCGTCTGCCCCGACGTCGACACGGTGCTGTTCGCCGGCGGCGACGTCCTCGACCGCGAGACGTGGTGGGGGATCGCGGACGACACCACGGAGACGCACGCGGAGCTGCGCCGGCTCGCAGAGGAAATCGGGCTCGGCACGGCCCCGCGCTACCTCGACGCAGAGGCGCAGACGGCGGGCCGCGAGATCGCCCGCTGGCGGCGCTTCTCCGGCGTCGGCGAGTTCATGGAGATCGGCGACCGCGACCGCGCGGTCCACGTCACGCGCACGAGCCTGCTCGACGAGGGGCGCACGCTCACCGAGGCGGTCCGAGCGCTCGCCGACGCCTTCGACCTCGACGTCGACCTCCTCCCGATGTCCGACGATCCGGTCGCGACGCTGATACACACCGCGGCCGGCGAGACGATCCACTTCCAGGAATACTGGGTCGCGCGCCGCGGCGAACCCGCGGTCGCCGACGTGGAGTTCAGAGGGGCGGACGACGCCGAGCCGACCGACGCCGTGCTGGACGCCCTCGCCGAGCCCGTCGTGATCGGTCCCTCGAACCCCGTGACGAGCGTCGGCCCGATGCTCGCGCTCCCCGGCTTCGAGGCGGCGCTGCGCGAGACGCCGGTCGTCGCGGTCTCGCCGTTCGTCGGCGACGAGGTGTTCTCCGGGCCGGCGGCCGATCTGATGGCCGGCGTCGGCCGCGACCCGTCGACCGCGGGCGTCGCCGCGGCGTACCCGTTCGCGGACGCGTTCGTCCTCGACGACGACGATCCGACGGAGCTCGCGGAGCGCCGCGTCGAGCGCACCGACACCCGGATCGACGACGCCGACGACGCCGAGCGGGTCGCCCGGGCCTGCGAGCGCGCGCTGGCGGCGGTGACGGACGCGTCGGCGACCGACGCGGAGGTGGCGGAGTGACCGAGAGCGAGGCCCGCGGATTGGCCCCCTTCCTCGTCGCCGCCAGCCTCAGCGGCGCGGCCGACGCCGACTGGGCGCGCGCCGCGGCCCCGCACGTCGACGCGGCGATGCTCGGCGGGATCGCCCTCGACCCCGCGAGCCGGGCGGCCGCGCGCGACCTCGTCGCCCGCGGGCGCTCCGAGTTTCTCCCCGACGACCCGCTCGCGTGGATCGACCGGCAGCTCGCCGCGATCGCCGACGCGCCGGTCCGTCCGGGCGTCAACCTCCGGAGCGCGCTCGTCGGGCCGGTGCGCGAGGCGGCCGCCGTCTGCGCCGACCGCGGTGCGGTCTGTGAAATCAACGCTCACTGCCGGCAGCCCGAACTGCGCGCGGTCGGTTGCGGCGAGTCCCTGCTTCGCGATCCCGACCGTCTGGCCGGCTACGTCGCCGCGGCGGCCGAGACCGGCGCGACGACGAGCGTGAAGGTCCGCGCCGAGGTCCCCGGCGTCGACCTCGTCGCCGTCGCGGACGCGGTCGCCGAGGCGGGGGCCGACTGGCTCCACGTCGACGCGATGGACTCGGAGTCGGTCGTCGCCGACCTGACCGCGGACGAGGGGAGACCGCCCCGTGCCGACCTCACCGTGATCGCCAACAACGGCGTCCGGGGGCGGCGGACGGTCGCCGAGTACGCCGCGCACGGGGCCGACGCCGTCAGCGTCGGGCGCCCGACCGAGCGCCCCGACGAGCTCGCGCGCGTCGCCGAGGCCGTGCGCGCGTGGCGCGACGGAGAGCTACCGGGAGACGAGGCGGACTCCCGCCGGGAGGCGTCGCCGTGACGCGTGCCGATCGCGCGGGAGGCGACAGCGACCCGGTCGACGACGCGACCCTCGCGCTCCTGATCGAGGTCGCCGGCACGCCCAAGCCCGGCAACGTCGACCGCCGCCGGGACCTGGAGGGCCTCCGCTTCGAGTCGTTCCTCGGCGGGGCGGTCGGTGCCCGAGAGGGGCTGGAGCTGGCCGCGAACGACGAGGCGTCGGTCGGCGACGCCTTCGAGCGCGCGGTCGCGGGGATGGCCGACCGGGCGGGGACGAACACCCAGTTCGGCTGTCTGCTGCTGCTCGTTCCGCTGCTTCGTGCGACCGTCGCGGGCGGGGACGCGTCCGCGGGCGACCTCGGACCCGACGCCGTCGACCGCGTGACCCGCGACACGACCGTCGCCGACGCGGTCGCGTTCTACCGCGCGTTCGAGCGCGTCGACGTCGCGGTCGCTGACCCGCCCGCGGACGCGACCGGCTTGGACGTGCGTCGCGGGAGCGACGCGGCGCCGACGCTCCGCGACCGTGGGCTGACGCTGCGCGACGTGCTGGCGCTCTCGGCCGCCCCCGACGATCCGGACCGCGTCCCCGACCGCAACGCGCGGGAGTGGGTCGAGGGGTTCCCGCGGACGTTCCGCGCCGCCGAGTGGATCCGGACGGACGAGGGGCCGCTGACCGACCGGGCCGCGCGCGCCTTCCTGGGACTGCTCGCGGCCGAGCCCGACACGCTGGTCGCCGCGACTCACGGGCCCGAGACGGCGCGGGAGGCGAGCGCCCGGGCGGCCGCGCTGCTCGACGGGGCTGACGGGGTCGGCTCGGGCGCCGCCGGCGTCGGCGGTATCGGTGCCGACGCGGTCCACGGCGCCGACCTCGACGCCGCCGAGGGGTTGGCGACGGCGTTCGTCGACGAGGGGATCAACCCCGGAACGACCGCGGACCTCACCTGCGCGGCGCTGTACGTCGCGCTCCGACGGGGTGCGGAGGTGGCGCCGTGAGCGGGGACGACCTCGACGGGAACCGCGGAGCGTCGGCGGAGGGCGACGACGCCGTCACGCCGGCCGGCTGGCCGATCGCGCTCCGCGGCGTCACCGAGTCGGTCGTGACGACGCTCGGCCCGAACGACCGGTGGAACGTCGCGGCGCTCGGGCTCCACGCGCCGGACGACCCCGCCGACCCCGTCACCGCGCGGACCTACGGCCGCACCCGGACGTGGCGGAACTTCGCCGAGCGCGGCGGCGGCGTCGTCCAGTTCACGTCCGACCCGCGGACGTTCGTCGACGCCGCGCTCACCGTCCGCGAGGTCGACGAGCCCGTCCTCGAAACGGCCGACGCCTGGGTCGAGGTGACCGCCGCGGCGGTCGGGAGCGAGACCGAGGGCGACACGACGATCCGGACGTGGGCGCTCGATCCGGTCGAGAGCGCGGTGCTCCAGGAGCGCGTACCGACGGTCAACCGCGGGTTCGGCGCGCTCGTCGACGCGACGGTCGCGGCCTCGCGGCTCGACGTGCCCGGATTCGACACGGCCGAACTGCTCGACCGGCTGGCGTACTTCGCGGACGTGGTCGACCGCTGCGGCGGACCGGCCGAGCGCGAGGCGTTCGCCCGCATCGACGAGGCGACCGGATGGCGGGGGCTCGCCGGAAACGAGCAGGAGTCCGGCGGCGAGCGCGACGGCGACGCGTGAGTGTTCGATCGCGCCACGGACCGCCGTGATACCGCCTCGCGACCGCTCGCGGCGGAACGAACCCTTTTAGTTCGGCCCGGCGGTATCGCTCGGTATGGCCATCAAACCCAAGTACATCAAGCAGCTCGGGAACGTCCTGCTTGAGCGGTACCCCGACTCGTTCAACACGGACTTCGAGACGAACAAGGAGAGCGTCACCGCCCTCACCACCGTCGAGTCGAAGGGCGTCCGCAACCGGATCGCCGGCTACGTCACCCAGAAGAAGGCGCAGGCGGCCCAGAAGGCGTAAGCGGGTTCGAGTTTTCGACCGTTCGCTTCGACTCTCCCGAGCCTCGTTGATCGCTCCGTCGACGGTCCCACCGTTTATCACCGAAGCCGCGGCCACCTCGCCGCGATGGACGCCCTCGTCCGCCCGGTCGTCGATCCGACGTTCGCGGCCGCCGCGCTCGCGTTCCTCTGCGGGGGCGTCGCGCTCGGCACCCTGAGCGGGCTCGTCCCGGGCCTCCACGCGAACAACTTCGCGCTGCTGCTCGCGGGGTTCGCGCCCGCCGTCTCCGCCGACCCGCTGCTCGTCGGGGTCGCGATGCTCGGCGCGGGCGTAGTCCACTCCTTCCTCGACATCGTCCCCGCGCTCGCGCTCGGCGTGCCCGACGCGGCGACGGCGGTCGCGGCGCTGCCAGGCCACAGGCTCGTGATCGCCGGGCGGGGCCGCGAGGCGATCCGGCTCTCGGCGGTCGGTTCCGGGCTCGCGGTCGCGCTCGCGGTGCCCCTCGCCGTGCCGATCACGTGGGCGATGGTCCGCGGCTATCCGGCGGTGCGGGCGCACCTCCCGCTCCTGCTGGCCGGTGTCGTCGCCTTCCTCGTGTTCACCGAGTCGTCGAAGCGGGCCGCGGTCGGCGGGCTCCTCGCGTTCCTCGCGAGCGCCGCGCTCGGGTTCGCGACCCTCGACGTCGACCCCGCCGCGCCGCTCGACGCCGGCGGCGTCCTCGCGCCGCTGTTCGCCGGGCTGTTCGGCGCGCCCGTGCTCGTCGACGCGCTCGGCGGCGAGGGCGTCCCGCCGCAGGCCGACGCGCGGATCACATTGGCGCCCCGCGACCTCGGGGTGAGCGCCGGCGCCGGGTCGCTCGCGGGCGCGGTCGTCGGCTACGTTCCCGGCGTCTCCGCGGCGATCGCCGCCGTCGCCGCCCTGCCCGCGGTCCCACGCTCCGAGAGCGACCGCGGCTTCGTCGTCGCCACCAGCGGCGCCAACACGGCGAACACCATTTTCGCGCTGTTCGCGCTCGTCGCGCTCGGCACGCCGCGAACGGGCGTCACGGTCGCGATCGACCGGGCCGAAGTCCCGTTCGCGCTCCCGGTCCTCCTCGTCGCCGCGGCGACGGCGGCGGCCTGCGGGTTCGCGCTCGCCCTCCTCGTCGGCGACGCCTACCTCCGCGTCGTCGGGAACGCGGACTACACCCGCCTGTCGATCGGTGTTTTGGGACTCCTCACGGTCGTCTCGTTCCTGTTCGCCGGCCCGTTCGGCGTCGGGATCTTCGCCGTCGCCGCCGTCTTGGGACTCGTCCCGCCGCGGGTCGGCGCCCGGAGGGTCCACCTGATGGGCGTGCTGATCGGCCCGCTGATCGTCGGTTGACGGAGGACCGCCGATCGCCCGTGCCGTCGTCGACAGCGCTCGGACCCGCGCGCCGCGGTATCGCGTCTCGAGCCGCGGTCCGCCGCCGACCGCAAAGAACAACGGTTAAAAGTCGCGCGGTGGTGGTTCAGTGTATGAGCGAGAGTGAAACGCAGGGCACCCGTCAGTGTGTCTCCTGTGGTATCCAGGTGGCCGGCATGAACGCCGCGCGGTTCTCCTGCCCCGACTGCGGGGCGACGATCCACCGGTGCGCGAAGTGCCGGAAGCAGAGCAACCTCTACGAGTGCCACGACTGCGGCTTCCGAGGGCCCTAGTATGGGAGACGTCGCCGCCAAGATCAAGGTCATGCCGAACAGCCCCGAGGTCGACCTCGACGACCTGCAGGACCGGCTGGAGGAGTCGCTCCCGCAGGGCGCGAAGATCCGCGGCTTCCAGCGCGACGACGTCGCGTTCGGCCTCGTCGCCCTCCTACCGACCGTCATCGTTCCCGACGGCGCGGGCGGCACCGAGGCGGTCGAGGAGGCGTTCGCGGACGTCGACGGCGTCGAGTCCGTCGCCGTCGAGAACGTCGGCCGGCTGTAGCGCTGACGCTGCCGGGCTCCGCCCGGACCTCGGACGTACTTTTCGTTCCGTTCCGCTTCGCTCGTGTGGCTAGCGGCGAGCGCGTCCCGTGCCGCCGCGACCGGTCACTCGGCGTGCTCGCGGACCCAGTCGGCGAGCTCCTCGCCGGGAATGAACCCCTCCGCGCGGCGGGCGACGGGCTCGCCGTCGACGAACAGCACGAACAGCGGGACGCTCCGCACGTCGAACCGCTCGACGAGCGGGGGATCGTCGCGGGGATTTATCAGGGCGACGTCGACGTCGAGCGCGCGAGCGACGTTCCCGAGGACGGGCTCCATGCTCGCACAGATGCCGCACCCGTCGGTGTAGAACTCGACGAGCGCGGCGTCCGCGTCGTCGACGAAGGCGTCGAGCGCGTCCGCGTCCGCGAGCGACGTCGGGCGGCGGGCGCCCTCGTCGGCGTCCGGCTCGGTATCGGCAGCGGTATTGGTCATTATATACATTATTGGTGTCGCGCGAGTATAAACCCTCGCCCGAAGCGACGAGGCCCGTCAGACGGGTCGGCGCGGGCCCGCTCAGTTCAGGAGACGTCGACCGCGCCGCCCTCGGCGGCGCTCTCGGCGAGCGCGTCGATGACTCGCATGTTCGCGACCGCCTCCGTGCCGTCGGTCAGCGGGTTCGCGCCGTCGGCGACGCGGTCGGCGAAGTGCTCCACCTGCAGCCGGTACTGGTCCACCGGGTCGAACGTCTCGACGCCGCGCCGGCCGTCGACCTCGTAGGTCAGCTCCACCGGCTCGTCGTCGGGCGCGTCGAACGCTCGCTCGACCTCGATCCAGCCGTTCGTCGCGTCGATCCGGTACCGCTGGACGAGCCGCGTGTCGAAGCCGGAGGCGACCTGTGCCGACCGACCGTCCGCGTACTCCAACACGCCCGCGAGCTCCGTGTCGACGCCGGCGTCTCGGGTGTCGTTCGCGTGCGCGTACGCCCGGTCAGGCTCGCCGAGGACCGTCCTGGCGAGCGAGACGGGGTAACAGCCGACGTCCATCAGCGACCCGCCGGCGAGCGCCGGGTCGAGGCGCACGTCGCCCGGTCGGTCGTACAGCGGGAACCGGAACGTCGAGCTCACCGTACGCACGTCGTGGAGCTCCCGGTCGACCAGTTCGAGGACCCGCTCGGTGCGGGGGTGGTACCGGTACATGAATCCCTCCATCAGCGTGACGCCGCGGTCCTCGCAGTGGTCGACCACCTCGCGCGCCTCCGCCGCGTCGGCCGCGAGCGGCTTCTCGCAGAGCACGTGGAGCCCGGCGTCGGCCGCGCGCGTCGTCCACTCGGCGTGGAGCCCGTTCGGGAGCGGGACGTAGACCGCGTCGATCTCGTCGTCTTCGAGCAGCGCCTCGTAGGAGCCGTAGCTCCGCGCGATCGACTGCGACTCGGCGAACGCCGCCGCCCGGTCGCCGTCGCGCGAGGCGACCGCGCCGACCGCGTGATCGCTCGCCGCGATCGCCGGGATCACCGCCTTCCGCGCGATCCCCGCCGTCCCGAGCACGCCGAAGGTGAGCGGACCGTTTCGTGTTGACATACGCGACCACCGACGGTGCGGATTACAAAAGGGTCGGTGACTCCGTCCCGCCTCGCCCGGCGTTCGTCCGTGTCGCGCTACCGATCGGCCGCGTCGAGCTACCGATCGGCCGGCTCGGGATTCACGAGCGGCGAGTCCTCGTTGGCGCACTCGGGACGGCCGCAGACGCCGGCGTCGTCGCCCGCGCGAGAGACTCCCTCGGCGAGCGACTCGATCTCCCACGTCACCTCGTGGCCGGTCGCCGACTCGTGGTCGTCGAGCGCGGTCCGCGCCGCCGGGAGCCCGTCGTACTCCGTCTCGAACGAGCAGTCGACACATCGGACCGCCACGCGCGTCCGTTCCATGGTTGGTATTGGTCAGACGGTACAAAACCCTCGCGGTGCGAGGGTCGCAGGAAGGCGGTCCGACCCGGGCGATCTGCGCCGCTACGCCGGTCCGTCTTCCTCGGGTTCGGTCCGCCACCCGCCGGTCAGCGTGACGACCCACAGGAGCACGCTGGCGAGCACGAAGACTGCCGCCATGTACGGGAGGAGCGGCAGTTCGATCCCGACGAAGTCCAGCACCGTTCGGAACTCGTAGACGATCACGCCGAACACCGCGAACGCGACGAGGAGCCCGCCGCGGGTCACGTCGACGCTCACCCGACCACCTCGACGAGCGAGCCCGCGGCGCCGCCGACGGCACCGAGTATCGGCGTCACCGCTCCCGCGAGCGCGTCGAGCATCGGAGCGACCAGCGCCGGATACGTCCCCACGCCCGGGCCGAGCAGTCCGCCGCGACTGACGATCGCCGCCAGCGGGAGCGCGTACGCGAGGACGACGAGCGTCAGCGCGATCCCCACCCAGAGCCGGAGGTTATCGAGCACTCGCGGGGCGTCGTCGGGGCCGGACAGCGCCGGCGGCAGCGACTCGGCGAGTCCGGACACCTTCGGGTTCCCCATCGTGAGCACGAGGTTCCCGATGAACAGCACCGTCGAGACGAACAGCAGCGTCCCGCCGATGGCGATCTGGACGTTGAGCTCCTCGAACCCGCCGAACATCGTCGGGTAGTCGAAGCCGCTGTACTCGGGCTCCGCGGTGCGTCGCGGCACGCCCATGATCCCCTGCGCGTGCATCGCGTTCGACATCAGCGCCATCCCGATGAACCAGAGGACGACCTGAAATAGCCCGATCGACCGGCTGTATATCGGCTTGTTGGATATCTGCGGCCAGATCCAGTAGGTCGCCGCCATGAACGTGAGCGCGACGGCGGTGCCGACGGTGAGGTGGAAGTGGCCCGGCACCCAGATCGTGTTGTGGATCATGTAGTTGATGTTCATCCCGGCGTTCACCATGCCGGAGAAGCCGCCGGCGGCGAACATCAGGCCGGCGAGCATCATGCCGGTGAACGCGGGGTCGCGCCACGGGAGGTCGGTGAGCCAGCCGAGGAGCCCGGTCCCGCCGCGCTGGCGGGCGCCGTACTCCACGCTCGCGACGACCGTGAACGCGGTGAGCAGGCTCGGCAACAGCAGGAACATCGTGTTCGTCATCGAGATGAACTTGAACCCCTCCGCGATCCCCGGGTCCAAGTACTGGTGGTGGATCCCGACCGGAGTGGAGAGGAGGAGGAACAGCACGAACACGACGCGCGCGAGCGGGTCGCTGAACAGCCGTCCTCCGGCGATCTTCGGGAGGACGGTGTACCACAGCAGGTACGCGGGCATCAGCCAGAAGTACACGACCGGGTGCCCGAAGAACCAGAACAGCGTCCGGGTCAGCGTGGGGTTCACCGAGTCGATGAAGCCGAGCGACCACGGGAGCAGGAAGATGAGCACGGACGCGGCCACGGCGGAGGAGGCGATGTACCACATGGCCATCGTCGTCAGCACCATGAACGTCTGTAGCGGGATCCGCTCGTCGGGGTGCTCGCGCTTCCACGCGAGGAACGTCCGGAACCAGTCGGCGCCGGCGATCCAGGAGCCGACGATGAAGACGGCGAGCCCCGCGTAGAACATGGGGTACGCCTGCAGCGGCGCGTAGAAGGTGAACAGGACGTCCGCGCTCATGTCGAGCGCGGGGACGAAGCCGGCGAGGATGGAGACGCCGGTCATGGTCATGCCGACCGCCATGATCGCGTACCACGTCCACGTGATCCTGATGTCGATCAGCGGCCGGTCGAGGCTTCGAGTCACCGCCCACGTGAAGAGTCCAACGAGGAAGAACGTGGTGAAGCTGATCGCCAGGAACACGCCGTGTGCGGTGAGCGACGTGTAGTAGTCGGTCGAGGAAATGAGTCCCCGGAAGACCCCGGTCCGATGGAGCGTCTGAATGATCCCGAAGATCGCCCCGAGCGCCAGCGCGAGGAAGGAACTGAGCAGCGCGGCGCGGACGACCCGCGCCTCTTGGGGGAACTCGTCGACGAAGGAGCGCTCGGCCTCGATGGCCTCGCTCACGCGTCGTCACCCCCCTCGTTCCGCTCGTCGAACTCCGCTTGACTGACGACGTTGACCTTCCCCTCCATCACGTGATGGCCCGCGCCGCAGTACTCGTTACAGAGGAGGCCGTACTCCTGTGGCCCCTCGACCTCGACGGTGAGCTCCGACACCTCGCCGGGGACGACCATCGTGTTCGCGTTCGTGCCGACGACCTCGAACCCGTGGATCACGTCCCGAGAGGTGACGTAGAACGTCACCGTACTGTTCTCGGGGACGACGATCGGACTGGGTTCGAAGCCGAACTGGTAGGCGACGACGTACGCCGCGTACTCGTTCTCGCCGACCTGCTCGACGCGGGGTTCGGAGAAGCGGTCGTCCTCGTCGAGCGCCTGCGCGTCGATCGGCGGCTCGCTGTCGGACACCATGGCGACGCCGGGTCCGACGGCGCCGTAGGTGACCGAGCCGATGAGCAGCAGTATCAGGAGGATCGACGCCGCGAGCCAGAGCTTCTCGTAGGCGTGAATGTGCATCCGTGATCACCCCACGACGACCAGGTCGCGGCCGAGGAACTCGACGTAGTAGATGTACACCCACGCGAGCAACAGGATGACGAAGTAGATACCGATGAGCGTGAGCGTTCCGATCGGATCGAACTCCTCCTCGCCGCCCGCCTCGTCGGGTCCGCCGCGAGCGGTCTCGGTTTGAGCCATGGGACGCGGTTGTTCACACCCGGATATATACGATCGAATCGTTCTCACGCCGTGAGAATCTTGCCGTTACCTATGACGAGAGCGACCCACCTCGACGCATGGACCTCTCGCTCCAGCGAGCCCTGCTCCTCGTGTTGGGCGGCCTCGTGCCGGCGGCGGTGTTCATCGCCGACCGCGCGGCGATCGTCGTCGGGATCGCGCTGATCAACGTCCTGATCATCTGGGGGAGCCTCCGGATCGCCACCGGCGGCTCTCGCCGGTTCGGTCCCGACGCGAGCGCCCCCGATACGAGCGAGCCCGACGAGGCGTGACGGCGCCGCGCTCGGCGGCCAATCTCACCCATGTCGAACTGTACCCTCTGTGACCTTCCGACGGGAGACGACCCCCACACCGCCCCCGACGTCGACGGCGACTTCTGCTGTCGCGGCTGCCTCGCGGTCGCCCGCTCTCTGGACGACGTCGACGACGTCGACGAGCGCCGCCCCGAGACGGAGCCCGGCGAGGCGTTCGACGGGGAAACGACGTTCCTCCGCGTCGACGGGATGCACTGTGCGACGTGCGAGTCCTTCCTGGAGCTGACGGCCGGCGAGCAGGACGGCGTCGCCGCCGCCGAGGCGAGCTACGCCACCGACACGATCCGCGTCGACTACGACCCCGACGCGGTGAGTGCCGACGAGCTCCCCAAGCGGCTCTCCGTCGCGGGGTACACCGCGAGCGACCGAGCGGACCCGGAGCCGGACCGCGACGACGACGTCGTCCGCTTCCTGATCGGCGGCGGCCTCTTCGGGATGATGGCGATGCTGTGGTACGTCCTCTTCCTCTACCCGACCTACTTCGGGTACGAGCCGATCCTCGACCTCGGCGGCGTCTCGGGCACCTACCTGTTCGCGCAGGTGTGGGTGTTCGCCTCGATCGTCCTCTTTTACACCGGCTACCCGATCCTGCGGGGCGCGTACGTGAGCCTCAGGGCCCGGCAACCGAACATGGACCTCCTCGTGTCGCTCGCGGCGGGGAGTTCGTACGCGTACAGCACGCTCGCGCTACTCGTGGGCCGGACCGACCTCTACTTCGACGTGACGATCGCCGTGATCCTAGTCGTCACCGCCGGAAACCACTACGAGTCGCTCATCAAACGGCGCGCGACCGGCATGCTCTCCGACCTCACGACGGCCGGCGACCGGACGGTCCGCACCGAGTCCGGCGAGACCGTCGCGGCCGAGACGGTCGACCCCGGCGATCGGCTCCTCGTGCGCCCCGGCGAGCGGGTCCCCTTCGACGGGACCGTGGCCGAGGGGACCGCCGCCGTCGACGAGGCGCTCGTCACGGGCGAGTCGCTCCCGGCGACGAAGCGGGAGGGCGACGAGGTCCGCGGCGGGACGGTCGTCACCGACGCGCCGGTCGTCGTCGCGGTCGGCGAGGACGCGACGAGCACCCTCGACACCCTCGTCCGGCTGCTGTGGGAGCTCCAGAGCTCGCGGTCGGGGGTCCAGCGGCTCGTCGACCGGCTCGCGACCGCGTTCGTCCCGCTCGTCGTCGCGGTCGCCGCCCTCGGCGGGGCGGCGACCTTCGCGCTCGGATCGGCGCCCGTGGACGCCGCGCTCGTCGGGCTCACGGTGCTCATCGTCTCCTGTCCGTGCGCGCTCGGGCTCGCGACCCCGCTCGCGGTCGCCGCCGGGATCCGCGACGCAGCCCGCCGCGGCATCGTGATCGTCTCGGACGCTGTCTTCGAGGAGGCGGCGGGCATCGACACCGTCGTGCTGGACAAGACGGGGACGCTCACCGACGGGGAGATGCGGCTGCTCGACACCGTCAGCGACGGCGCGTCGCCGGAGGAGGTTCGTCGCCGGGCCGCGGCGGTCGAGCGCGCCTCGGCTCACCCGGTCGCCGAGGCGATCGTCGACGCGGTCGCGGGCGACGACGGGGGATCCGCGCGCGACGACACGAGCGACGCGTCGGCAGCGGCGACCGACGGCGGCGTGACCGCCGACGACGAGGGTGGGGAGAAGCGACCTGCCGACGACGCCGCCGGCACGTCGACCGCCGCGGTGACCGTCTCGGACCGCGGCGTCACGGGGCGGATCGACGGCGACGAGGTCGTCGTCGGACACCGGTCGCTGTTCGAGGGAACGGAGTGGACCGTGCCGGCGTCGCTCGAATCGGCCGGCGAGGCGGCCCGCGAAGACGGGCGGGTCCCCGTCTTCGTCGGTTGGGAGGGGTCGGTCGTCGGCGTTCTCGTCGTCGGCGACGAAGTCCGCGAGGGGTGGGAAGCGGTCGTCACCGGCCTCGCCGACGGGGGGCGACGCGTCGTGGTGCTCACGGGCGACTCCCCCGAGGCGACCCGGCGGTTCGCGGACCACCCCGCGATCGACGAGACGTTCGCGGAGGTGCCGCCGGAGGCGAAGGCCGAGACCGTGCGGCGGCTCGCGGCGACCGAGCGCGTCGCCGTGGTCGGCGACGGGAGCAACGACGCGCCAGCGCTCGCCGCTGCGGACCTCGGCGTCTCGGTCGCGAGCGGGACGGACCTCGCGGCCGACGCCGCGGACGCCGTCCTCCTGGAGGACCGCCTCTCCGCGGTCCCCGAGCTGTTCGCGGTCACCCGGGGGACGAACCGGCGGCTCAAGCAGAACCTCGGCTGGGCGTTCGTCTACAACGCGGTGGCGATCCCGATGGCGATCGCGGGCGTTCTCAATCCGCTCCTCGCGGCGCTCGCGATGGCGACGAGTAGCCTCCTCGTGGTGACGAACTCCGCGCGCACAGTTTATAACGGGGAGTAACGAGCCCTCACGCCGCCGCGCCGACGTACGGCCTGACGGCGCGCACGATGGCGTCCACGTCGTACTCGTCTTCGGTCTTGTCGAAGACGACCTCGTCGTCCGCGCGGACGACGAACACGCCGCTGTCGCCCGTGACCAGGGCGACCTCGTCGAGCTCCTCGCCGAACTGCTTGAGCAGCGCCTCCGAGACGTCCTGAGCGCGGTTCAAGAACCCGCACGGCACGCAGAACTCGATCTCGACTCGGGTCATACGTCTTCCTTTTCGGGTCGAACGGACTTAACGATGGGGCGCGCGGTCGGCCCCTTCGGCGGCGCTCGCTCGCGTCGCCTCCTCCGACCGCTCGACGCCGCGGATCTCGAACCGCACGCCGCCGTCGTCCCCCTCGGCGATCCGCAGTTCCCACCCGTGGGCGTCGACGATCCGGTCGACGATCGCCAGTCCGAACCCGGTTCCGTCGGCGGACGACGTGAACCCCGTCTCGCGCACCCGATCGACCTGGTCCGCCGGGATTCCGACCCCGTCGTCTTCGACGAAGAAGCCGTCGCCTCCGTCGAGTACCCCCACGCGAACGGTCACGTCGCGGCCGCCGTGTTCCACGCTGTTCCGAAAGAGGTTCTCGAAGACGTGCGACAGCCGGTCGCGGTCGGCCCGTACCGTCGCCGATCCGTCCACGCGGAGCGCCGCGTCCGGCGCGTCCACGCGCGACCAGCACTCGCGCGCGCACTCGGCGAGGTCGACGTCGTCGACGCCGTCCACGCTCTTTCCCTCGCGGGCGAGCGCGAGCGTCTCCCCGATGATCTCGTCCATCCGATCGAGCGCGGGCTCGGCCGCCTCGAGGTGTTCGTCCTCGGGGTGGGCGCGCCTGGCGAGGTCGATGCGGCCGCGGACGACGTTGAGCGGGTTCCGGAGGTCGTGCGAGACGACGCTCGCGAACTCCTCGAGCCGGTCGCGCTCGCTGCGGAGCTCGGCCTGTCGGAGGCGGCTCCGCTCCGCCGCGACCTCGCGTTCGATCGCTCTCGCCTCGAACAGCCCGATGACCAGCCCGACGCCGCCGCCGAAGCCGATCGCCCATCGACCCCAGCCGAACACCTGAAACGCCGTCTCGGTCGGCAGCGTCGCCATGAACCCGACGTTGACGAGGAGGAATCCCGACGCGCCCGCGATCCACCAGCGGTTGAGCCGCGGGTACCGGGCGGGCGAGATGTCCGACCTCGGCATCACGTAGACGGCGTACCCGACCCCGACGACGACCAGTATCGTCGAGGCGTACCCCACCCAGTAGCCGCCGGGAGCGGGAGCGACCCCAACGGAGAGTGCGGCGGCTTCCGCGAGGAGCGAGAGGACGAGCACGGCGCCGAGCCCCCAGACGGGCCACAGCGAGCGGGCGACGGCTCTCGGCGAGGCGTCCATTCGATTGCCGCGACTTTCTCGCGGAGCTATATAAACCACGCCGGTCCGGCCGTCTCCGATACGCCGACGCCGACTCCCTCAGACCACGAGGGCGTCGAACACGACGGCGAATAACAGTAGGCCGAGGTAGGCGTTCGAGGCGTGGAACGCGCGGAACGCCGCCGCCTCCGTCTGCTCGTAGTGGAGCCGGACGACGGCCCACAGGAACACCGCGCCGAGGGCGACGCCGACCGCGGCGTAGAGCGCACCGAGCGGCTCGGCGGCGGCCGCGAGCGCGACGGCGGCCACGAGCGTCGCGCCGAGGTACCAGACGATGTGGCGGCGCGTCGCCGTCTCGCCGCGGACGACGGGCATCATCGGGAAGCCGCCGCGCTCGTAGTCGTCCTTGTACGCCAGCGCGAGGTTGTAGAAGTGCGCGGGCGTCCACAGGAAGATGACGAGCGCGAGCAGCAGCCCGCCGCCGCCGACCTCGCCGGTCACCGCCGCCCAGCCGATGAGCGCCGGGAGCGCGCCGGCCGCGCCGCCGATGACGGTGTTCTGGACCGTGTTCGGCTTCAACACGAGCGTGTAGACGACGCTGTAAAACACGATGGCGACCAGCCCGAGCGCCGCCGTGAGCGGGTTCACCGTCCAGAAGAGGCCGAGGGAGACGGCCGCCAACAGCAGTCCGAACGCGAGCGCGTTGCGCACCGGCACGAGGTCGGTCGCCAGCGGGCGGTCGTTGGTCCGCTGCATCCGCCTGTCGATGTCGCGCTCGAACACGTGGTTGAACGTCCCGGACGCGCCGATCGAGAGCGCGCCGCCGGCCAGCGTCGCGCCGACGACGTACGGGGTGAACCCCGGGCCGCCGGCGAGCGCCATCGCCGCGGCGGCGACGAGGCAGAGCAGCCACATCAGGCGGGGCTTCATCAGCCGGAAGTAGGCGGCCGCGGTCGCCTTCAGCCGGGGGACCGTCGCCGTCGGGATCTCGGGCTCCGGCGCCTCCTCGACCGGCGGGAGGTCGTCGGTCCCGGGCCGGAAGTCGACCGGCGCGTCGTCGGGGGCGCCGGTCTCCGCCTCCAGCCACCACGCGAGCGCGGCGAGGACGGCGCCGAAGATCGTCACGCCCAGCAGCAGGTGGACGGGGGCGAGCGAGGCGGGGAGCCCGCCGACGGCGACGAGCGCGCCGACGCCGGACTGGGCCGGGAACAGCAGGAGCGCGGCCGCGAGCGCCGCGCGGACGCGGCGACTCGCCCCGTCGAGCCACGCGAGCGCGACCGAGAGCGCCACGAGGACGCCGACGACGGCGGCGATCGCGCGGTGACCGAGCGCGATCCAGCCGGCGCGCTCCGTGGGGAGCGCGGCGCCGCCGCCGCAGAGCGGCCAGCCCGAGCAGGCGGCCGCCGCCTCGGTGAGCGAGGTCGTGGCGCCGACGACGAGCAGGAGGTACACGCCCATCGCCGTCGCCGCGAGGACCGCGGGGAATCGGTCGGGTATCGTCACTTGTCCGAGTTTGGGAACGGACCCATATATGTCCCGCGCTTCTGCGGATCCGCGCCGAGCGCG
Organism: Halorubrum depositum; assembly: GCF_007671725.1. Lineage (NCBI taxonomy): Archaea > Methanobacteriati > Methanobacteriota > Halobacteria > Halobacteriales > Haloferacaceae > Halorubrum > Halorubrum depositum. The sequence continues at coordinate 1,031,261 of NZ_VCNM01000001.1, read as the reverse complement.
GCTATCTCACCGCCGCCCGCCGTCCTCGGGCCCGCCGGACTCCCCCCGTCGCCGGAGGACGCGATCGACGATGTCGCCGCTGGAGAGGAGTTCGTCCTCGTACCGTGGCTCCCGTCCCGACGCCCGTTCGACCCGGCAGTCGATGTCGCGGGCCGCCAGCGCCTCGGCGATGCCCGCCTCGTCGTGGTGCTGGTCGTAGCCCAACACGATAACGTCGGGATCGAGTCGCTCGATGGGGACGAACACGTCCTCCGGGTCGCCGAGGTGGGCCTCGTCGACCGCGCCGAGGGCGGCGACCATGTCGCGCCGCTGCCGGGCGCAGAGGACCGGCTCGGGCTTGTGGGTGACGTTGGCGCGGCGGGCGACGATGGCGTGGAGCTCGTCGCCGTACGTCGCCGCGTCCTCGAGGTAGTGGACGTGGCCGGGGTGGAGCAGGTCGAAGGTCCCCTGCGCGACGACCCGCGTCATCGGAACCACGAGAGGAAGCCGCCGTCGTCGCGGCGCTCCTCGACGAGCTCGCTGTCGATGTCCTCCTGCGTGAAGTCGAAGAAGTGCTCGTCGGGGACCTCCACGTCGAGCACCTCGAGGGTCGTCTGGTTCCCCTCGTTGTCGAACGCCTTCCAGTCGCCCCATCCGTAGGGGGCGCCGACGATGACGTGCACCTCTCCCTGTCCGAACGTGGCGAGGTCGGCCGCGCTCGGTCGGAGCGCCCCGTTCGGGTGCGAGTGGACCGACCCGACGGCGCGCATGTCGTTCGGCTTCATGTGCGTGCGCACGCTTGCGCTCGTGGGATTCGACTCCGTGCCCGGGATGACGAGCACGTCGGTGATCACCTGTCCGTCTCGGTCGATATCGAGCTTCCGAGCGTCGTCCGCGCGGAGGAACCCCATGTACTCGTTGGGGTGCGTCTCCTCGCTCGCCTCGAGGACGAACTCCATCGTCTCTCGGGCGATCCCGAGGAGCTCGTCCGAGCGGAACAGTCGCATACGCGAGCGAAGGCGCCGTCGCCCCATAGGGGTTCCGGACCGGACGACGGCGGGCTCTCTCCGCCGCCGCGGCCGGCGGCGTCGGCTCGGACGTCGGGAGCGGCGGAGACGCGAGAGAACAGGCTTAACACCGCCCGTTCCCGAAGGCCTTCCATGAGCGAGAACACCGCCGGGGATTCCGGCACGCGGGGCGATTCGAGCCCCGAACCCGACGCCGCCGCGGCGGAGGGGACGGCCGACGACCGGCCGACCGTCTACGACCTGTCGCCCGACTGCACCCTCGAGGACGCCGCGGTCGACGCGCTGTACCACGCCGAGGTCAACGGCGTCGTCGACTACGGCGTCTTCGTCGACGTCTCCGACGCCCTCTCGGGGCTCGTCCACGAGTCGAACCTCGACGGCGACTACGGCGTCGGCGACCGGCTGATCGTCCGGCTGACCGAGGTGAAGGAGAACGGCGACGTCGCGTTCGACGACGAGGACATCGACGACTACCGCACGGAGACGGTCGCCCACGAGCCGACGATCTCCCGCGTCCGCGGGCTCTCCCCGGGCGACGAGGTCACCGTCGAGGGCGAGGTCGTCCAGGCGAAACAGACCGGCGGCCCGACGATCTTCGCCGTCGCCGACGCCTCGGGCGTCGTCTCCTGCGCCGCCTTCGAGGAGGCCGGCGTCCGCGCGTACCCCGAGGTCGCGGTCGGCGACATGGTCCACGTCGGCGGGACGGTCGAGACCCGCGAGAACGCCCTCCAGCTGGAGGTCGACTCCCTGCGGCGGCTCCCCGACGAGCGGGCCGCGGAGGCCCGCGAGCGGTTCGAGGCCGCGCTCGACGAGCGCGCCGAGCCCGCCGACGTCGACCCCCTCGTCGAGTGGGAGGCGTTCGAGCCGATCCACGAGGAGCTCCGCGAGCTGGCCCGGCTCCTCCGCCGGACCGCGCTCTCGGGGCGCCCGCTCCGCGTCCGCCACCACGCCGACGGCGACGGGATGTGCGCGGCGATCCCAGTCCAGCTCGCTTTAGAGAACTTCGTCACCGACGTCCACGAGGACCCCGACGCGGCGCGGCACCTGTTCAAGCGGCTCCCGAGCAAGGCGCCGTACTACGAGATGGAGGACGTCACCCGCGACCTGAACTTCGCGCTGGAGGGGCGCGCCCGCCACGGCCAGAAGCTCCCGTTCCTGCTGATGCTCGACAACGGATCGACCGAGGAGGACGTCCCCGCCTACGAGAACCTCGCGCACTACGACATCCCAATCGCGGTCGTCGACCACCACCACCCCGACCCCGGGGCGGTCGAGCCGCTGCTCGACGCCCACGTCAACCCGTACCTCCACGGCGAGGACTACCGGGTCACCACGGGGATGATGTGCGTCGAGCTCGCGCGGCTGATCGACCCGTCTATTTCGGAGGAGCTCGAACACGTCCCCGCGGTCGCCGGGCTCTCCGACCGCTCGAAGGCGGAGGCGATGGACGACTACGTCGCGCTCGCCGCGGACGCCGGCTACGACGAGTCCGACCTGCTCGACATCGGCGAGGCCCTCGACTACGCCGCCCACTGGCTGCGCTACTCCGAGGGGAAGACCCTCGTCAACGACGCGCTGAACGTCGGGTGCGAGGACGAACAGCGCCACGAGGAGCTGGTCGAGTTCCTCTCCGAGCGCGCCGAGCGCGACGTCGACCGGCAGCTCGACGCGCTCGACGACCACGTCGAACACGAGCGGCTCGCCTCCGGCGCGCACCTCTACCGGATCGACTTAGACGAGTACGCCCACCGGTTCACCTACCCGGCGCCCGGGAAGACGACCGGCGAGCTCCACGACACCCGCGTGCGGGAGACGGGCGACCCCGTCATCACGATCGGCTACGGCCCGGACTTCTGCGTGCTCCGGTCCGACGGGGTCCGCCTGGACATCCCGAACATGGTGACCGAGCTGAACGAGGAGCTCCCGGAGGCTGGCGTCTCCGGCGGCGGCCACCTCGTCGTCGGCTCGATCAAGTTCGTGAAGGGCCGCCGGAGCGCCGTCATCGAGACGCTCGTCGAGAAGATGGCCGAGGCGGAGATCGACGAGGCGCTCTCGTCGACCGCCGCGCTCGACGACTGACTCCCGGCGACCGATTTTCAGCGAGCGTCACGCGAACGTCACCTCCCGGCGTGCGACGGCGCCGGCGCCCGCGACCACGACGCCCAGTCCCCCGACTAGCCCGACCGGCAGGTGAACCCCGCCGCCGCGCCAGTCGGCCGCGTACGCCCGGGCGTAGAAGTCGGCGACCGCCTCGTCCTCGACCGCGAGCAGCACCTCTCTGTTCTCCGTCGCGGCGCCCGCGTTCCAGTTGAGGCTCCCGACGACCGCGGTGTCGTCGATCACGACACCCTTCGCGTGGACCTTCCCGTACCGGCCGCGCGGCTCCGCGACGGCGACCTCGACCGGCTCGTCCGCGAGCGCCTCGACGAGCGCACGGTTCTCCTCCCGGTCGTACCACGCGTTCGACAGCAGCAGGTGGACGTCGACGCCGCGCTCGGCGGCCCGCCGGAGCGCCCGGACGAGGCGGTTATCCAGGCCCCCGGTTCGCGGGACGAGCGCCAGCACCCGGTCGTCCGCGGCGTCGATCCGCTCGACCAACCGGCCGGCACCGTTCCCGGGCGCCGTCAGGAGTTCGACGTCCGCCGCCGTCGGCGCGGGCGCCTCGAACCGCGTCGGGTAGCTTCCGTTCGCCGCGCCGCCCTCGTGGAACTCCGTATCCGCGCGGAACGCCTCCCACGACCGGGCGTCGGGGGCCGCGGCGTCCGCGCGGAACAGGGCGGCGAGGTCGTCCGCGGCCGTCTCGCCGGCGGCCGCCGACCGTGGCGTCCCGGTGACGACGCCCCATCCCCTGTTGGTCCGACCGCCGGTGCCGGACGGCTTCCAGTTCTCCGTGAGGACGACCGCGCGGTCGTCGGCGACGGCGTACTTCGCGTGGTGGAAGCGGAACCGCTCGGGATCGCCGTCGAGGACGCGCACCTCGACGCCGGCGGCGGCGACCCGGTCGAGGAGCCGCGCGCTCCGCGCGGAGAACCCGCCGACCGGCGACCCCTCGACGAGGACGCGCACGTCGACGCCGCGCTCGGCGGCGGCGACGAGCAGGTCGGCGACGCGCTCGGACCCCAGCGTGTAGCCGGCGAGCAGTAGCCGGTCCTCCGCGCCGCGCAGCGGCTCGACCGGCATCCCGGGGGTGTCCGGCAGCACGAACGGCCGCACGGTCGCGTTCGCGGTTCCGGTCGCGGACCGCGCATCGTACCCCCTCGGTCGCCACTCGCCCCAGTCAGCTCGCCAGCGGTGGCCCTCCGGCGCGCTCTCGTAGTCGACCACGGCGACCGCCGTCCCGTTCCGGCGGAGCTCGACCCGATCGCCGGACGCGGCGAGAGGGAAGTGGTCGTCGAGGGCGCGAAGTTCGGGGGTGCCGGCGCCGTCGTCGTGAGCGCCGTGGGCGCCGACCGCGGTCTCGTCGTCGAGCAGGGGGGTCGCGTTCGCGGGGTCCATCGAGAGCGCGACGACGCCGCTCGCGTTCGCCGGGATCGCCGCCTCGTGGTAGCCGTCGGAGAGCGACCAATTCCCGCGCTCGGGGAGCCGGACGACGAGGTACTCGCCGCGGTTCTCCGCCGCCGTCGGGTTCGGGAACAGCTCGAGGATCCGCGGCTGCTCCGCTACGAGCGTCCGGTTCTCCGGCTCGTCGCTCGACTGCGCGACGACGCCGTTCCGGTCAGAGCCGCCGACCGCCGCGCCGGTTCCGGCGTCGCCCGCCGCCGCGACCGGCGCGGCGGCTGCCAAAACGAGCAGTCCGAGCGCGACGGCGGCGACGCTCGCGGCCGAGGCGCGCGCGATCGGTTCGCTCGCGCCCGGGGCGGTCTCGGGACGAGAGGGTGCGGGCGACACGAGGGGTCTGCCCCCGGCATCCGATAAAAGGAGTCGGCCGAACGGCGATCGTCGTCAGGCGGGCGCCGACGCCGCGTCGAGCGAGCGCCGCGCCTTCTCGGCTTCGGTCGAAACGATGAACGAGCGCTCGTCGGCGTACTCGGCGACGGTCTCGAGGGCCTCGCGGGTGCCGATCTGGCGGAGCGCCCAGGCGGCCGCGGCGCGGGTGTCGTCGGTGCCGTCGCCGGCGAGCACGTCGGCGAGCGGGTCGACCGCGCGGGTGTCACCGACGAGTCCGAGCGCGCGCGCCGCGTGCGGGCGGACGAGCTCCTCGGTGTCGTCGTCGACAAGCGCGTCCGCGAGCGGCTGGACCGCCTCGCTCGCGCCGATCTCGCCGAGCGCCTTGAACGTCGCCTTCTGGAGCTGCGGGTTCGACTCCTCCGGGACGTACTCCACGAGGGTCTCCGTCGCCTCGTCGGTGGCCATCTTCCCGAGGATGCGGATCGCGAACTGGTCGCGCTTCTCCGCGCGGCCGAGCAGCTCCTCGACGGCGGCGTCGGTCTTCCCGCGCTTGCCCATGCGCTCGAGCGCCTCGAGGCAGTGGCGCTCCATGAAGTCGGAGGTGAGCGAGTCGAGCGCGAGCAGGATCATGTCCACGTTGCCGCGCGTCTCGTGCTCTTTCAGCGCCGACCACTCGACCGGGTAGTCCTTGTAGTGGCCGAGCACGTCGTAGTACCCCTGCGCGCGGAGCTGCTCGTGGGTCTCGAGGTCGTCCCACTCCTCGGCGTCCTCGAGCCCGGCTTCGAGCGCGTCGGTCGCCTCGACGAGGGCGGCGATCGTCTCCGCGTCGTCGTCGGGGTCGAGGTTCGCGTCCGCGACGCCCGCCGCGACGGCGTCGAGGGCGGCGACGAGGGCGTCGATGCGGTCGTTCTCGTCGGAACCGTCTTCGCCGGTCTCGTCCTCAGCGGTCCCGTCCTCGCCGGTCTCCTCGCCGGCCGGCGCGTCGTCCACGGCGTCCGGATCCGTCTCGATCGCGTCCGCGTCGACCTCGTCGTCGACGGCGTCCGCGGCCGCCTCCACGAAGGCCGTCACCGCGTCGGCGGCGTCGTCGCGGCCGGCGGCGGTCCACTCGGTCTCCTCGAGCGTCGCCTCGGCGCTCTCGATCGCGTCGACGACGTCCTCCGCGTAGGGGCCGCGGGCGTCCTCGACGCCCTCGCGGAGCTCCGCGACGCGGTCCTCGAGGTCGCCGCGCGGGTCGTCGGCGTCCTCGTCGTCCTCGTCGGGCTCGGGGAGGCCGGCCTCCTCGATCCCCACCTCGGCGTCGTCGAGGAGAGCGTCGACGTCGTCGAGGTCCGCCTCGGTCTCGGCGTCGTCGAGGAGCGCCGCGATCTCGTCGAGGTACTCGTTCAGCGAGTCCTCGGTCGCTTCGTCCGGAAGCGTCGGCGCGGCGGCCGCGTCCGTCGACTCGCCGGCGCCCCCCGCCTCCTCCGCGTCGTCCGCGGCGTCGGCCTCCTCGGAGGCGTCGGCCGGGTCGTCGTCGCCGTTGCTCATACACCACGAACTGCGCGCGTAGTCCATTAAGACGTTTCCCTTCGCGGGCGAATCCGAATCGGGCCGAGACGAGCGGGACCCGAGCGCGCCCCTCGGGTGGAGAGCGTCCCGCTGACCCCCACGACTCTGTCGCGGATGTGAATAACCAGAAAAATAATTTTCTATATCTTGAACTCTGATTACATTCGTGAAAACAGTTAAGTGACCCCCGCGCGTACGTAGAGGTAGACATGAGTACCCAGAAAGAGGCCCGTCAACGCTACGGCGACGTTCACGAGAGCGAGGCCCTCCGCGTCCCCGAGGAGAAGGCGGAGCAGCTCGTCGACGCGCTCAACACCGACCTCGCGGCGACGTACGTGCTGTATCACCAGATCAAGAAGCACCACTGGCTCGTCGAGGGCGCCGAGTTCCACGACATCCACGTCTACCTCGGCGAGGTCGCCGCCGACCTCGAGGAGGGCGCCGACGTGATCGCCGAGCGCGCGCAGGCGCTCGGCGGCGTGCCGCTCTCGGGCGGCGCGAACTACGAGGAGCACGCGCCGGTGAGTCCCGAGGACGCCGACGCCTACGACATCCGGACGTCGCTGGAGAACGACCTGGAGATGTTCGGCGACATCATCGAACAGCTCCGCGAGCACATCCAGCTCGCCAACAACCTCGGCGACTACAACACGGAGGAACAGCTCCGCGAGGTCCTCATGGACGTCGAGGAGCACGGCCACCACATCGAGCACTACCTGGAGGACGACACCCTCGTCAGCCAGGGCACGCTCGAATAGACGCGTTTCGTCCGTCGCTTCCAGACGGATTTCGTCGGTCGTTTCCGGCCGACGAGGTGCGAGGCGTCGCTCGTCCGAATTCTCCCGTTTTTCCACCCATCAGTAACGGCTCCGGCGGGCGCTGAGCCGACTCAGCCGAGCCGCTCGTCCAGGATCAGCCGCGTCTTCGTCGACTTCACCTCGTCCATCTCACGGGCCTGCGAGATCAGCTCGTTGACGGCGCGCGTGTCGACGGCGTCGACGACGAGCACGACGTCGTCCTCGCCGGACACCTGCCAGACGAAGTCCACCTCCTCCCACTCGACCATGCGGTCGCCGACGGCGGCGGTGTCGACGTTCATCTCCACCGAGATCTCGATCATCGCCTTCACGTTGCCGGTGCGGGTCGTGACGGTGAACCGCTCGATGATCCCCTCGTCTGTCATGCGGTCGACGCGGTTTCGCACGGTCCCCTCCGAGGTGCCGACTCGGTCGGCGATCTCCGTGTACGGGGTCCGCGCGTCCCGGCGCAGGATCGAGAGGATCCGGCGGTCGAGGTCGTCCATACCCGACCCACTCTCCCCGTCGACTTACTCGTTACGAATATCGTAACGAATCTACGAACGACGCATTTATTACCATCTGCGCGTACGTTTCTCGTAATGTCGGACGCCTACATCGCGCTGGCCGACGGACGCGTGCTCGAAGCGCGCGCCCGTGCGCCGGGGCGCACCCGTGGCGAACTGGTGTTCACGACCGCGTACACCGGCTACGAGGAGTCGCTCACCGACCCCTCCTACGCCGAACAGATCCTCACCTTCTCGTACCCCCTGATCGGGAACTACGGCGTCCGAACCGAGCGGTTCGAGTCCGAGTCGGTCCAGCCCCGCGCGGCGATCGCCCGCGAGCTGACCGAGGACGTCGCCGAGTGGCTCGCCGGCGAGGAGATCCCGGCCGTCGACCACGTCGACACCCGCGAAATCGTCACGACCGTCCGCGAGGAGGGCGCGATGGCCTGCGGGATCGCCGCCGGGCCGGACGCGACCCCCGAGGACGCGGTCGCGGAGATGGAGGCGTGCGAGCCGATGAGCGACCACGTCGACATCGGCGCGCAGGTGTCCGTGACGGAGCCGACCGTCCACGAGGGCGGCGGCGCCGCCACGGTCGCGATGCTCGACTGCGGCGCGAAGGGGTCGATCATCTCCTCGCTCACCGAGCGCGGCGCGGACGTCCACGTCCTCCCGTACGACGCGACCTCCGAGGACGTCGCCGCGGTCGACCCCGACGTCCTCTTCGTCTCGAACGGCCCGGGCGACCCGGAGAACTTCGTCGCCGCCCAGGGGGTCGTCGACGCCTTCGCGGGCGACCTGCCGATGGCCGGTATCTGCCTCGGCCAGCAGGTGATCACGAGCGCGCTCGGCGGCTCCACCGAGAAGATGATGTTCGGCCACCGCGGCGTCAACCAGCCCGTCAAGGACCTCCGCACCGACAAGGTCGTGATGACGACGCAGAACCACGGCTACACGGTCGACGACACCGGCCCGCTGGAGGTGACGCAGGTGAACGTCAACGACGACACCGTCGAGGGGCTCGACAGCGAGGAGCTCGACGTCATCACCCGCCAGTACCACCCCGAGGCGAACCCCGGCCCGCACGACTCGCTCGGCTTCTTCGACGAGGTGCTGGACCTGGCGCAGTCGACGCCGCACGTGGCCGCCGACTGACCGCCGCCGCGCTCGCCGCCTCGGGAGCGCCGACTCCCCCGCCCGCGGAGCCCTTCAGCTGACCACCCCGGAGTACCACCCGCCCGACGCCTGTCGGTTCCCGCGTCGGACACCCTCGTCACCTTTCGCCGCTTCCGCTTCCGTCTCTCGGCCGCCGCGTCCGTCCGCTACCGGCGGCGTTTTGTCTCGGCCCCCCGCAGTGGCCTCCATGACCCGCGAGATCCTCCTCACCAACGACGACGGGATCGACGCCGTCGGGATCCGGGCGCTCTCGGACGCGCTCTCGCGCGAGCACGACGTGACGGTCGTCGCGCCGAAGCGGAACCAGTCCGGGGTCGGCGGCGCCCGGTCCTGGTGGGACACCACCGTGGAGTACACGGAGACGGACGCCGGCTACGCGGTGGAGGGGACCCCCGCCGACTGCGTCGCCGTCGCCGAGGTGGCGCTCGGGCTCGACCCCGACGTCGTCGTCTCGGGCTGCAACCACGGGCCGAACATCGGCGCGCACATCCTCGGGCAGTCCGGGACGGTCGGCGCCGCGATGGAGGCCGCCTTCCTCGGTACACCGGCGATCGCCGTCTCGCTGTACGACCGGGGGAACCTCCCCGTCCCGCCGACGCTCGACGCCGCCGACTTCGCGCTCGCCGCCGAGGCCGTGCTCGACCTGCTCGACCGCGCCGAGGACCGGGGCGGGGAAGGCGCCGGGGACGGGGGATCGGTGGCCCTCCCCTTCGGCGCCGACGTGCTGAACGTCAACGCGCCGGCCGCGGACGACGAGGCCGCCCCGGACCCGACCTACCGGCTGACGGAGCCCGCGCGCGGCTTCGACGTGATCGAGTTCCGACCGGGCGAGGAGGGGCCGGAGGACGAGAACGTCCCCGAGGGGTGGGAGTTCGGCGAGCGGCGCGGCGAGATGGGGATGGAGCTCCGCGACCGCTTCTGGCGGGAGTTCCTCCGCGGCGACGTCGCCGACGACCCGGGATCCGACCGGCTCGCGGCGGTCGAGGGCGAGGTGAGCGTCTCGCCGCTGTCGTCGTCGCGGTCCGTCGCCGGCGACCGCGCGGGGGAGGTCGTCGCCGTCGGCGCCGAACCGTCCCCGCGACCGGACGGGGACTGAGGTCCGACGCGGCCTCGGGGAGACCGGACCGCGCCTACCGGCGCCGCCTCGGTCGCCGCGAGCCGCCGGTGAACTCGTCGGCGAGCCGGCCGAGGTACCACACGAGCAGCGCCCCCAACAGGATCCCGACGCCGAGCGCCGCGAGCAGCTCCAGCGGCGTCGCGTTCCACTGGAGGGCGATGAGCGGCGGCGAGACCGCCACGAGCAGCAGGAAGCCGACCTTGATCTTGCGGTTCCCCGCGTCGCGCTCCGCGTCCGACATGGGTCTTACCACGCCGACCCCTCCGCCGGTCGGAGGGCGCGTCGAGTCGCTCCCGTGTTCATGCCCCACCCAGGGCGCGACGCGATATCAAGCCGGCGAACCGCGGCGATCGGCGGCCGCAGATCGGACACGTAACCCGTCGTTCCTGATAAGCTTCTCGACCGTTCACGGGCGTTTCGGCCGCTCTCATCGGCCTCTCGCCGTGAACGGTCTCGGTCGTTTAAGTCCGTCCGCGCGCTGGTAGCAGGTGCCCCTACCCGCGCTGACTCCTCCCTCCGCGGTTCCGCGGCGCTTTTGAGCCGACCCCGACAACCGACGGGCATGGACGACGAACTCCGCGAGCGCGTCGAGGCGGCCGGCGAGGCCGCCGCGCTGTTCAACGCGCTCAAACACGACAGCGACCCGGACGTGGGCGCCATCATGGGCCCGCTCATGGGCGAGAACCCCGACTTCAGACCGCACGGCGACGAGATCCCCGGGGTCGTCGCGCCGGTCGTGAACCGGGTCGCCGGCATGGACGAGGCCGAGCGCCGCGAGCGGCTGGGCGAGCTCGCGCCGGACAAGCTCGCGGAGCTGGAGGCCGAAGACGAGGAGGACGAGTACGTCCTCCCCGAGCTCCCGAACGCCGAGGACGGCGAGGTCGTGATGCGCGCCGCGCCGAACCCCAACGGCCCGTGGCACGTCGGCCACGCCCGGATGCCCGCCGTGATCGGGACGTACAAGGAGCGGTACGACGGCGAGTTCATCTGCCGGTTCGACGACACCGACCCGGAGACGAAGCGGCCCGACCTCGACGCGTACGACGCCATCCTCGAGGACATCGCGTACCTCGGCTTCGAGGCCGACCGCGTGCTGAAGGCGTCCGACCGGCTGGAGACCTACTACGAGCACGCCCGCGACCTGATCGACGCCGGCGGCGCCTACACCTGCTCGTGTTCCGGCGAGACGTTCTCCGCGCTGAAGAACGACGCCGAGGCGTGCCCGCACCGCGAGAAGGACGCCGAGACGGTCCGCGCGGAGTTCGACGCCATGGTCGACGGCGACTACTCGGCCGGCGAGATGGTGCTCCGCGTGCGGACCGACATCGAGCACAAGAACCCCGCGCTTCGCGACTGGGTCGCGTTCCGGATGATCGACACGCCGCACCCGCGCGAAGAAGCGGCGGAGTACCGCTGCTGGCCCATGCTCGACTTCCAGTCCGGCGTCGACGACCACCTCACGGGCGTCACCCACATCATCCGCGGCATCGACCTCCAGGACTCCGCGAAGCGCCAGCGGTTCGTCTACGACTACTTCGGCTGGGAGTACCCCGAGGTGCTCCACTGGGGCCACGTGCAGGTCGACGAGTACGACGTGACGCTCTCCACGTCGACGATCAAGGCGCTGATCGAGGCGGGCGAGCTGACCGGGTGGGACGACCCGCGCGCGCCGACGATCCGCTCGATGCGCCGCCGCGGCATCCGGGGACAGGCGCTCGTCGACTCGATGACGGAGCTGGGGATGTCCACCTCCGACGTCGATCTCGCGATGTCGTCGGTGTACGCGAACAACCGCGACCTGGTCGACGACGACGCGAACCGGTACTTCCTCGTGCGCGACCGCGACGACGACCCGGCCGTCGCGCTCGACGTGGCCGGCGGTCCCGACGCCGGACACCCGCCGCTGCACCCGGACCACGAGGACCGCGGCACTCGCGCGGTCCCCGCCGGACGCGTGCTGATCGAGGAGTCCGATCTCCCCGCCCGCGGCGACCGCGTCTGGCTCAAGGGGTTCGGCTGCGTCCGGTACACCCGGAACGCGTTCGAGTACGTCGGCGACGACATCGAGGTCGTCCGCGAGGGCGACGTCGACGTGGTCCACTGGGTCCCCGCGGACGAGGGTCTGGAGACGCTCGTGCGTGCGGTCGAGGGCGACGTGCGCGGGGTCGCCGAGCCCGCGGTCGCGGACGCCGCCGTCGACGACCTGGTCCAGTTCGAGCGCGTCGGGTTCGCCCGCATCGACGACTTCGACCCCGAGCCGACCGACGAGGCCGACGGACCGACCGGCGAGGAGGACCTCGTCGCCTACTACGCGCACCCGTGAGCCGCCTCCGGTCCGCCCGCTGAGCGGATCGGCAGTCCGGCCCCCGTCGCGCCGTTCCGCCCGCTCTGATCGAAACCGCTGTCACCCGTTCGCCGGCGTCTCTCCACCTGCCGCCGAATTTATGTACCGAGGGCGGGACGATCACCTACGTATGGCCATCGACCCGAACTTCGAGGAGAACCGCGAACAGGTCGGTGAGGAGAACGGCGTGGCGGTGTGGGGCCCCGTCGAACCGCCCGAGAAGCAGGGGATCCGCGGCACCCACGTCGCCGTCGACTTCGACATCTGTCTGGCCGACGGGGCGTGTCTGGAGGACTGCCCGGTCGACGTGTTCGAGTGGGTGGACACGCCCGGCCACCCCGAAAGCGAGATCAAGGCGAACCCCACCAACGAGGACCAGTGTATCGACTGTATGCTCTGCGTCGACGTGTGTCCGGTCGACGCGATCGACGTCGACCCCGGCCGAACCGGTCGGATCTGAGGGCGGGTCGTACCGCCGTCGCCCTGGGGTCGCCCACCGTCGCCCTGGGGTCGCCCACCGCCGCGGTTCTCCTCCTGTTCCTTTCGACGACTAGCCACGACCGCTCGGGATCGACGCTTTCCGCCGGTCCGATCGTGGCTCCGACGCCGTTCGCCTCGGCTCTCGCCGAAACGTGTCGTTTCACGCAAAAGACTATTAGGAATCGTGACAATCACCGCCCGAGGAAAAGGTAACTATGCACACAGTTGTTCTGACCAAAGGCGTGCCGGACTTCCGCGAGGGGAAGGTGGCGTTCGACGAGGACGGCCACTTGGAGCGCGGGAAGACCCCCACGGTGATGAATCCGAACGACAAGGTCGCGCTGCGGGCGGCGCTTCAGGAGAAGGTGCGCCACGGCGGGACCGTCTCCCTGCTGAGCATGGGGCCGCCGGGGTACGAGGAGGTCCTCCGGGAGGGAATGCGAGAGGTGTACGCCGACGACCTCTATCTCCTCTCCGATCGGGAGATGGCCGCGGCCGACACGTGGGCCACCTCGATCACCGTCGCGACGGGGCTCTCGAAGCTCGATCCCGAGCCGGAGCTGGTCGTCGCGGGCTTCAAGACGGCCGACGGGGAGACGGGCCACACCGGGCCGCAGACGACCTGGTGTCACCACATGAACGACGAGCTGCCCGACCGGTCGCTCGTCACCCACGCGATCGCGATCGACGTCGACCCGGACGCCGGGACGCTCCGCGCGAAGCGGCTGGTCAAAGGCGACGTGGCGGAGATCGAGACCGTCGAGGCCGATCTCCCGGCGATGGTCGTCACCGATCCGGAGTTCGAGCCGAGCTACCGGAAGGCCGCCCATCGGCTCCGGCACAAGGACCTCCGCGAGGAGACGACCGAGCGCGCCGAGGCGTACGAGGACCACCTCACGACGTGGAACCACGCCGACCTCAACCTCGACCCGGACTTCATCGGACTCGACGGCTCGCCGACGATCGTCGCGGGCGTGGACCCGATCCCGAAGGAGCCGTCGGAGCGCGAGGCGACGATGGTCTCCCCGGACGACGCCGACGGGATGGGCGCGGTCGTGGACGAGCTGGCGCCGTTCGCGGGGGGTGACTGACGGTGGTCGACGTCGATCCCACCGACCACGAGATCGCGGACCTCGGCCCGAAGGTCAACGGCGTGGACGACCTCGGCGAGCTGGAGGCGATGCTGGAACTGGAGCGCGAGGGGCCCGACCGCGACCCCGTGAGGACGCTGATCGAGAGCCGGATCGAGAAACTGGAGTCCGAGGCGGAAGGCGGCGACGAGGCAGTCGACCCCGCCGCGGTCGACCCCGGGGAGCTGTCGATCGCGGAGGTCGCCAACATGGTCCGCGGGGTCGACGACCCCGACGTCCTCCGGGACCTGCTCGACCGCGAACGGGACGGCGAGGACCGCGACGGCGCGGTCACGCGGATCGAGAGCCGCATCGAGGCGATCGAGGGGACCGAGAAGGGGGACGACGAGGGCGAGGCCGAGTACGTGCCGCCGGAGGAGAAACACCCGGACCTCGACCACCCGACCGCCGACAAGACGTACGTCGAGGGGGTCTCCGGCGAGACGTACCGCGATATGTGGGTGTACTGCGAGACCCAGCGGGGCGAGCTCGTCGACGCCTCGAAGGAGATCCTCGGCAAGGCCGACGAGCTGATGGACGGCTACGCCGAGCGGTACGGCGACGAGGAGGACGTGATCGCGGTCCTGATCGGGGACGACGTCGCCGACCTCGCCGAGGAGGCGATCGCCTGCGGCGCGGACCGCGCGGTGTACCACGAGGACGACCGGCTCGACCGGTTCCGGCACAAGCCGTACGCGGAGCTGTTCGTGCACATGTGCCGCGACTTCGAGGCCGAGTGGCGCGACTACCACGAGCCCCGCTACAACGTGTTCCCGGCGACGCACAACGGCCGCGACCTCTCCGCGCTCGTCCAGGCCGAGCTCGACTCCGGGCTCGCCTCCGACTGCTCGGACCTGTACATCGAGGAGGCGATGATCTCCAACCCCGCGAAGACGGGGTCGGCGGGGGACAGCGAGGAGTTCGAGCGCGTCCTCCACATGCCCCGCCCGGACTTCTCCGGGTTCGAGTACTCGACGATCCTCTGTATCGACAAGCCGCACCGCGACTTCCACCCGCAGGGCGCCAGCGTCATCCCGGGGACCTTCGACCTCCCCGACCCGGACCCGGAACGCGAGGGCGAGGTCGTCGAACACGACCTCGACCTCCCGGACGACTGGTTCCAGGTCGACGTGCTGGACCACGACCGGCTGGAGGAGGGGGTCGACCTCACCGGCCACGACGTGATCGTCGCGCTCGGTCGGGGGATCGGCGACGACCCCACGGGGGGGATCGAGCTCGGCTTGGACCTCGTCGACGCGTTCGACGACGCCGCCCTCGGGCTCTCGCGGGGCGTCATCACCGCCTCCTACGAGTTCGCGGGCCACGTCGAGGACTACGTGGGCGAGGAGCGGCAGATCGGCGAGTCCGGTCAGGTCGTCGAGCCCGCGGTGTACGTCGCGGCCGGCATCTCCGGCGCGATCCAGCACAAGGTCGGCATGGACGAGTCCGACACGATCGTCGCGGTCAACGAGGACCCCGAGGCCGACATCCGGGAGTTCTCGGACTACTTCGTCGAGGGCGACCTCTTCGAGGTGTTGCCCCGGCTGACGGCGGCGGTCGAGGGCGACGGTTCCGTCGCGACGATGGAGGGGGTGGCCGATGACTGACACCGACGCGGTCGACGCGGTCGACGCCGGCGGCGCGGCCGACCACGAGCACTACGAGGCGGTCGTCGTCGGGGCGGGCCCCGGCGGCGCGGCGACGGCCGCGGCGCTGGCCAAGCAGGGCGTCGAGACGCTCGTCTTAGAGCGGGGCGTCGAGGCCGGCTCGAAGAACGTCTCCGGGGGGCTGATCTACGCCGAGGAGTCCGCGCCCTACACGATCGACGGGCTGTTCCCCGACTTCCGCGAGGCGGCGTCCGAGCGCCCGGTCGACGACTACTACATGCACAACGTCGCCGGCGACCGCGTGAAGACGTTCGACCTCGACCGGGTCCACCACCGCGACACCGACTGGTGCGACGCGGTGTTGCGCCGCCGGATGGACTCGTGGCTCGCGGAGCGCGTCCACGAGCTGACCCGCGAGACCGGCGGCGGACTGCTCACGGAGGTGCGGGTCAACGGCCTGCTCCGCGAGGACGGCGAGATCGTCGGCGTCACCTGCGACGAGATCGACCCGATCCGCGCGGACCTGATCGTCGCCGCCGACGGCGTCAACTCCGAGCTGGCGCGCGACGCCGGGCTCATGGACTGGGACGACCCCGGAGACTGGTTCCAGGGCGTGAAGGCGGTCGTCGACATGGAGCCGGACGTCATCGACGAGCGGTTCGGCGTCGAGCCGGACGGGGGCGCGGCCCACCTGTTCTCGGGCGACCTGTTCGACGGCGTCCGCGGGGGCGGCTTCCTGTACACCAACGAGGACTCGCTGTCGATCGGGACGGTGTTCCACCTCGACTCGCTGACCGCGGAGCGCGCGGAGCCGCACGAGCTGCTCGACGGGCTCCTCACTCACCCGCTGCTCGACCGCTGGTTCCGCGGGGAGTACGAGGAGCGCGAGTACTCGGCGAAGCTCGTCCCCGACTCGAAGAAGGTCGCGCACCCCTCGCCGCACCGCGGTCGGCTCCTGCTCGTCGGCGACGCCGCCGGCCAGATGCAGGCGCAGGGGCCGATCATCAAGGGGATGAACCACGCCGTGACCGCGGGGGGGCTCGCCGCTGAGGCCTTCGTCGAGGCCCGGACGCGCGGGGACGCCTCGAAGGCGGGCGAGCTCTACGAGCGGAAGCTCCGCGACGAGGGCGTGATGGAGAAGCTCCGTCCCCGGCGCTACCGGGCGACGCGAGCCGTCTCCGAGCACGACGCCGTCAACCGGCTCGGGAGCGCCCTGATCGACTCGCCGCTGGGCGCGGCCGGCCTGCGGGCGTTCGACGGGCTCGCGGAGCGCGCGTTCAACTCCCCGCTGCTGCTCGGGATGGTGCCGGACACCCGCTTCTCGTACGTCGACGTGCCGACGCGGATCGCGGAGGTCCTCGGCGAGCCGATCGAGGAGCGCTCGTCCGCCGACTCGGGCGCCGCCGACGCGGACGACGGGACCGGCGTCCGCCCGCCGGACCTCGCGGACCGGATCGGCGACCTCACCTACGACGTCGGCGATCCCCACATCGAGCTCCGCGACGAGAGCTACGAGGCGAGCGGGGCGGCCGTGACCGCCTGCCCGGTGAGCGCCGAGGCGTTCGGCGGCGGCTGCTACCGCGACGAAACGGTCCGAACGAACGGCGAGGAGAAGCGCGTCGTCAGCCTCGACACGCAGCCGTGCGTCGAGTGCGGTACCTGCGCCGTCGTCGCCGACACGGAGTGGAAACACCCCGCCGGCGGCAAGGGCGTCGAGTTCGAGGAGGGGTGACGTGACGGAGACGCGTTCTCGGTACGCCGACCGGATCGCGTCGCTCGCGGCGGACGCCCGCGCCGCGCGCGAGCGGTTTGCGGGGACCGAACTGACCGGGATCGAGCTCGCGGGAACCGAGGTCTCAGACCCCGAGGAGGCGGCGCTCGTCGCGGCGCGAGACGGGCTCGGCCCGGTCGTCGGCGCGTACGTGGAGGCGCGCACGGCCGACGAGCCGGTCCGGCTCTCCGGGCGGGAGCTCGACCGCCTCCACGCGGCGACGAGCGACTGGCTGGCGGTGTACGCCCGGTGTCGGGGGGTCGACGCCGACCCGGACGCGACCGTCCGCGAGGCCGCCGAACTGCTGGTCGACACGCACGACGTCACCGACGTGGCGGCGCTGCTCACGGGGACGCACCGCGACGCTCCGTGAGGCGTGGACTCGCGCGAGCCGCGGTATCACCCGAGCCGCGACGTCACGCGAACGACCCGACGCACCGTCCCTCACGATCGTTCGTGGGGAATGCTTATCTACTGTTACGTGTTACCGCAAGCCATGGAGCTCGCGCAACGCGTTTCGATCGAGAACCGTGACCGAAAGGACATCTACGAGTACGTGGAGCGGCGCGGGTCGATCTCGGCGGAGGCGGTGCGTCGCGAGCTGGGGTTCGACGAGGAGGCGTTCGGGCACCACCTCGCCGTGTTACGACGCGACGGCTACGTGCGAGAGGACGACGGCGACCTGGAGATCGCGTTCGACACCGACACCGGGACCGTCCACGAGCTCGACGACGGCCGATTCACGATCCGGACCGCGCGACAGGCGGACCTCTCGGGGCTCGTCGGCATCATCCGACAGGTGGCGAACGACGGGTCGTACATCGAGGCGGAGACGGTCGCCGACCTGATCGACTACGAGGAGATCCTGTTGCGGAACAACAGCGCCGAGTCCCGGATGTTCTTCGTGGCCACGGTGGAAGACCAGGTTGTCGGCTGGGTCCACCTCGACCTCCCCGAGACCGAGAAGCTCCGCCACACGGCGAAGCTCACGCTCGGCGTCCTCGACGAGTACCGCGGGCGCGGCATCGGCACGACGCTGCTGGAGAAGGGATACGCCTGGGCGCGCGAGAACGACTTCGAGAAGCTGTACAACAGCGTCCCCGCGACCAACGACGAGGCCCGGTCGTTCCTGGAGGCGCACGGGTGGCACACGGAGGCGACCCGCGAGGACCACTACCGGATCGACGGCGACTACGTCGACGAAGTGATGATGGCACGGTCGCTGTAGCCGGGTCGCGACCCGGCTACGGCCACGCGTCCTCGCGACCGGGAAGCGGCTCCGCGACGACGCCGTCCCGCTGGACCAGTCCCCGCGCGCAGGCCGGACAGACGGCCCGATCCGCCTCCCACGGAACGCGCAGGGTGACGGCCGCTCGCCGGTCGCAGTCCGACTCCGCGCAGGTCGGGGGCTCGTCCGCGTCGGCCGTCATACTCGAT
The DNA here is from genome assembly GCF_007671725.1 of Halorubrum depositum. Taxonomy (NCBI): domain Archaea; kingdom Methanobacteriati; phylum Methanobacteriota; class Halobacteria; order Halobacteriales; family Haloferacaceae; genus Halorubrum; species Halorubrum depositum. The sequence goes on along the minus strand of NZ_VCNM01000001.1, from coordinate 1,012,447 downwards.
CCCCCGTCCGCGACCGCCTTCGGTGTTTGCCCCGAGCGCCGCGGCCGCGAGGTCACTCGCCGGTGAATCGCTCCCGCTCCGCGAGCGCGAACGCCGTCCCGTACCGCTCGACGAGCGGCTCGTACGCGTCGCCGAGCGCGCGCATGCAGGCGGCCGTCGAGACGTAGCCGAGCTCGTCGGCGACCGACTCCCACGGGCGGCCCTGTAACACCTTCCGGACGAGGAGCCGTCGCTCGCGGTCGTCGAGGGCGGGGCTCTCGGTGTCTCCCTCCCCCCCGACCAGCGTCGCCATCGCGAGGTCCCGGAACGCGCCGGGCGCGCTGTCGTACATCCCGGGGCCGAACGACGCGCCGACGACGGAGCGCCACTCGGTCTCGGTGAGGTCGAGGGGGACCGGCGCCGGGCAGGCGCAGAGCGCGCCGGCGACGACGTCCGGGTCGACGTCGCGGTGGGCGTCCGAGAGCCCGTCGCGCTCGCGGTCTCGGAAGGCGACGGCGTGGCGGGCGAGCAGGTCGCGGCCGGCCTCGGTCTCCGGCCGCAGCATGATCGCCGAGTGCTCGCCGGAGGCGTCGTTGCGCGAGGTCGAGAGGTGGACGGTCCGGTAGCCCGCCCGCCGCCAGAACCGGAGCAGGCGCGGCGTCGCGCCGTAGCCGACCGAGAAGTAGTCGGTTTTCGCTCCGAACTCGGCGTGGACCTCCTCCAGCAGCCGGGAGCCGAATCCCGAATCTCTGACCGCGTGATGGGTCGCGATCCGGACGGTCCGAACCCCGTGCGGCTCGGCGGCCGCCTCGTCGCGGAGCTGGCTCGTGAGCACGTCCGGCACCATGTTTCCGCGGACGCGCTCGCCCTCGTACATCGCCCGGCGCGTCTCGGCGTCGAGCCCGCCCTCGCGCGCGAGCAGCGCGACGGCGACGACCCGCCCCTCGGCGACGAGCGCGCGCGCCGAGAGGTTCGGGGCGTCGAGCAGCCGCGCGAGGTCGTTCGGCTCGGTGCGGTAGTGGGCGGCGACGAGCAGCCCGAACGCCTCGCCGAGCAGCGCCTCGTCCGCGAGCAGGTCGTCGGGGGCGAGCGCGCGGTACGTCGCCTCCTCGACCGCGGTCCCCGCGACAGCCTCGTCGACGGCCGGCCGCGCGTCGAGCAGGAGCGCCCGCGACGCCCACGCCTCGACCGGGTCGTTCCGCGCGTACCGGATCGGCTCGTCGAGGCGGAGGTCCCGGACCGCGAGGGGGCTATCGAGCAGCCGCTCGCGGAATCGGATCGCGAACCCGCGGCCCGCGCCCTCGTAGCCGTGGACCGTCGTACAGAACGCGACCGACAGCGACTCGTCGAGGAACCCCTCCAACAGCCGTACCGGGAGCGCGGCCGCCTCGTCGACGACGACCGCGTCCGGGTCGTCGGGCAGTTCCGCGGCCTCGGCCGGCGGCAGGTACCGCACGCGCCCGCCGCCCGGCGCGCCGACCCGGCGCGTCCCGTCCCCCGCGGCGGCCTCGCCGCCGTCGACGCCTTCCGACCCGATCAGCTCTCTCGCCCGCGCGAACACCTCCGCGGCGTTGCGGAAGGCGGGCGCCGTGACGAGCACGTCGTCGCCGGCGAGCGCGAGCGCGCCGGCCGCGAGTCCCGCCGCGCTCGACTTCCCCCGCCCTCGGTCGGCCTCGACCACGACCGCGTTACCGGGCGTCGCGAGCGACTCGAACGCCCGAACGGTCCGGGCCTGATCGGCCGTGAGACACGCCTCGTACGCCGCGGCGGGGAACGTCGCGTTCGGCGGGGCGGTCGGCTTTCCTCTCTCGTCTCTCCCCGCCGTCGCTCCCACTCCGCCCCCCCGCTCTCCCGTCAGCCCGTCGCGCTCGACGACGTCGCCCTCGGGCCCCTCCGCGCAGAGCGAGAGGATCGCGATCCCCGGGTGCGCGCGGAGCGTGTCGACGAACCGCTCGCGGAACCGGCCGGTCACGTCGCCGACCTCGTACGGCGGAACCGCCAGCGAGTCGTCGAAGCGGTCGCGAATCGCCGGCCAGTCGTCGAGCGCCGGCGTCAGGAGGACCAGGAGCCCGCCGCCGTCGACCGCGCCGACGCACCGCCCGAGCGCGTTCGGGACGAACCGCTCGTGGCAGTCGAGGACGACGATCTCCCGGGTGCCCCCGAGCAGCTCGTCCGCGTTCCGGGGCCGATGCTCCTCGAACCGGAACCCCTCGCGGGTCGAGACGACGGCGGTCGACGTGCCTTTCCTTCCGCCGTCGACCGCCTCGATCGCGGTGTAGGCCGCGTCGATCCCGCGGTCGCGGTCGCCGGCGAGGACGAGGATGCGCCGCTCGTTCGCCGCCTCGGCCTCCCGTTTCGCGTCCCGCGCGAGTCCCGCGATCATTCGTTCGGTCGTCGTTGCCGGGGACCGGGGATGTGTCTTGCCCTCCGGGTCGTCGCCCGGCGGTGCTTCCGAATCACCGAGCTCCGCTCCGAGGCGGGAGGCTTACGGCGGCGCGGAGCCTCGTGTCCCCCATGACCACGGTCACGCTCATCGGCACGCGGCTCGCGGACACGGGGCGCGAGTTCGTCTACGAGGGGGAGTCGCCCGACTGCGAGGGGTGCCCCTACCGGAGCCAGTGTCTCAACCTCTCGGAGGGGACCCGGTACCGCGTGACGGGGATCCGCGAGAACGCGCAAACGCTCGACTGCGCCGTCCACGACGCCGGCGTCCGGGCGGTCGAGGTCGAGCCCGCACCCGTCCCCGCGAACGTCCCGTCGAAGCAGGCGTACGCCGGCAGCCGCGTCTCGCTCGCCGGCCCCTGTCCGCACACCGAGTGCCCGAGCCACGGCTACTGCGTGCCCGACGGCGCCGGCTTCGACGACGAGCGCGTCATCGACCAGGTGCTCGGCGAGCCGCCGCACGACACCTGTGCGCTCGACCGGGAGCTGACGCTGGTGGAGTTCCGGGCGGAAGACGAGTAGGAACAGCGGCGGGGCCCTTACAGCGCCGTGACCGCGTTCAGCGTGATCCGGATCGCGCGCTCGACGTTGTCCTTGGCCTTCTCCGGCAGCTCGTCGTCCGAGTCCGCGCCCTTCTGCGTGCCCGCGACGAGGTTGCCGTCGACGGTGCAGATCGCGCCGGCTCGAAGCCCCTTCCGGCGCGCCAGCGAGAAGACGGTCGCGGCCTCCATCTCGATCGCGAGCAGGTTCGCGTCGTTCCAGTCGTCGACGTACTCGTCGCTCTCGTTGTAGAACGCGTCGTCGGAGACGATCGGACCGACGTGGACGTCCTCGCCGTTGTCCTCGGCGGCGCCGACGAGTTCGGTGAGCGCGTCGTAGTCCGGAACGGCGGGGTAGTTCGCCGACTCGTAGCGCTTGCTCGTCCCCTCCTCCTTGGCGGCGCCGGTCGCGACGACCATGTCGCCGACCTCCATGTCGGCCTGCAGCGCCCCGCAGGTGCCGCATCGGAGGAACGTCTCGACGCCGACCCGAGAGAGCTCCTCGACGGCGATCGCGGCCGACGGGCAGCCGATCCCGGTCGAGCAGATCGTGAGATCAGTCCCCTCGTAGCTCGCGTTGACGATCTTGTACTCGCGGTTCTGCGCGACGAGCTCGCTGTCGTCACAGAGGTCCGCGATCCGGTCGACGCGGCCCGGGTCGCCCGGGATGACCGCGATCTCGTGCACGTCGCCCTCCTCGACCAGCAGGTGCGGCTGTTTCGCCATACGCGCCGGGACAGCCGCCGCGCGCAAAAACGGACCGGTCGGAAGGCGGGGTGGGAGCCGCGAAGCGCTGTAGTTGCGGATGCCAAGATTGCTGTACGGGATTCAATCTAGACGATCTCCACCGAAACCACCCGTCAGAAAATGTTGGCTATGTTTAAATACTCTTCCTCAGACATACTTACCTCCGAAACAGCCGGTCGCTGAAGAGTGCGTGCTGACCGCACGTCTATCTGGTAGATTCGTATGGTGAACTGCGAGCGTACTAGATACGGGGACCGATTTAGTATCTACCACTCTCGCTTAGACAAAAACCAGCAGTCAGTACAATACGCGTTACTCCACTTTTGGGGAGAATTTCTTGAGTACGCGTTCTGCGACTTTTCCGGCGACTGAGATGCCGATCAAAAAGGCTACTGCCAGCAGGAGTATTTGCCACAACAAAGCAGCACCGAGGTTCAGGTTAAGCAGAATGGCTGTATCTACGAAAAACCAATACATAACATACATCAATGGAAGCCCGACTAGGAGAACAGATCCGAAGTAAGTCAGGCCGGCTATTGCCAACGGACGACGGCTTTGCGTGGAGGTGCTCATCACGTAATATGATGTACCTTCAACATAAAGCCTTTCGGGCGAATAGCCCCAGATATGCTCTCTTACTCATAGAATGACTAGCTGATTACACAAGAAAGTATGAAGCCGACAATAACCGACTGCTGACTACACCATCTGTACTGACCGCAACTGGGTCAAAATATATCACTTGCTGAGGATTTCAACAGAGCCCTTTGAGTTCAATTTTGGATATCACGAGTCATCGGACAATGACCTTGATGTACAGTCTCCATAGTACGCATGGTGGGAGGGAACAAGCTTTGCGACACTACAGATGTCGGGAGAACCGTACTGATTGCGGCGTCTAACCCGAGAGACAAAGCGAGTCCTCCGGTCGTCCGTAACCGGTGTTCCGGCCCCACCGCACAAGTATTATCGGTCCGAGATACTGAACTCGATATCTGCGGTAAGAAATAAACATGGAACGAGCTGATCTCAGCCTTGATGCGACGTCGCTGGTCCGGATCGGTGGAGTCGTGATAGCGGTCACGGCATTTGTGGTCCTCGTGCTGCTCCCCGGTGAGTTTCTCCTCGATCCTGGGCCGCTCACCGGCAGCCCGGCCGCAGTTGCCGGCGTCGTCTCCGGGTTCGTTCTCTCAATCCTCGGTCCCTCTCTTCTCGCACGAATCCGCGGGTCGGAGTAGCTGGGCACGAGGCATAGCATCTCGTTCGGGAAGTGTCTGACCTACTTCCCAGATTTGGGCTCTATTGAAATCCTCTTCTTCAGACAGATTCTCGCCTGAAACAGCTGGTCGATGAGAGCTGCGAACTGAGCGGACTGAGTGATTTAGAAGAGACCAATAATCCATATTAAGGATGAGACGACAAATCCACTAATAAATGCCAACAACAGGAAGATAGCGGCCCATCGTCGTGCGTTATCTGGGAGATACGGTATCTCACTCGGATAAATTGGGGCAAACGTCCCTTTTCATCAGAACCGCTTCCATCTATATAAGATATTAGAAGACCTACACTATCATTACTGCTGCTATAGAGTAAAGACCTAACTTTGAGAGTGATTACTCAGAGTATTCCATTCTATTAGTCACAACATGAGTATCGTCATCTTCAGTGGGGTCGAAATGATTTTCAACTATTTCTACTCTACTTGGAAGACTCGATTCCAATTCTAAAGTAACAAAATATGGCTTATGATCCAAATCATCAGTACATGAACCGGTGAACAATCCTGACTTATTCCCCTCCTCTATCCAACCAACCCCAATATGTAATTCATTCTTTACATCCTCAAAATCAAGATTCCTAATTGTTATCGCATTACATGTACTTGAACCATAAGTTAGAATACCTTCGATATATACTTCGTTTTCTTCACTGTCGAAGTTTATCATGGGTTTCTCAGATGGGGGTATGTTTTCGTCGGTTTTATGTGTGAGAGTCTCACCCCAACCAAACTCCACTGAGTCTATTTCTTCCGGGAGGTTATCTAATGGATCCTGATCTGACCGCAAAAACAACCACCAAGAACCAAATCCGGAAATTGAGGCAGCAACCCCAATTTTCATTAATCTGCGCTTTGTAATTTTTTGATCTTTATTGGTACTCATATTACTAATCGAGGAACACCTCACAAATACGGAGGGCCATATGTACCACCTATGAGTTATTGGATTATAAGCATTTACATGGTTCCATCAGTAGCGCCAAATAATCGGTGTCTCACCTGTACTGAACGATTCGTGAGTCTCCTGCATTGCTCACAGGAGAGAGCGAAGATTCGTAATCTCGCCGAAAGGTTAATGAGAAATGTAATCAAATGACACTATATGGAAGAGAGTCAGAACCGAATTGGAGCGTTCCTCGTCGGTGATGATCTCGGTTTGACTAAACGGTGGGGAGTACTAGCTGCTAGCCTCTTCATCGTCATCTTCACCTTCTATCTGTTCGACTACTACCAGACGGTTTATGCGCTCATTCCGGGGCGAGTGATTGTCTACGGGGCCGTAGGAATACTAGTTCTGTTGTCTGCGTGGCAGGCGTATCAGAATCGTAGCCTCGTAGCGAGTCTCTTGCTATGTATCGCCCCCGTGACTGCGCTCTTCATCCACATTATTGGAGAGGGTCAAACCGTCGATCCGGGGGTTGGTGAAACACTCCTACTCGGCACCGGATGGGGGCTAGCCTTTGGTGTTCCACTTGGTGTTCTTGGCTTCATCCTCGGATACGCAGGTCAGAGATACATCGACTCAGAGATTCCAACATAACCACGCACCTCCGTTTATTATTCTGTTGAAACCCGATTTCGAATCTGTCTTCAGCCTCAAAAAGAAATAACAGTTAGTAATCTATACGTTGACGTACCTTGCCATTCCCGCCCTCACATCTGTTGGTCATTTCCTTCCTTGATATCGGATCACTGCCCCTCATTATCCTGCCATTGTTCGTCGAACTTCTGGTACTTATCCGCGGAGTATACACCCGTGAGCCAACCGACATCGTGCTCGCTACCGTCTCGGTGCCCTGCCTTCTCGTTTCGATGTGGGCCATCATGGAGAGATTGAACTCGTCAGGTGGCGTCTACTGGGGTGAATTGTTCTCGGCAGCCGCCGGTGGGCTTCTGATGTTCCTCGTCGTTATGGATGCCGCCATTGGATTCGCCGTTCAGACACGCTCGACGGAGTGACGATCTTCTGTCGGTACGAAACGTCGACAGAAGTATGTGTACTGATTGTTGGATATATCCTCTCTACTGACCCCAACCGGGTTAAGACGTCTCACCTACTGAGAATTTCAACAGAGCCAGCCAAACCAAACTAATTAGAGATCGAGTTTATTAGTTCCTTAGAAGCAGTTTTGAAGCGTTCTGTTCGTACGATTGTGTGGAGAAAAACTCCGATAGCAAGGAGAATCCCTGCGATAATGGTGAAGAATCCAATGAAGAATACCCCACCAGATTCGACTGCGTACAACGTGTATAAGCTCGCTGCACCGAGTAGGAACGTTAGCCCTCCGAAGATAGCAAGGAAGACTGACGCAATGCTGAATTTCTCTACCAATGCTTCAATTACGACAACGACACCGAGTAGTGCCGGAACGACGAGTTCAGGACTAACTGGTATTGATCCAATGGCTGGCCACGTAGAGTATGGTTGCGGAAGATAATTGAACGTCATTGCGGCAACGAGAAGAACTGCTCCGGCGAACAGTAACTTGGTGGCTTGGAGGGCCGTTCGTGTCGGGGTATTCGCAGGCATACAACCATGTTAATTGTTCACCAGCATATAATTATGGGATTGGTTGAATTATTTAACTTAATAAGAGAAAAGAGACTATCCGGTGAGTAGAGAGCGCGTATTGACCACTAAGATTCCTCCCAGTCCGAAGTGATGTATCGATAGCGGTACAAGATACAGGCCGCAGATACGGTAAGGGATTGCCTGTACTGGGCGATTCGTGAGTCCTCTGTACTGATCGGAACCGGGCAGAAATGTGCTCCCACTAAGAATTTCAACAAAGCCCAGCCGATTCTTCTGCTGAGAGACAGTGAACTCACAGTTTCAGAACGCCAGGACATATTCGGAAGATTCGGAAACACCACACTTCCATTTATTAGCCTCGCCTCTCGTGTCGACAGCCATGATCACGGACGCTCGGGTACTCCAACCGGAGTTCATCCCACGGGAGGTGACGCACCGAGACGCCGAAGTCAACACGCTCTCAAGCGTCCTACAGCCCATTCTTGATGGAAACTCTACTGACCCCGCATTCCTCCACGGCCCATCCGGCGTCGGGAAAACCTGCATCGCACAGTTCACCGTTGAACGACTCCGCGAGAACGTCGTTGACCTCAACCACCAGTACGTCAACTGCTGGGAGGACTACAGCCGCTTCAAAACGCTCTACACTCTCCTAGAGGGCATCAACAAAACAATCGATATTCACCGACAGTCAACCCCGCGAGACCAGCTCCTCGACCGTCTCCGCGACTACGACGGCCCACCCTACGTCGTCATCCTCGATGAAGTAGACCAGCTAGAAGACAAGAGTCTCCTGTACGATCTGTACCGGATTCGCGGCCTCACAATGATCCTCATCGCAAACAATGAACAGGGAGTCTTCGCAGATGTTGATGACCGGATCAATAGTCGTCTCGCCAACGCCACTCGCATCCATTTCAGACAATACCACCACGATGAATTGGTTGCTATCCTCCAAGATCGTGTCCGATGGGGGCTTAATCCCGATGTTATCGACAAAAAGAAACTCGAATCGATTGCGAATAACGCGGCTGGTGATGCTCGCGTAGCAATTGGAATCCTTCGGCAAGCTGCTCGCACTGCTAACGCTCAACAGATGAATGAAATCCCCGATGACGTTATTCGGAAAGTGACTCCGGAAGCGAAATCGGAAATCAAGCAGAAAACCGTTGATCGTCTCACTACCCACCAGGAAGTCCTATACGAGACCATCACCGAGTACGGCGAAATCCCACCGAATGAATTGTACGAGGAGTATTGTAATCGCGTGGGTGATCCGAAGACGCAACGCATGGTCCGGAACTACTTATCGAAGCTTGAGCACTACAATCTAATCGAGGCAGAAGGCAACACACGGGGACGAACCTACCGCACAGTCGAGTAAGTGAGCCCTGTGGACGTCCTCATGTTTAGACAGATTCTTGCCCGAAACAGTTGACCGCTGAAGACTGCGAATTGACCGATTACTTGTTCACCACTCGTTTTTTATAAATAAGATATGCTAACGGACTCATTAGAAGATAAATGAGAGCAGTCATTCCCAAAAATAGCTCGCTAGAATCTATTGCTAAACTGTAAAATAAACCGAGTCCAACAAGAACGTACGCTGCTGCGAGTGCCCAAATTATTGGCCTTGTTGAAATCCTCAGAGAGTGATATATCTGAACTGGGTTCTGTCCGTACAGGTGAAGGACAGATAGCTCAGTACACACCCTCAACGACCAACTGTCTCGGTTTGAAATCCGTTTGAAAGCATAGAACTCCCCACAAGACCTTTTATAATAAGGCGGAACGGGTGAATATGTACCGACGGACTCTCCTTGCTGGTCTCTCGGCCACTTTCGGCGGGCTCGCTGGTTGCAATACGCCGGGAACTGGGTCTACTAATTCAACGAACTCAACTGGGCCAGAATCTGACTCAGAATTCTCTGGTATGTCGATCCCTGACCTTCCCGGTGAGGGTGGCGTTACTTGGTACCACAAAGCTGATGAAACAACACAGGCGTTCGTCCGCCCAAGCACCGAACGAGCGGAATTACCCACTCAAATTGAATTTACGTTTTTCAATCGGTCACAGGAATCCACCAGCTGCGGCGGCTGGGATTTATACAAATTACAGGAAGATCAATGGTTTCACATCGGCCCGTACGCCCACGACGGCATCTGTGAAAACCTCCCGGCGGGTGAAAGTGAATCGTGGACAATAGAGGTAGCGGCTGATGAGATGGATAGCAACCATGAGGATCACTTTCCGTACCTCGGTGGAGGCCACTACGCCGCCGTGGCGGGGTACGGGCACACAACATCAGAGAGTGCCGCTCTCGTCAAGTTCGACGCACCGACGATCTCGGTCGTACCAACGGACGATGTAACAAGCGAGTCAGACGGAGACACAGTGACCGTCACCGTCGAGGAGTGGCAGACAGAGTCCGATGATGGGGATCGAGGCATAGTCACACTTGAACGAGCACAGACGGCCGACCGCAAAATGATCGCTGAACAGGTGATGCAAAATCGCGGATACCGCAACCTGCTCGCGCATATGAGTTCGGACGTTGAACGGGTGGTTCTCCGCACAAACAAACGAACAGCCGACGAGATTGTTGGCTTTGACGCCGAGACACGCCGATTTCAATACGCCAACCAAGCGTACCGCGTTCGGAGAAACGAGCCGTAATTACGTGGATCGAGAGGGCTGAATCTCAGAGCTTGGTTGAATCTCTCAGCAGCTGACCACATCCTGACACAGCTACGGTCAATACAGGAAACTCGCAGATCGCTTAGACCATCTCGGTTTGACCCACAAGGCACATACGTAATGTAGGACAATTTGAATGTATATGATTTTGAACAAGCGAACAAGTGAGATTTTAGCGGCTACAGCCGCCTTTCTCTTTGTTCTTGGGACGTTGACTGGGTTGCGGGTCTGGGACTTGGAGCCCTCGACTTCAGTACAATCGGCTATAGTCTGGGTGGGTGCGCTCCTTATTACCGCCATCGTTGTCTTCCGGGCGTTTCAGGGCGCAGATCTCGTTGGGAATTGGATACTCGCATTCGGCCCATGTTTTGGTTTCACACTCAATCTGTTCATCCCGATCATGGCGGGGCCGGGCGCTTTCATATTCCCAGTTGGAAGCGGAGCAATCATCTCTGGCGTGATTACAGTAGTTGGGTACTTGATCGGACGGGGTTTCAGCGAGGTTTGAGATGAACAGGACGCGTAACCGGATTCAATAAGCACTCTTCGTCGACCGGCTGTTTCAGCCGATAATATGTCTGAAGAATAGGATTTCAACAGAGCCAAATTATTCTTGTCATACATAATGGTGGTTGCCTGACGAAATAATGATTGTGGGCCTTTGGTCTGTACTGAGCGGTTTGTGAGTGATCTGAATTAAAAGAGAAGGACCGGTACAACTCATCATCTGTCTGCATTTTATTGGATTCGGGTTTTATAATAATAGGTTGCAAGTGCTACAATTCCCGGAATGATAAGCAACAGCAGAATAGCAACTGTTAGTGCGACCACAGACGGATATTTGAATCCCTGTTCTCTTGAGTCAAAGAGAATCCAAATTGTAGCGACACCGATAAACGGGACCCATAGAACTGCTGCGAGTGGACCAAGGAGCCCTACCCGCGAGGATACAAGTCCAATCGCCAACCCAGCAACCGCTAGGATTGTTATCTCCCACCGGGAGAGGTCTTGAATTCGCCCGGTGACACGTGCAATCGAATTCATTTTCTTATTTAAATAATTCTTTGGCAATCACTTAGTATTTTGGCAATTATTTCGTATGAGTTCACCAAACTAGCGGCTCAGAAGTCCGGGGGTACAGCAGAGCCGAATAGCGAGTCTCGTACGAAGTAGCGGATCTTTGCCCTGCAGAATCTTTAGGTATGTTCTCTTCTGAAACAGTTGGTTGCTGAAGGGTACGTACTGACAGATCTGTGCGTATCTCACTTGTACTGAGCGATTTGTGAGTCTCCTGTACTGACCGCAACTGGGTCAGAAAATATCACTTGCTGAGGGTTTCAACAGAGTCTTATTAGTCTGTATCAGCCGTAACGGCGTAGAAGTTTACCCGACTATACTTTCAACAGATCGTCAAAGTTCTACGTTATTCTACGGGTGTGATTCTCCTAATTGCCTCTAATGATGTACCTAGAGAAACAGTTAGGGCAAGTACAATCAACCCAATCACTAACTGATCACGTAGCTCCAAGTATTGACCTAACTCCTCAATTCCAAGCGGAGCGATATAACCTGCAATAAGCGCCCCAACGAGGGTGTCATAGAACGAGTAGCACACCAAAGAGCAGGGTGAATGCTGAGGTGGATGAGCTCAGCGACCCTGCAAGATGATCCTTCGATAGATTCGTTCTTCAATGCCGTGGAAACCGAGACGCTAGCGCTGTTTGAGCACCTTTCATTCGAGTTTCTCGAAGAGTTCGATGTGTTCGCCCCGGCGAAGACGGGGCGAACACGAGAACACAACCCACCAGAGCTGATGCGTGGCTTTCTCCACTGCTACTACAAGGACATCTACGGCATTCGTCCCGTTGAACGAGAGCTTCGGAACACGGTCATTTGGCTGAGCTGTGGGTTCGATCGACCGCCGTCGAGAGACGCGGTCGATCGCTTTCTCACCGACCTCGAACACGTCGTTGACGAGGTCTTTGACCGGCTCGTCGAGCAGGCCGCCTGCCGCGGCCTGCTCGACTTGACCTACTGTATCGATTCAACCGATGTGAGGGCGATGCCCGCCGATCAAGACGCGTCGAAGTGCTACGATCCAACCGACGACGAATACTACTACGGCTACGGTTGTACGATCGTCTCGACCGGGCAAAAGATCCCGATTGCAGCCGAGTTCACCGAGAGTAAGCAAGCGCCAGAGGAGACGGCGATGCGCGTCACACGTGACGCGCTCGCCGTCGCCACACCGATCTGGATGGTCGGTGACAGCGCCTACGACACGCTCGACTGGCACGACCACCTGCTGGCCGCAGGGGTCGTGCCAGTCGCTCCATACAACGCTCGAAACACTGACGACCCGAAAGACATCGAGTACAGGGTCGAAGACCGCATCGACCAACACAGCGAGGACGTTCAGCTGAAGCAGTCCACGTTGGACGAGACGTACAACCGCCGTACTGGAGTCGAACGAACCAACGAATCAGTGAAGGACTGCGGCCTCGGGCGAACGCACGCCCGAGGCCGCGTCCACGCACGAGCGCAGGTGTTTCTTGCGCTGTGCCTTCGCCTCGTCATCGCTATCACCAACTACGAACGCGGAGACAATCCGGGAAGTACGATCATTACGGTGTGAGAACTCTTCTATGACACCCTCGCCCCAACAATAGCGATTGTCACCACTACTATTCTCTTATCTTCTGGGACAGGCTTAAAGACAAACCAACCAGCACCGACAGTGGGAATTAATACAATCCCCGCTATAAATGAACCTCCCGTAGCTATCAGGAATAAAACCATTGTGACAGCCGCACACCAAAGGGCTATTTTTCGAAGTTTCATACAAATAAGTTCATAATAGCGCCACTTATACATTTGTGTTACATATTATTCCGACCTCTCTATTATCGAACTGGGTAAATGCTAACTCTTCTGTACTGTAGTGAGCGATTCGTGAGTCCCCTGTATTGACCGTAACGGGAGTAACACGTATCACCTACTGAGGACTTCAATAGAGCTGGCTCTGTTGAAATCCTATTCTTCAGACACAATATTAGGTGAAACAGCCAATCGGTGAGAACTGCGCAGGCCCCAACAAGTTCTAATAGATTCGTTGTCTATCGACGGGATTTGAATTCCAATCAACCGAATATATTTATGTCATACTGAAAATTAATGAACCGATGGTGGACAGCGAATCTCTAAAAAAGTACGTCTTCAACAAGGAGGTGGCAGCAGTTTGGGCATTGGCTTGGCTGTACCCATGGTACAGTCCCATCTTCACTCAAACCAGCAGCCAGAACATCAACCTCGCATTCAGTTACTTGCTTTCACCACTAGAGTTCATCATATACGGTTTGCCAATAACGCTTGGTGGGGGTGTCGTGACTATGATATTCCACATCGCTTTTGCCGTAACCATAGTATTCCTGATCAAACTTGTCGTTGGTAAGATGACTAACCGCTCTCATTCAGAAAACAGAGCCCATTAGGTCACAGTGCTTCGACGATTGCGAGAATTTCAGGCATTCGATAGATCTTCCCGCGTTCCTTTACAGTAATTCCATCGACGATCTCATAGTCGGAGAGCATATCGATAGTGTTGTAAACTGTATTGACCGCAGGGGGACAGAACCTATCATATTTTGAGGATTTCAACAGAGCCATAGAGCTGTAACCCCCTACGAATCAGTGTCGTCCTCTTCGTTCGGCGGATATTTCTCATAGGATACTTCTCCGAGTTTTTCTTGTCCCAATTCCTCTGAGTCTGCTGATTGATCGGAATCGGGAGCACGCTCTGATCCGGAAGCAGACCCACTCGATGCATCATCGGTGGTTCCCCCGCCATCGTCCGTCTCTGTATCGCTGGTTTCTGAATCAGAATCTTGGATTGGTGTCAGATCTACAGGTAACTCCTCTTCAGGTGGGAAGTTTTCTCCCTCACTCGGCCGTTCAGGTGGCTCAGTTTCTGGGTCATCCAAGTTGCTTGTGTACTTGTCAGCGTCAGGTGCTTCCTCACGTTCATTCGGTGATGGGGAAGATTGTGTACTTGTCTCACCGTCTGAATTCCCCTTCATCTCATCTCTGCTGATAACAGTTCCATCGTCAGCAGTCTCAAACTGTAGAAGCTGCGACGGATTCTCTTTCATCCACTGTGTGATGCTTTCTGTCTGCTCGTCCAACACCTGCTGTAGCGTCCGCATTTTTCGATAGTTGCTGAGGATTCCCTCCCGTGCCATCTTGTCCGTCAGGAATTCACCCATATCCGTCAGGGTGTACACTTTCTTCGTCCCGACTTCTCCTCTTCCGAGAGAGACATCTATCAGACCTAGTTTCGCAGCTTCATCACGCCGTGTAACAATCGTCGACGAGGTCACTTCGATTTCCGGTTCAATTTCCGAATACGTCATCGGGCGCTCGTGAAGGAGCGTTAGGATTCCAATTGCGCCTTTCCGCTGTAGAAACTCCTCAAGAGTTACATCCATCAAGTTCGGTTTCAAGACCGAGTCATTTAGAAATACAGTCTAACTCCAATTTGGAATTTTTTGAGATGCCAAGAAATCGGTGAACAGCCGACAATAGGCCTTATACAACCGTTTTTAACCCTCTATTCGGAAACTACACCCGCATACATATGCTCCATATTCGAGTTTCTGTCTCTATGGTTGACGCAATCGCATTCTGTCGTATCCCACGGACGCATTGCGCGCGTTCACGCGTGTACGGGTGGCTTGATGAGTGATCCGTCTACTGTCGATGAGCTCGGTGCAGATCCTGCTTTGAATATGATCTCAAAGCAAGCTGACGAGGTCATAGAGCATGGTACTGATTGGGCGGAGCTCGGTCAGGAACTTGATGTCTCAATGTACCAGCGTGATGACTCGTACCCTGAGTGGCACGCTGAAACAACCGCTTTCGAGCCGATGTTCTTGGCAATGTTGTGGGCAAAAACCGAGGATGAATCCGTTACTGGGCTGTCCGACCGTCTCAAATCGAACCCAGAGATCGCTGAAGCGTTCGGATTCAACGAGGAGGAAATCCCGCACGGAGACACGTTCGCTCGTGCATGGCGAGAACGATTCGAGTCTCTACAGGAGACTATCGAACCGACAGCGAAAACAATCGACGAGATCGCCACGGAACGCGACAGTCCAATCGGCGGACACACCGGGCTAAAAATCGAAGAAACAGATGGGAAATCGAAACGCACAGAGCAACGTCTCCTTCGGAAGAAAACGAAAGAAGTGCTAGACGAAATGGCTGGTGTCGTGTTTCCCGAGCTTGATATCCCTCGTCCTGAGCATGCCATTTACGACCAAGACGATTTTCTAGAGTTGATGGCCGTCATGGGAATGGAGGGTGAAGCCGCGAATGGCGGTGCGGACATCCACGGCGATAAACTCGCGGAGAACAAAGATATTCACCCGACTGAAGACCCGTTCTATGAGGACGGAATGAGAGGAGAAACGCTGTTGAACGCAATTCACCAACTTTCCGTTCAGGGAATCACCGATATGGTGAATAACGCAGCGCGCCGTGCGTTGACCCGCATCAAACCGTACGCTGACTTCCCAGACCCCGTTTTCATGGCGATTGATATCACATACGTCGCGTACTATGGTGAACGCGACGGACTAGAATGGGTGACCGGCACACCCGATCATAAGCAGTACAAGTGGTGTCATAAATTCGCTACTGCAACACTCGTTGGAGACGGCGTCCACATGGTCGTCGGGATGCTGCCGGTCGGCAACCCAGACTTCACCGACAATCAAGCGTACCCAGGTAATAAAGAGAAATCGTACGTAATTGGGGATGTCGTTCGAGAACTCCTCTCCATGACGAAACACTACGTGACACCGCGATGCGTGTACGCTGACCGAGAGTTCGCATCCGCAGATACAATTTCAGCGTTTGAACAGCACAACATGAGGTACTTGATGCCAGCTCCACGGAATGACCGAACAAAACGCTGGCTCAATAGGAACGTGGACATGGAGCGCGGAATCGTGTCCGTCGAGCAAGAATGGGCATTACGTGGCGCGGTGAAACACGGCGTGTCGAACGAGCGCGTCACGACAACGCTCATCGGATTACCCGGTGACCCTGACGACGACCAGTACGGGTACGGTGAGACAGCTGATGAGGGCGAAGAACTCATTCCTGAAGAGGATCAGGCTGCGGTTCCGTTCTATACGAACACGCACGCAGAGGATGAAATCGCGCTTGACCGCAGACAGACGAAGCGGAAGGTCGAGCAGTACAATCGTCGTGGTGGGATTGAAACGGCGTACAAGAAGATCAAGGAGTTCACCGCGTGGACGACGTCGAAGGATTTCAGCGTCCGACTGTTCCATTTCGGATTCGCAGTCCTCCTGTACAACGCCTGGTTGATGGTCGATTTTCTCGTTCAGGCTGGGCTTGACGTGGATTTCCGGTCGAAGCCGCGGATAACTGCACAGCGATTCATTGCGTTTATCGATCGGCAGCTGACCGGGCTGATATAGCCGCTCTCTGACTTTCGCATTCGCCCGTTCGCGTAGAGCCATCAGTACGCTGTTCTTCAAATTTACCGGATTTTGTGTGTAGATGACTTTTTGATAGTTATGTAGCGGGCTTTTCCCCGAGATTAGCAGATGAAGCGTGATTAATTTGCCCAAAAACTGGGAATCCCGTACAGCAAATACCCGGTATTAGCAACTACAGGAAGCGAATTTAGTATCGCGATATATGATTTACAAGCCGACGCGGGCTCGTTCCCGCGTCTCGACCGCCACGCCACGCCTGGCGGATCGGCCGCTTTATCGCCGGGGCGCGGCAGATCCGGGTTTGACCGATTCCATCGCTCCGATTATCGGCTCCGTCGTGATCGCGTTCGCGCTCGTCACGCTGGTCGCGGGGTTCTTCCTCGGAGCCAACTGGACGCAGGCCGTGCTGGTCGGCGGATTCGCGAGCGTCGTGGCCGCCGCATCGGCGTGGTTCACGGAGCGGCGCGGAGCGGGCGAGGACTGAGTCCTCCCGCGCGGTCACGAGGTTATCGCGACTGAGACGGCGGGCGGAGGCTTTTATACGCGTCCGGGTTCGATATCTCGTAATGCGATTCAGTCGCGACCGTCGGGGCCAGTCGGTCGTGATCGGGACCGTGATCCTGTTCGGGTTCCTGATCTTGGCGCTCTCGCTGTATCAGGTGCAGGTGGTCCCGCAGCAGAACGGACAGGTCGAGTTCCAGCATTTCGAGGAGGTCCGGAACGACCTCGTTGAGCTTCGTAACGCGATTTCCTCTGCGGGACAGTCGGAACGGCCACAGTTCGTCGACGTGAGACTCGGGACGAACTATCAGACTAGGTTGTTTGCGATTAATCCGCCTGATCCAGCGGGAACACTACAAACAAGTCAACCGTATAATATTACAATCGATGACGGGACCAACGAACCGGTAAACATCTCGACGCGATTCGTTCGCTATCGACCGGGATACAACGAACTTCACGTAGGGTCGATCTGGTACGATAACTCTGTCCTGTACCTCGACGAACGGGATTCAGGAAGTCGTGCAGTGATCATCGAGGATCAGAACCTCGTGGTTGATAACGACACGCTCAGAATAACTGCTCTCCAGAACGAATTCCAAGCCTCTGGAACGCGTCGCGTCGCACTTGAATTGTACCCAACAGACGACGCGGCCAATCTGTCACAGCTTGAGGGTGAACTCAACGTCTCGATACCTACTAGACTGGACGCAGACGACGGATACTGGAAGGAGTCGATCGAAAACAGTTCTTCGGTCAGGTATGTTGGCATTGACGATAATGAATACCGCTCTTCTGACGATGTTTCTGCGCTACGTCTGGAGGTTGAGAGCTCTGATAACATCATTGTCAACTCGGTCGGAATTCAGTCGGAGCCTTCAGAGGGCGCAGTGAGCAATAGCGGCCAGGAAACGGATAGTGACGATAATAGCGGTAGTAATCCAACTCAAGCATCTGGAATCAATTCAGATGGTGACGCAAACACGTTCTGGGGCTCCAGTGGTGTACAATTTAATATTACGAACAATGGTGACGGGCCTGCGCAAATAGAATCTATTTCGGTTGATTCGACGACATCCGCCGAAGCAGAGGTGCTCAAAGAGAGAAATGGGGGTTCTGGACCAGGGCTAAACGAAATCTTCGTTGAGTCCTCATCAAATAGTGGTTTCTACGAGGCAGGTGATGGGGGATCCAGCAGTTATTCATTTGGACCGCAGGTTGACTTATCGTCGACTGTTAGCATTAATACTGGACGTAGTGCCACAATCACATTGACATTCTTCCAGGGTGGGCCTGGTGGGTCTACCAGCCGCGTAGATATGACTGGTGAAAAAATCAATTTGACTTTCTATCTCGGTGATGGGAGTCAAAAATCGCTTACCATTTCGGTTCCAAATTAACATATTCTCTACACAGTTATTTCCACAATCGACGTAAACACCCATCGACAAAGCCAAATGCCGGCCCAATGAACGACCGTGTATGACCGAAGTCGGCATCGACGCCGTCGAGATCTGGACCGGAAAGCTCAAGCTCGACTTGCCGGGCACGTTCGCGCCGGAGAAGGGCGACGACCCGGAGAAGTACACGAAGGGGCTCGGGCTCAACAACTCCTCGTTCCCGGACGTCTACGAGGACATCGTCACGATGGGCGCGAACGCCGCGAAGGGCTTGATGGACCGCAAGGGGCTCGAACCCGCGGACATCGGCCGGATCGACGTCGCCACCGAGTCGGCGTTCGACCACTCGAAGCCGGTGTCGACGTACATCGCGGGTTGTCTGGAGCAGGTGTACGACGGCGACTTCACCCACGCCAACAAGGGCGAGCGCAAGTTCGCCTGTCTGGCGGGGACGCAGGCGATAGACGACGCGTACAACTGGATCCGCGCCGGCCGGAACCGTGACCGGCCCGCGCTCGTCATCACGACTGACACCGCGCTGTACGCCCGCGGCGACCCCGGCGAGGCGACGCAGGGCGCCGGCGCCGTCGCGATGCTGATCGACGAGGACCCCTCCATCGTCGCGCTCTCGACCGATCAGGGGTACGGATCGAAGGACGAGACGGACTTCCTGAAGCCGAACCAGCAGTTCCCGAGCGTCGACGGGAAACGCTCCGTGCAGGTGTACCTCGCCCGGATGCGGGAGGCGCTGGAAGACTACGAGTCAGTCACCGACGACATCGAGCTCGACGACTTCGCGTACGCCCCGTTCCACACGCCGTTCCCGGGGATGGTCCGGAAGGCGGCCCTGCTCGCGTACCGGCACGTCATCCGCGACACGGAGTACGAGGACGAGCTCGCCGAAGAGATCGGCCGCCAGCCCCGCGAGGGCGACTTCGCGGACCGCGAGGCGTACGAGGAGGCGATCAGCGACTACATGGACGAGCTGAAGACGACGGAGCAGTACCAGACGTGGTACGACACCGCCGTGGAGCCGACGCTGGGGCTCTCCCGGGAGGTCGGCAACTGGTACACGAGCTCGGTCCACATCGCCCGCGTCAGCGCGCTGCGCGACGCCCTGACGCGCGATACGTCGTTCGTCGACGAGACGCTGCTCGTCGCGTCGTACGGCTCCGGCGCGCAGGCGGAGATCCACGCGGAGACGATCCGCGAGGGATGGCGCGAGGAGATCGAGGGGCTCGACATCGACGACCAGCTCGCGGCCCGCTACGACCTCTCGTGGGACGAGTACGAGGACGTCCACGACGTCCACGAGTACGACATGGACGTCGAACGCGAGATCGAGGAGTTCACGCAGCCGGACGGGGAGTTCGTCTTCACCGGCTGGGGCCGGATGAACGAGCGCAAGTACGAGTACGTCGAGTAGCCGTTCGTCCGCGGTCGGCGGCGAGATCAGGCTTCTCGATCCCCTCTCTGTGGCTCCGCTACCCGTGAAAACGGGTCACACGACGCCTCTCGAATACGATGGGTTTAAACGACGTTAGGCTGAAATTCACCTCAATGGTAACCATCTACGACGTGCCGGCGGACGCCCTCATCGAGGAGGTCGCCGCGCGACTCGAGGACCGGATCGACGAGCCCGACTGGGTCGAGTTCGCCAAGAGCGGCTCCGGCAAGGAGCTCCCGCCGGAACAGGAGGACTTCTGGTACGTGCGATCCGCGAGCCTCCTCCGGAAGGTCGCCCAGAACGAGCCGATCGGCATCGAGCGGCTCGCCACCGAGTACGGTTCGAAGAAGCGCGGCTCGAACCGGTACATCGTCCGACCGGGCCGCCACTCCGCCGGCTCCCGCAAGCTGATCCGCTCGTCGCTCCAGGCCCTCGAAGAGGAAGGGCTCGTCACGACCGCCGCCGGCGAGGGCCGCCGCGTCTCCGACGAGGGCGAGGCGTTCCTCTCCGAGGTCGCCGCCGACGTCTTCGAGGACCTCGACCACCCGGAACTCGAACGCTACGCGTAGATCGCCGTTCGCTTTTCTCGTTCCGCCCGTCCGGCGAGCGGCGGCTCTCGCGTACACTCGCCGTTCAGGCCTCTATTTCCGGCCGTAGAGCGCCCGCAACCGCGTGTCGACGCTCGATGCTGTTCTCCGCGCATTCGAGGTGTATATTGAATAACGCTATACGAAATGTCTACCCATCGGCGAGATTATCTTCTCGGAGTCGTCGCGACCTGTTCGCCGAAGCGGCGGCTATCGGACTGAACTGACAAAAAGGGTGGAAAGCTAGTCGGACGCGTCGGCGACGCGCTATCCGGTGTTCTTCATCCCGGCGGCGATGCCGTTGACCGTGAGCCGGAGCGTGCGCTCCTCCTCCTCGGTGCGGTGGGTGCGTCCGAGCAGGTTCGCCTGCAGCAGGTTCAGCGGGTCGACGTAGGGATTCCGTCGGTCGAGGCTCTCTTCGAGCCACTCGCGTCGGAGGAGCCCGTCGCGGCCGCTAATCGAGAGGACGAGTTCGCGGCCGCGCTCGTACTCCCCGATCAGCTCGGGGAAGAAGCGGTCGCGGAGCTCGTCGTCGGCGAGGTCGGCGTACTCGGCGGCGATCTCCGGCTCCGTCCGGGCGAGCGCGAGCCCGGCGTTGTCGAGGGTGGTGCGGAAGAACGGCCACTCCTCGTACATCTCGCGGAGCGTTTCGAGCCCCTCGTCCTCGCCGACCTCGTCGAGGTAAGCGTCGATGCCGGAGGCGAGCGAGTACCAGCCGGGGAGGATGAGCCGCGTCTGAGTCCACGAGAACACCCACGGGATGGCGCGCAGGTCCTCGACGGTGCGCTCGCCGGAGCGGGAGGCGGGCCGCGAGCCGAGGTTGAGGTCCTCGACAACGGAGATGGGCGTCGCCTGCCCGAAGTAGTCGACGAACCCATCGGTGTTCAGGAGGTCGCGGTACGTCTCGCGGGCGGCGGGCGCCATCGTCTCCATCGCGTCGACCCACGCGTCGGGGACGCGCTCGGTGGGCTCCTCGTGGGTCTCGTGGCGGGCGCGGATCTGCGCGTCGAGCATCTGCTCCAGCTCGCGCTCGGCTATCCGGGGGTTGGCGTACTTCTCGGCGATCGCCTCGCCCTGCTCGGTGAACTTCACCTGTCCGGTGACGGTCTCGTTCGGCAGCGCGAGCAGCGCCTCGTTCATCGGGCCGCCGCCGCGCGAGATGGAGCCGCCGCGGCCGTGGAACAGCCGGAGAGTGACGTCCTCCTCGCGGCAGAACCGCGCGATCCGGCGCTGGTTCTCGTAGAGGTCCCAGTTCGCGGCGAGGAAGCCGTTCTCCTTGTTGGAGTCGGAGTAGCCTAACATTACTTCCTGCACGTCGCCGCGCACCGCCAGCGCGGTCGCGTACGCCTCGTTGTCGAACAGCGTCCCGAGGATGCGCTCGGCGCCGTTGAGCGCGGACTCGGTCTCCAGCAGCGGGACGACGTCGAGCCCGCAGTGGTCCGGCAGCGATACCGCGCCGACCTGGTCGGCCAAAAAGAGCACCTCGAGCACGTGGCTCGGCTCCTCGGTCATCGAGATGCAGTAGGTGTCGATCGCCTGCTGGCCGTACTCCTCCTGCCACTCGGCGAGCTCGCTGAACCGCTCCAGCACGCGCTCGGTCGTGTCGGAGACGTCGCCCGGGTCGTCGGCGTCGACGACGGGGTCGTCCTGGAGGATGGCCCGGGTGAGGAACTCCTCGCGCGACTCCTCGTCCATCTCGCGGTAGTCGACGCCCTCGCTCGCGACCGCCTCGGCGACGGCCTCGGTGTGGTTCTCGCGGTGGTCGCGGAGGTCGAGCGACGCGAGCGTGAACCCGAACGTGTCCACCTGTCGGCGGAGCGGTTCGACGAACGACTCGCGGACGGCGTCCTGGCCGTCGGCCCGGAGCGACTCGGCGATCACGTCGAGGTCGGCGAGGAACGCGTCGCCGTCGGGGTACTCGCCGGGGCGCACGTCGTCCACGCGGTCGAGCCGCTCGCGCATCAGCCGGAGCTTCTGACGGTACGGCTCGTCGGGGTAGCGCTCCCGCGCCTCCTCGACGACGGTCGGGAAGCGCTCGGCGTCGGCCGCGAGCGACTCCGTGAGTCGGTCGTCGATCGCGTACCGCTCGCCGTCCTGGCTCAACACGGCCGAGAGCCGCTTACACCGGTCGCGGTACTTCTCGATGGCGACCGCCCGCTGGCGCTCGAGCGTCTCGTCGGTGACCTCGGGCGTGACGAACGGGTTGCCGTCGCGGTCCGACCCGGCCCACGAGCGGAACTCGAACAGCTTCGGGCAGTCGACGTCGTCGTACTCGCCGGAGATGGTCTCCTCGAACTCCTCGTAGGCGTCGCCGACGACGTCGAAGAGGGTGTTCTCTAAGTACCAGCCGACGTTTCGCGCCTCGTCTTCCGGCTCCGGGCGGCGCTGGCGCACCTGTCGGGTGCCCCAGAGGCTCGTCACCTCGGCGGTGACGTCGCGCCAGATCGCGTTGCGCTCGCGCTCGGTTAGGTTGCGCTCGTCGAGCTCCTCCAGGTGGTTGGCGATCGACCGCAGCTTCGCCTTCACCGTCGCCCGGCGGGCCTCGGTCGGGTGGGCGGTGAACGTCGGCTCGATGAGCACGTCCTCCAACAGCTCGCGCAGCTCGTCCGGCCCGACGCCCTGCTCGGCGAACTCCGCGATCGTCGCCTCGAAGGAGTCGTGGAGGGCGCCCTCGTCGTCCGCGTTCCGGATGGCGCGGACGCGCTCGCGCTCCTCGGCGAGGTTGATCAGCTCGAAGTAGGTGGTGAACGCGCGGGCGACGATCTCCTCGCGGTTCGACGAGAGGTCGCCGACGGTCTCCTGGAGCCGGTCGCGGCTCTCCGCGTCGCCGCGGCGGTACCGGATCGCCGCGTTCCGTAGGTCTTCCACCGTCTCGTACGCCTCCGTGGAGGCCTGCGCGGCGAGGACGTCGCCCACGAGCGCGCCGAGCTCCCTGACGTCCGTCCGCACGTCTCGATTGTGCAACTCCATGACACAGTCACACCCGTCGCGGCGGGTTAAAAGCGATGTCCGAACGAATGTTTGCCTCGGTTCCGAGTGAATATCCCGATCGATCGTGCGTCGCGGGAGGCGATCGCTCGTCCGTCTCACCGATCGAGGAGATCGAATCTCCGTTTCGAACGTACTCGCGAAGCGGTACGTTTCTCGTTTTTACCGTTTGATAACACGTTCATCGCCGTTCCGACTTCCGCCCGTTTCGCGTCGGGATCGGAGCCCGTGACGGCGGCGTGGGCCCGTGGCTCCCCATCGCGAGGGAGGTCGCGACGTCCGGCCCCCGTTTCGCGCGGAGCTCGGTGAACCGGTTCCGTGGGAGACAGCGATATCGACGTCAAGAGGCCAGTTGGAGACGGTTCATCGATCACAGATCGACGGGCGCGTCCGGACGATCGCGCCGATCGACGTTCCGACTCGCGGTTTTCTCGGGTACGACGTGATGCGGATCGCTTCCGTCTGCGGGCTGTAGGTCGCCTCTTCGGGCCCGACTACGAGCCGTCGGACGACCGCGTTCAACACCGGATTCGTACTGAGAAGTGACTGTATAAGAAAGTGATACTTGTCGCGCGCGGACGGATACCGGGCCTCGGTAGCCCGTGCGCACGGTCTCCTCTCGCTCCGCGAGGTCCCGCACGACCCTCTCGCTCCGCGGGAGCTCTCGTGACTCAGTCGCAGCCGCCGGCGAGGCTGTCGATTCGAGGCCGGATACGCGGAAATCCCGTCGCCTCGTCGGTCGACCGTAACCCGGACGGTGTCCATTCAGAGCTACGGCTTGACACTGATAAGTTGTTGCAGTGCGGTCCTCGAAACGGGGAGTCGGGTTAATCTTCTTTAGTGCTCCGAGCCAAAAGAGGCGCAATGTCGCCGAGCACGCTATTCAGCGGCGTCGATCCGGGGTGGGTCGCGCTCCTCTCCCCGGAGCTCGCGAGCCGTGCACAGTTCGGTTGGACGATCTCCGTTCACATCCTCTTCGCGTCTCTCTCGATCGGTCTCGCGCCGTTTATCATCTACTTCACCTGGAAGGACGTGCGAACGGACGACGAGCGGTTCGCGCGACTGCGCTCGTTCTGGGTGACGGTGTTCGCCGTCGGCTTCGTCATGGGGACGGTCACCGGGATCCCGATGAGCTTTCAGTTCGGGACGAACTTCCCGCAGTTCTCGGCGGTGGCCGGCGAGCTCATCGGCGGTCCGCTGGCCTTCGAGGCGAAGATGGCCTTCTTCCTCGAGGCCGTCTTCCTCGGCGTGCTGCTGTACGGACGAGAGCGCGTCCGGGATCGAACCTACGTCCTCTCGTCGGTGCTCGTCGGCGTCGGCGCGTGGCTGTCGGGGTTCTGGATCCTGATCGTCAACGCGTGGATGCAGACGCCGAGGGGATACGAGATGGTCGCCCGCGACGGGATGGAGGTCGCCCGGCTCACCGACCCGAGCGCCGCGTTCCTCAGCCCGCGAATGCCCTGGATGTACGTCCACATGATCAACGCGTCGGTGATCGCGGTCGCGCTGTTGGTCGCGGGCGTCTCGGCGTACATCGTCTGGAAGTCCCGCGAGACGGAGGCGTGGAACACCGCGTTGAAGCTCGCCGTGGTGATCCTCCTCGTCACCGCGCCGATGCAGGCCGTCCACGGCGACGCCTACGCCCGCCACGTCCAAGACACCCAGCCGCAGAAGTTCGCGGCCATGGAAGCCCACTACGAGACGGACGAAGCCGACTTACATCTGCTCGCGTTCCCGAGAGACGTCGACGCGCTCAACGATCCCCGCGCCGAGAACCTCGTTACGGTGAGCCTGCCACGAGTCGGGTCGTTCCTCGCCAGCGGGGGCGACTTCGACGCCGAGGTGATCGGGTTGAACGAGTACGAGGAGAACCCGCCCGTCGCCCTCGTGTTCTGGTCGTTCCGCGTGATGGTCGGGCTCGGCTTCCTGTTCATCGCGCTGGCGCTGTGGGGCGGCTATCTCACCTACGACGGGCGGCTCTCCGACAGCGACCGCTATCTGAAAACGATGGTCGCGGCGTCGCCGCTCGGATACGCCGCCCTGCTCACGGGGTGGTACGTCACCGAGATCGGTCGCCAGCCGTGGGTCATTCAGGGGGAGCTCAGAACCAGTGAGGCGGTCTCCCCGACGCTGACCGGGGCGGAGGCGACCCTATCGCTGATCGGGTTCGTCGGGGTCTACGTCGGGCTGGTGGTAACGGCGCTGTACGTCCTGAAATGGTTGGTCCGAGACGAACTCCGGACGCTCGGCGCAGACGAGTCGGTCGACGACAGTTGGCGCGGCCCGCTCCCCGAGGTGAGCGGCGATGACTGAGTCGTTGCTGCCCGTCGACGCCTATCTCGTCTCCTCGCTGCCGGAGATCTGGTTCGGCGCCGTCGTGTTCGCGCTGGGGACGTACGTCGTCCTCGACGGGTTCGACTTCGGGATCGGGATGCTGTACGCGACCCGGACGACCGAACACGAGCGAGAGACGTTCCTGTCGGCGTTCGGTCCGGTCTGGGACGCCAACGAGGTGTGGCTGATCGCCTTCGGGACGATGCTGCTGGCGGCGTTCCCCCGGGTGTACTCCAGCCTGTTTGCGGATCACTACCTGCTCGTGTTTGGGTTCGTGTTCGCGCTGCTGTTCCGCGGGGTCGGTCCGGAGCTCCGCGAACAGCGCGACGACGAGCGGTGGAAGCGGTACTGCGACTACTCCTTCGTCGGCGGCAGCGCACTCGCACCGCTGCTGTTCGGGGTGCTCGCGGGTCGCTGGGCGTTCGACGCGGCGACGCTGTCGCTTCCGGCGCTCCTCACCGGCGTCTGCCTGACCGCGGTCTCGGTCGCCACGGGAGCGGCGTTCCTCGCGGCGAAAAGCGAACCGGACCTGGCGTCGGACCTGCGCCGGTACGGCGTCGCCGCGACGCTGGCGTACCTCGTCGGGACGGTCGCGCTGCTGGCGTCCGCCGTCGCGACCGACGCGGCCGGTGCCGCCGAGACGGTCCTCTCGCTGCCCGCGGCGGCGGTCGTCGCTCTCTCGATCGCCGCGGGGCTGGGAGGGATCGTTCTGGCCAGACGCGGCCGGTACCGCGCCTGGCTGGCGAGCGCGCTGGCGCTCCCCGCGCTGTTGAGCGTGCTGCTCGCGCTCTTGCTGTACCCGACGATCTACCCGCCGACCGGGCTGACCGTCAGGGCGGCAGTCGTTTCGCCGCTGGCGCTGAATCTCGTGACCGTCCTCGGGTTCCCCGTCCTGCTGCTGGTGCTGTGGTATTTCAAGTACCTCTACGGCGTGTTCAGCGGCCCGGTCGACGCCGAGGGGTACGGGGGGTAACCCCGTCGCGTCGCGCACCGCGGTCTCACTCGCGGGCGGCGCCGTGGAGCCGGTCCAAGCCGCGCAGGCAGGCGCGACCGACGCCGGCCCCCGCGACGGCGACCCCGTAACTGCAGAGGAGGAACGGAGGCCAGTAGAGCCGGAACAGGAACTGGGGGACGACGCGCTCCCCGACGACCGTGAGCGCGACGAACAGCGCGTATCCCGGCACGGCGAGCGGTGAGTGCAACCGCGCGTCGAGCGTCCCGAGGACCGGGGGCACCGTGAGCAGTGAAAAGAGGCACACCACGCCGGGTCCCGCGACGGCGACCCACCACGCGTCGCGGTCAGCCATCGTGCCGCCCCGGTCCGCGAACGTGTCGTCACGGTCCGCAATCGCGTCGTCACGGTCCGCTCCCGGCCCTCCGTCGCTCTCGCTCGTCACGTCGTCGCCTGCAGTCGTCATAACGCCGACCCCCGTCGTTCGATACCGTGCCGGGACAGCAACCGCTCGGCGATCAGCTCCGTCCACCGGACCTGCGTGTCGACGTCGAGGTAGAACTCCGTGAGCTCGACGAGCACGCCGGCGGTGTCGAGGTCCGCGCTCACCTTGTGAATCAACATGGGAGACGTCCCCCTCAGCGTGTTACCGCGCCGGAACCGGTGAGCCCACATCGACGCCGGGACCGCCGCCTCGTTCACGCGGTCGGCGACGGCGTCCGCGTCGCTCGTCGCGTCGCCGGCCGCGGTCGGAAACAGCGCCTGCCCGACCCACCGACCGTGCGTCCCGTAGATGCCCCGCGACCGGTGGAGGTCGACGACGACGTCCGGGTCCGCGGCGGCGACGAGTTCCCAGAGGCTCCGCGCGAGCGGCGTCTCGGGCTCCCCGCCGATCGAGAACTGTCGGTTGAGGTCGCCGTCCGGACCTTCGCGCTCGTTCCGGCGAACGGCGACGACGTTCGCCCACGGCACGACGACGACGGACCCGTCCGTCACCTGCCACTCCGCGATCCGTTCCGCGGCCCGGTAGCCGCTCACCTCGTTTCCGTGGACCCCGCCGACGACGACCGCCGTCGGCCCGTCGTCGCCGGAGCCGACCTCGAAGTAGGGGGTCTCCCGTCTCGTCCCCGGGCGCAGCGCTCCCGTCTCGATCGTCGTCTCCGCCGCCGGCGACGGCTGGCGCGGCCCGGGATCGCCGCCGGCCGTCGCGCCGAGCGTCGCGCCGGCCATCACGGAGCCCGCTACCGTCGCGCCCGCGGCGAGGACGGCCCGTCGTTTCATGTCCGGTTCACGATCCACAGACACGTTATTACGGCGATGGTAACCCCGGCGCGGCGGATCCGAACGGCCAGAGGAGGGGATCGACGACGAGTTCGCCGCTCCGAACGCTCACCGGTAGCAGATCGCCGAGCAGGTGAGACGCGTATCCGACCGCGAAGCCGTTTCCCGCCGCGGAGCGGTCCGCGCTCCTCGCGACCGCGACGACGCCGGCGAGGGGCGGAACCGCGAGGAAGACCGAACGCCCGAGCGCGTATCCCGTGGCGAACACGTCGAACCGGTAATCCCGTTCCGAGCGGCGAGGCCGGAGATCCTCCCGGAGAGGGCGGATGGTCGGCCGTTTATCATCCGTATAATAAGACCGGTTACGGGGGAATCACCCGGCGTGACGGGAGACGGAACCGAACGGGACGTCGAGCGGCTCACGGTGGCGATGAACGTCATCTCCAAGAAGTGGCACCCGGTCATCGTCCAGCGGCTGTTCGCCGACGGGCCGTTACGGTTCAGCGAGCTCCAAGAGCGCCTCGACGGGATCTCCTCGAAGGTGCTCACCGAGAGCCTCGAGGAGTTGGTCGACAACGGGCTCCTCGACAGGACCGTCGTGAGCGAATCCCCGAAGCGGGTCGAGTACGCCCTGACCGACGACGGGCGAGATCTGCAGTCGATCCTCTCCTCGCTGGCCGCGTGGGGGGAACGGTACCTCGACCCCGATCCGACCGTCCTCCTCGTCGACGACGACCCGCGTCTCGTGAACATGTACGCCGGCTGGCTCGAGGAGGAGTACGAGGTCGTGCGGGCGTATCACGGAGAGAGCGCCCTCTCGAAGCTGTCCGAAGACGTCGACGTCGTGCTGCTCGACCGACGGATGCCGGGGATGCCCGGGGAGGAGGTCCTCGAACAGATACGCGACTGGGGGTTCGACACGCGGGTGATCATGCTCACCGCGATCATCCCCGACTTGGACATCCTCGACATGCCCTTCGACGCGTACCTCACGAAACCGGGGACGAAAGAACAGCTCACGCAGCTGGTCACGGACGTGTTGACGAGGGACTCCTACGACGACCGGACGCAGGAGTATCTGGTGTTGAACGCGAAGCGCGCGCTGCTCGAAAGCAAGTTCGCGGCGGTAGAGCTGGCGCGCGACGACCGATACGAACAGCTGCTCGCCCGGCTGGCGACGCTCGAGTCGGAGATCGACGATCCGGCCGAGGGGCACGACGGCCCGGACCAGCTGGTCACGGCCCTGGAGCCGGACGGCGACTCATGACGCGGTTTCACCGTCTCACAACAACGTATGACTGACGAAACGGTTATGTCCGTGCTGCTGATCGAGGACAATTCCGCGGACGCGCGGATCCTCCGGGAGCAGTACAAAACGGCGAAGCGGACGGGGCTTTTCGAACGCATACTCGACAGGAGCGGCTTCGAGAGCGTCGAGTTCACCCACGAGGAGACCGTCGACGGGGGAACGGCACGCCTCCGCGAGGGGACGTACGACGTCGTCCTCCTCGACCTCCAGCTTCCCGACAGCGAAGGCGCCGAAACGGTCGACGCCGTCGTCGACGTCGACCCGAACGTTCCGATCGTGGTCTTGACGGGGATGCCCGAACAGCGACTCGGCGGGGAAGCGGTCGCGAGGGGGGCGCAGGATTATCTGGTGAAAGGGGAGCTGACGCCCGAGATGGTGCTTCTGACCGTCCAGTACGCCATCAAACGGAAGAAGACGGAACGGACGCTCAGGAGACGCACGAACCAGCTCGCGATCCTGAACCGTCTCACCCGTCACGACGTTCGAAACGACGTCAGCCTCATCCTCGGTCGGGCTTCGGAGCTGACCGACCACGTCGACCCGCGCGGACAGTCGATCCTCGAGGAGATCAGACAGTCGGGCACCCACGTCCTCGAGCTGACGGACATGATCGGCGAGGCCCTGGACGCGATGGCCGACGATCGGGACTCGCTCGGCGACGTGGACCTCGAGGAGATCCTCAGGGACGAAGTCGAGAAGGCGACCCGCCTGTACGGGGGCGCGGAGGTGACGCTCGGGTCCGTCCCCGAGACGTCCGTCAAGGCGAACAAGCTGCTCTCGTCGGTCGTCGCGAACCTGATCAACAACGGGGTGCTGTACAACGACAAGGAGACGCCGACCGTTCACGTCGACGCGGTGGCCGACGGCGACACCGTCACGATCAGGGTCGCCGACAACGGGACGGGGATCCCGAAACACCATCGCGAGGCCGTCTTCGCCGAAAACACGAAGGGGGCCGAAAGCACCGGGCTCGGCGTGGGGCTGACGCTCGCCCACCGACTCGTCACGCAGTTCGGCGGCGAGATATCCATCGAGGACAACGACCCCGAGGGAACGGTGTTCCTCGTTTCGCTGCGGCGGACCACGGACTCGTCCGGGGCCGTGTGAACGGGCCCGAGGCGTATCGAGGGGCCCGCCGCGATCTGACTCTCCGTCGACGAGGTTGCTCTCCGATCGGTGGCGGCGTGGGGGTATCCGACCCGCTATCGGCGGAGACGTGACGAGGTCGCTGAATTCACATCCGTCTACGAGAAGCGAGCTCGATTCTTCGAAAAATACCGAGGGTTCCAGGCGGGTCCACGCCGTCGCGTCGGTTACCCGCTCGTCTCGCCGTCGGTTTCGTTGCCCGCTTCGCTGTCCGTTTCGTTGCCCGTCTCGCCGTCGGTTTCGTTGCCCGCTTCGCTGTCCGTTTCGTTGCCCGTCTCGCCGTCGGTTCCGTCGGTACCGCCATCTGTTCCGTCATCGGTGCCACCGTCGGTCCCGTCGGTGCCACCGTCAGTTCCGTCCTCGGTACCGCCGTCAGTCCCGTCGGTACCACCGTCAGTTCCGTCATCGGTGCCACCGTCAGTCCCGTCGGTTCCGGTGCCACCGTCAGTCCCGTCGGTTCCGGTGCCACCGTCAGTCCCGTCGGTTCCGGTACCGCCATCTGTTCCGTCGGTTCCGGTGCCGCCATCGGAGCCGCTTCCCGTCCCGTTCGAAGGCCCTTCCGGCTCGTCTGAACAGCCGGCGAGACCGATTATTCCGGCCGCACCGACGATGCTAACGAACTTCCGGCGGTCGAGCTCTTTGCGTACCATGGGTTGTACCCCATCGAACCCTCCGTGCTCCGTCCACATTGCTACGAGCCAGATAAGGGAATAACCGAACTGTTAATCCGAAATGGCGCCGTGAAACCCGGTGTAACTGCGTGATACGACGATTGAAACGGTCGATACTCAGAGAACGACGAGAGAGTCACGGGGCGTCAGTGCTTCCGAACGACGCGTCGCGGGCGTCGCCCCAATTAGCGTTGCCGTACGTCGGCGGCCGGCCGCACGGGCGCTGTTTCCCTCGTCTTACCGCGAGGTAACCGAACGAGTCACACGCGCGTTGTCAGAGATATATATCGGTGGTCGCCTCGGTTCCTCGTACAGATGCGCCACAGCCGGATCCCGTCCGGACGTCCGCAGGCACAGTCCCCCGTCGAGCGCTCGGTCTCCACAGAGCCGTCAGAGGGCCGCTCGGGTCGGTCCACCGGAGGCCGGGCACGCCCGACGGCGAGCCGCGGCCGATCGCGTGTCCGGTCGGTTCGCCGTTCTCAACGGCGACAACGTGTACGACGCCGAGGGCCGGCGGTCTCGGTTCGCTTCGCGACGCGCGCCTCGACGGGGCGAGCGTCGGTTCGCACGGGTCCCGGCGCGCGTGGAGCCCGCACGCGACGCGAGTTCGATCCCGTCCGAGAGTCTATGACCGGTCTCTCACCGGTCCGGGACGCGAGCCGACGCTCGTGCTCTTAGGTCGATCCAAACCGAGCGATCCGCCGTGGGATTACACCGATACTACTGTAATGGCGTCTCCTCTGACTGTCACGGTGAAACCACGAGACGGAGCGGCCTCGTCCGGTCTCACCAACGTCTCTTCGCGTATGCGTTCGCGAGACGAATCAGAGACGCAACCATACCGAGTTGACTGAAACTCGGTGAAAGGGTGAGAAATATGGTGTAATCACCCGAAATTGTATCTCCCATTTATCTATCTGTGGATGGTTGCGTCCACTCGAGGGTGAGCCACAGATGCAAGCAGCATCCAAATCCGAAGGAGACGAACCGACGGGATCGGAACCGGAGGCCGGCGACGTGTCCGCCGAGTCGCTTCCGGGTATCGAGAAGGCTGACTCCGACGCCGAATCGCTCGAACTGGACGACGTGTTCCACGTCTTACAGAACGAGCGACGGCGAAACGTCCTCCGCTACCTGGACGACGTCGACGATGACGTCGTCGAGATGCGCGACATGGCCGTACAGATCGCCGCGTGGGAGAACGACACGACGGTACAGAAGCTGCACTCGGACCAGCGCCAGCGCGTGTACATCGCGCTGTATCAGTCCCACCTGCCGAAGCTGGACAGCTTGGGGCTCATCGACTACAACAAACCGCGCGGCTACGTCGAGCCCCGACCCCGGCTCGATCGGGTCCAGCGGTACTTGAACCTGGAACCGCCCGGAGAGAGTCCACCGGAGGGGGGGTCCGCGTCCGCGGAGGAAAGCGAGCGGCACAAGACGGTCCTCGGGGCCGCGGGCGGCGCCGCGCTCGCGGTGGCCGCCGGCTGGGTCGGCGTGCTGATGACCTTCCCCTCGGGGATCGCCGTCGCGACGGGCGTGCTCGCGATGTTCGTCGCCGCGACGGCGTACACGTACCGCTCCGCACTCGTGCCGTCGCCCGCCGAGAACTGAACGGCGACCGACACCCGCCGAGAACCGAACGGCGACCGACGCCCGTCGAGAACCGAACGGCGACCGACACCCGCCGAGCGACGACGACTCTTTGTTTCGGGAGCGATCTGACACGGAGAGGGTCGAACGGCGGTATCCGATGCGGTAGTCCGGGGCCGGTCGCCGCCCCGACTCAGAGGTCCTCGACGAGCTTGCCGAACGCCTCGGTCGGGACCACCTCCATCGACTGGACGTCGAGGCCGTGCCGCTCCATGATCAGCGAGGCCTTGAAACAGACGTCCCGGCTCGGTGCGTCCAGCAGGACGAGGAAGTCGTGTTCGCCGAGGACCGCGTACGAGTCCGTGACCTCGGCACCGGCCTCCGTACACTCCTTCCGTATCGGTCCCCAGATCGCGGCGAGCTCCTGGGGGTTCTGCACGTCCGCCGTCCGGATGTCCGCGAGGAGCGCGTACTCCGTGAACTCGTTCTGCTGTGGCATCACCCCATCTCGACGGTCCCGAGAGTAAGTTATGAGTTTGTTAATTCGCCGACGGTCGTCCCGACCCGGACGACCGCATCCGCCGCTCTCGCGTCGCGGCCGCGTCCCGGAGCGCCGAGCGCCAGATCGGGGTCCGACGCGTTCGGGCCCCCGATGTCCCGTCCGCGGAACTCCGGGCCGTTACGTCAGACGTAACCGACCGCCGGGCCGCCTCCCGAGTCGCCCACGGCCGCCTGAGGTGAGTCATAATAATACGAACGGGAGACGATTCCCGCCCAGATGGGACGTTCCGAAACGAACGAGGTCCGCGATTCACTCGGAGGCGACGTCGCCTCCGTTCTCGTCTCTGCCCCCCCTCCGGTGTTCCCGGCATCCCGCGTCTCTCCGGGCGCGTTCAGTGACGATCCGCGGACGGCGGTCGGTTCCGTCGTCGGTCGAGCCGTACCGCGACAGCGCGCGACGGCGCCGGGGGAAACATTAATTTAGGCACAACGACCTACTCAGAACGGATCAAAACGTTTGTGGTAGAGCCCGCTCAAACCGATCTCACTGGTCACACGTGAACACGCATCATCCCCGAACACGCAGCATCCCCGCTCTGTCCCGCACTCGGGTTGCTTTCCGGCGCCCCGTGGCAAAGAGCACCTCTCATCGGTCGAGCGCGCGAGAACCGACGTCGATCGTCCGCCGCGTGCCGCGAGGTCTGAGACCATGAGCGGGGCCCGTGAACTCGGGCGATCCGCCGTCGTTTCCCTCCTTCTCGTCGCGGTCGTGTGTTCCGGCGCGGCGGCCGGCATCGGGCAGGCGTCGCTGGCGGGAGGCGCGACCTCGGGAACTGCCCAGGACGTGACTTCGGGGACCGCCCAGGTCGACTCGGGCGGCGCCGCGATCCAGAACGTGACGCTCGAGGGCCCCGGTTACAACGAGTCGCAGTACGAGATGATCGACGACCACCCCGGCCCCGCGTTCGTCTGGCAGGAGGAGGAGCTCCGCTTGAACGTCACCGTCGCGTCTCACAACGACAGCGGGTCGTACGACCTCTGTGGACGGGGCTTCAGCGAGAGCCAGAACTCGTCGGTCTCGTTCGACTGCGAGGCTGTCGAGCTCTCCGCCGACTCCACCCGGACCGTCGTCCTCTCTACCGGTTCCTGGCCGGACAACGCGACCGGGAACCACACCGTCCTCCTGGAGCTGTCCGACCCGGGCCTCAGCGACGACCAAGTCGTCGACCAAACGACCTTTCAGGTGAGAGTGATCGAGAAGGAGGGCGATCTCACCGGAGACGGGCTCACGAACGCGGAGGAGTTCGAGCACGGAACGGACATCACGACACCCGACACGGACGGTGACGGACTGACCGACTGGGAGGAGGTGAAAACGTACGGAACGAACCCGCTGGTGCGCGACACGACGGGCGACGGCGTCAACGACGCGACGCTCGTTCGGTTGGGACTCGATCCGACCGAGCCGTACCTCCTCCACCGATACGTGGCCGCGGCGCTCCTCGCCCTGATCGCGATCGCCTGGGCGGGCGTGCTGACGGTCCGCAGATACAGGGGCGAGGAGGCGAGCGCGGGATCCGACGCGCCGGACGCCGACGGCGCCGACGGCGCCGGGGCGGATCAGCCCTCGACCGACGGGGAGGCCGGGGAGGAGCGGCCGCCGATCGACGAGTCGATCCTGACGAACGAGGAGGTCGTCTGCCGGCTGCTCGACCGAAACGAGGGGCGAATGCGACAGAGCGAGATAATCGAGTCGACGGAGTGGTCGAAGGCGAAGGTGAGCCGCGTGCTGTCGGACCTGGAGGAAGAGGGGGTCGTCAGCCGAGTCCGGATCGGTCGCGAAAACGTCGTGGACCTGCAATCCGAAGACGACGACGTCGAGCTCTCGAACCGCCGGGAGTAGCGAGCAAACCGGCATCGACGAACCGGACGACCGCCGGAACGGACACCCGACGGAACGGTCGCCGATTCGGACACCGCGACCCCGCGAATCGGTGGGCGACCTCGCCGAACTCGGCCGGCGGGCGGTCGCGCCCGCACCGAGCGGTCGCGCCGCGGTCTGCGCCGGGTCACCGCACCTCGTCGAGCGGGACGAACCAGTCGCCCCGAGCGGAGACCCACGCCGTTCCCTCGTCCCCGTCCGCCTCAGAGCGGGGACGGAAGATGATGCACTCGTCCGGCTCGTCGTCGTGCTCCAGGATCTCGGCGACGGTATCGGTCGCCGCGTACTCCGTCGTCGGACTCGGTCGGTGGACCATCACGTCCCGACGATCGGCTCGGGAGCCATTAACTATCGACGGGCTATCCGCGACGAAACAGTACTAAGCGTCAACATAAAACACGGGATATCTCAGGCGCGTCGTGTCGGCGGGGACCGACGGCTCTCTCACCGTGCGTCCGCCCGCTTAATCGGCGGTAATCGCCCCGGTTACTGTCCTGTTAGTGATTGCTTTTGTAGTCGGGGGGCGTCCGTCGATGCGAGAACACGATGGCGGACCAACCCTACCCCGAAGGCGAGACGGAGAGTCGGTCGCGGCGGTCGGCGCTCCGCTCTCTCGGGGGCGTCGGCGCGGCCCTGATCGGCGGCGTCGGGAGCGCGGTCGCCGGCGGCGTCGGAACGTACCGACGCGACCGGTCGTCCGAGAACGGCGGCGGCGACGGGATCCCGGACGAGCTGAAGCGGTCGGAGGCGTTTCACGACCGGCTCGTCGACCGCTTCGGTGCCGACTCGTTCGAGGGGCTGGAGGTCGGCCGGGCGGACTTCCTCGTCGACGCGAGATACGTCGGGAACGCGACGGTGGACGAGTCCGTCAAGCGGCGTCTGGAGACGCTGTTCCGCGACAACGGCATCCACATGCAGTGGCTCGACCACCCGAACCGGATCGACGAAGGGCGTTTCCTCGAGACGTACGGGAACGACGTGCACAGCATTCTCTGGGCCAGGGAGAGCTTCTACGCCCGCGAGGTCGAGGCCGATCTGAAAAACGTCGCCTTCCAGCTCGTCGTCGTTCCGGGGCGGCGCGAACCGCCGCACGTGGGCCGCGTCTACTGCCACCTCTCCGACGGTTTGCGCGATCGGTGGAACAACGGGTGGGTCAACGGGATGAACGCCGGGAACAGGGCCGTCGTCGGTCACCGCGAGTCGCCCCGCGAACAGGCGCGGCTCGCCCTCCACGAGATCGCTCACCTCGTTCTCTGCCACGACGACGACCCGGCGAACACCGGGGAGATGGGAACTCAGCGGCGGCTCGACCTCACCGACGACGAGTGGGCGGCGCTGCGGAACGGTCTCGACGCGGTCCGGGACACCACGGGCTACGACGTCGCCTTCCGCCGGTGCTCGTGGACGGAGTACGCGCCCGCGTAGCCGCCGACGCGCTTCCGATTGTCCGCCGTTGGACCCCGCCGCCGCGACTCTCGTTTCGGGTCGCCGGCGGGGACCGCGGTCGAAGGCGCGAGACGATAGGGTATCGGACGCGTGGAGTCGACGGGATTTTCGAGCAAAAAGCAGGAGGGTGGCGGTGGCGGCGGTTTGCGCGGATCCTGTGACTCTTCCCCCCTTTCGGAGCGGCAGGGTACTCAACTCCGATCGGCCGTGCCGGAAGTGTCGTCCACTTCGGCATCAAACGCTACGCCCGTCACCAGTATTATTATCGGTGTGGTAAACGCCGGAGCCACGGGCTCCGCTCCGGGAGTCGGGAGCTCGCGACCGAAGCCGCGGGGTTCCGCCCGCGAGTCGGCGAACGCGCGGCTCACCGGTGACAGCGCGGACCGGCCTGAGCGGCGAGTCGAGGGCACGCGCGAGTCGGACGCGACCGAGTCGGGCCGGTCGTCCGCTCGCGGCGACGACCGTCACTGCACGACAGCCGTGTGGTCTCGTGGGAACCGGTCCCTCGACCACTCGAGTGAAGAAGGGGTTCGCGCGGCCGCGAGGGGGATATCAGAGGAGCAGCGAAACGACGAAGAGAACGAGGAACACCAGCACGAGGATCTTCGCGATGCGCATCGATACCCCCGCCACGCCTCGCAGTCCGACCACCGCGGCCAGGACGGCGAGAACGAAGAAGACCAGCGCGATCTCGAGGAACCCGCCCGTCTGTAACGTCACGAGGTCGGCGTAGCGCATCAGCGGACCGACCTCCGCGTTCGATCGACGCTCGGATCCCTCGGTTCGCTCTCCGTCAGTGGTTGGCGCATGGCTCCGAATTGCGCCGGTGACCCTTGTTTATCAGTCAGGTAATCCGCCCCGCGTTGCGGGACGCTCCGCCGGACGACTTCGCTCCCGGTCTGCCGGAGCTCCTGGCGCACGCGGTTCGGACCGGAACCGAACGGCGGACGGTGGTCTCGGAGGACCCCTCGTCGCGATCGGTCACGGTCCGTCCGATCGACGAGGACCGGTACCTGCTGTTCGAAGAGCCCCACGAACCCGACGTCGAGCCTCGGTTCGGTCATGGGGTCACTGGCGTTCAGAGGCGGATATTATCGGGAGGGTAAACGGACCCGCCCTCCCTCCGCGGCTCGCGCGCCGGAAACTCCTCTCAGGCGGTCGGGACGCGCTCGCGGGCGGTGTCGGGGCGGGTCGTTCGCATCGCCTCCCGCCCGGCGACGTACACGCGTTCGACGGTGGGAGTCGGGTCGGGGTCGACGACGAGCACGTCGGCGCGGGCGCCCTTCCGGAGGCGACCGCGGTCGTAGAGCCCGACGGCCTCCGCGGGATTGACCGTGACTCGGGCGACTCGCTCCGCCAGCGGTTCGCCGGTGTCGACAAAGGGGGCCTTCAGCAGCGACCGCGGGTGGTAGTCCGTACAGAGGGCGTCGACGACGCCGGCGTCGACGGCGTCCCGGGCACTCAGGTTGTCCCAGAGGCTCCCGCCGCGCACGAGGTTCGGGGCGCCCATCGTCGTCGCGATCCCGTGTTCCGACGCGGCTCGCTCCGCGGCCGCCAGCGTCACCGGGAACTCGCTGATCGACGCGCCCATCGCGGCCATTCTGTCGACCGCTTCGGGCGAGTCGTCGTCGTGGGACGCGAGCGGCACGCTCCGATCGCGGGCGATGGCCGCCACCCGATCGGCGTACGCGGCGCGCTGCCGCGTCGACGTGTTCCGGCGCCGGACCGCGAGCGCCGCGGCCGCCTCCCGCGTGCAGTCCCGCTGTTCGACGTAGTGATCGCTGAACTCCTCCTCGTCGAACTGCGCGCCGTCCGGGACGTGATGCATCACGGAGACGAGGTCGACGGGGACCTCTTCGAGGAGCGATTCGACGGCCCCGACGCTCTCCTCCGAGAGCTCGCACCGCGCGTGGATCCGGTTGTCGCCCAGCGTCTCCCCCGCGTCGGCGAGCGCCCGACACAGGGCGGTCGCGTCGGCGATCGAGCGGTCCTCCGACGGCGTCTCCTCGAACGCGATCGCGTGGAACTTCGTCGTGATCCCGGCCGAGACGTTCCCGCGGTCGGCGGCGATCACGGCCTCTCGCGCGTCGACGCGCGCGCCAGAACGCGGATACAGTTCGTCCTCGACGTCGTCTCCGTGGAGGTCGATGAGCCCGGGCATCACCACGTTCCCGTCGGCGTCGACCGTCGTCGCGTTCCCGTCGGCGTCGACCGTCGTCGCCCCGGAGACCGGTTCCGTCCCGGCGCGGCCCACCTCGGCGATGCGACGGTCCGCGAGGACGACGCGCCCGCCCTCGACGACGCCGTGCGGGGTCACGATCCGGCCGTTCCGGATCTCGACGAGTTCGGTCATCGGCTCCCCCCGGCCGTCGGCGCGTCAGCCCGGTTCGTTCGTCGGTACATATCCCGACCTTGGATCGGCACTCTCTTTATTAATCACTCACTCAGCCGCGTGAAAGTTGGCGCAATTCAGCGATCGGAGCGACTAAGACGCGGTTCACGCGGTCGTAACTGAACCCTCCGAGAGAAATCCACGGTCGCTTCGGTCCGCACATCCGATTCGCTCGGTGCGGTTTACGCGCGTCGAAACTCCCGAATCCGACGGAAACGCGTCGTCTACACGCGACCTGTTCGTCGAACGGTTCGCGGCCGGCGGGCCGCTCGACCGGTTAGGATTGCGATACACTCGCACGGATCAGCTGGCAACCCCTCTCGAACTCGCCGCCGCCGACGGCGTCGTCGTTCGGACCGGTCGATGATCGACGGGACGGTCGTTCGGACCGGCCGATGATCGACGAGTCGGTCGATCGGAACCGCGCTTCGACGGTTGCCGGATCGCCGCCTTAGAACTATTTTATATCTGTCATTTCATACTTTTTAGTTTTTTATATACATATCTGACGGCGAGGCCGTCTCCGGCTATCCGGTGTCGGAAGCGAGTTCCGTGACGGTGACCCGTCGCGTGGCGTCACGGAGCCTCACGGACGGAGGGGAGCGTCTCGTC
Source organism: Halorubrum depositum (assembly GCF_007671725.1). Classification (NCBI taxonomy): domain Archaea; kingdom Methanobacteriati; phylum Methanobacteriota; class Halobacteria; order Halobacteriales; family Haloferacaceae; genus Halorubrum; species Halorubrum depositum. The sequence continues at coordinate 972,598 of NZ_VCNM01000001.1, read as the reverse complement.
TATCCACCGTTTTCAGGGAGTCCATACGAAACGCCTCAAAGAGAGCCGTTCTTCGACGCGTACCTCGGCCGGGATCGATTAGCGGCGTACCGACGGCGGCGCACTGACGGTGGCGCACTGACGGCGGTGCCGATCGTCGATCTGGATCGCAGCGTCATCGACCGCGACGTTATCCGGACGCCGTCCGCCTGTGGGCTGGCGGCCGACGTCCCGAAGTCGCCTGTGAACGGTCGATCGATCCGGTTGGGCGCCGTACGTATCGAAAATAATCATTATAACAAAAATTGATATTTCTGTCGCGCAGAGACGGGTTCCGCGCTTCGTCGACCCGCGCGGCGTCTCCTCGCTCCGTGACTCCGACCGCGTTCGATCCCCGTCTCCGCGGGCGGCTGACTTCGGGGTCGGCGTTCGGAGGCCCCGCCGTCTCGTTTTTCGATCCCCACCCGGACAGCGGCGTGGGCGGTTCGTCACCCTTTTTACCGATCCATCCCGAACCACGCGTATGAGTAAGTCCGACAAGTATCCGGCCGAGTCCGGTCGGCGGCGCTTCGTCAAGGGCGTCGTCGGGGGCGCGGCCCTCGCGGGCGTCGGGGCAATGGGGTCGGCGACCGTGAACACGCTGACGACCGCCGGTGGGGTCGGCGGCGGGGCGACGGTCGCGACGACGATCGCGCAGACCGGCGGTCCGGCGCCGCGCGGGCTCCCGCAGATCCCCTTGCAGGTGACGGACGACGGCTACATCGAGGGCATCTGGCCCGAGACGACGACGGTCACGCAGGAGGGACAGGAGATCCAGGTCGCACAGCAGGACCTCGGCGGGAAGACGTACTCCGGCGAGTGGTTCCAGTACTGCGGCGTCGAGTCGCAGGCGAACATCGCGCCCGACTTCGAGTCGGACAACCTGTTCCGCGCCGCGCCCGGGAAGTACGACTGGCAGGACGAGACGTACGACGCGGGCGAACGGATCCACGTCGACGACTTCTCGAACTACGACACGTGGGGGAACGGGATCGGCGACGAGGGCGTCGGGAAGCCGGCCTCGGTCACGTGGCGGTCCGAGGACGCCGACACCAACCTGAACGCGATCGTCATCCGCTCGCCGCGGATCGAGGAGGCCGTCGCGAACTCGAACGACGAGTGGCTCGAAGCGTCCACCGACCAGGGGTTCATCGCGTACCTCAACGTCTGTACGCACTTCTGCTGTATCCCCGACTACAAGGTGTTAGAGGAGTCCGCCCGCTACGACGCCGAGAACGGGACCTACTGCGTCTGCCACCAGTCGACGTACGACCCGTTCACGCTCGAGGAGGCGCTGTTCATCGCCCGCCCGCGCCCGAGCGAGTAACCCGCCGTTCGACCGCCGATCGCTCCGCGGCTTCGTCGGTTCCCGCGTTGCGGTTCTCCCCTTCTGTCGTCCGAGCGAACGCCGCGCTTTTGACTCGGCTCCGCGTACGGTCGTTCATGAGCGACGACGACGGGACGGCCGCCGACGAATCTCCTTCCAACGACGGCGAGTCCATCGCCGGCGAGACCCCCGACGAGGGGGCGTTCGCCGTCAAACTCGCCCGCGCCCGAGACCTGCTCGATAGCGACGATATCGAGGCGGTGCACGTCGGCATCATCCGCGACGGTGAGGTCGACACGACGTTCGCACAGCGGGCGGAAGACGAGCCCGAGGGCGAGGGGCTCCGTGCGATCGCACTGCTCGCGGCGCACGTCCGGCTGGTCTCGAACGTGGCCGGCGTCGAGCCTTCCACGGTCGCCGGCGACGCGGCGACGCTCGCCGGGGAGGTGGAGCGGATCCCCGCCAGCACGGACGACCTCCCGGAGGAGTGAGGCGTCGCGGCGGCGCGCATTCGACCCGCCGTCCCGACTACTCGTTCGCCCGGATGCGCGAGAGCTGGTGGGCGACGCCGGCGAGCGCGACGAAGAGGATCGCGAGGTTGAACGCCGCGAGCGCGATCGGCTGGTAGGCCGGATCGAGCCACGTCCGGATCGCGGCGCCGGTCTGGCTGTAGAACCCCCACCCGGCGATCAGCGCGAGCAGGACCAGCGCCGCGAGGCCGACCCTGTCGAGGATCCCGCGCAGTCGGTCGGTCGGAAGTCGGCCGATCCCGCCGTCGGCCGATCGGTCAGGGCGGGTCGACCGATCGGTCCCCTCCGGGGCGGGTCGGTCGTCGTCCGTCGGTTCGGCGGCCGCTCCGGCGGCCGCGGTCGGTTCGCCCGTCTCGGTCGCGTCGTCGTCGGTGTCGGTCATGGGTTGGGTCGCGGATCGGTCGTCGTCGCGGTCGGTGTTCGGTCCCGTCTCGTCCGGCGCGGGTCGGTCCTCGCCCGTCACGGTCGCCTCCGAGCGTACAGCGCCGCGGCGAGGAGCGCGGCGAGCGCGACGACCGGGCCGAAGCCGGGCGTGCCGTCGTCGGTGCTCCCGTCGTCGCGGGGCCTCTCGCCGTCGGCCCCGTCGGCACCGTCGCCACCGCCGCCCGCGAAGTCCTCGACGGAGAACTCCACCTCCTCGACGCTCTCGTCGGCGGAGATCGTCTCGCGGGGGTTCAGGTTGGCGACGCCCTGCGTCTCGTCGATGAGGACGTCGTCGCTCCACAGCGCCGCGTCGACGTAGTAGTTGTAGTTCGCGGGCACCTCGACGGTCACCGTCACCGTGTCGGTCCGGCCAGGCCGGACCGACCCGACGGTCTCGCGGGCCTCGTCGGCGATCACGTTGGACTCGGCCTGTCGCATCAGCAGGCGGAGGTCGAGGGGGTCCGAGGCCGTGTCACCGCGGTTGGTCACGGAGACCGAGACCGACAGCGTCGCGGTCGCGTTGTCGGCCTCCCGCACGCTCACCGCGACCGTCGGCCAGACGTTCCCCTCGGTGAAGCCGACTCGCGTGTCGGCGTAGTCGGGCGTGAGCGCCGCCACACCGCCGACGCGGGTCGTCCGCGTTTCGACGCGCTCGCCGTCGACGAAGACGGCGGTCTCGATCCGGTAGCCGCCCGCGCGCTCCACGTCGACGGAGCCGTTGATCGTCCGCTCGCCGCCGCCGTCGACGTCGCCGACGTCGACCGTCGTCTCGTCGACGAGCAGCCCCGAGTCGGCGCCGATCGCCCGGTGGCGCACGGTGACGTTCTCGACGGTCGACCCCCGATGCCGGAGGTCGACTCCGAGCCGAAGCTCGGCCGTCTCGCCGCGCACCTCGCCCGGCGACACGACGATGCCGGCGATACGGATGTCGCCGGGACGCTCGAGCTCTTCGCGGGGGTCGTCGAACGCGTCCGGCGCGGCGACGACCCCGACCGCGCTCACGACGAGCACCGCGGCCGCGGCCGCCAGGAGGGCAGTTCGCGTGTCCATACGTCGCACGTCAAACCGGCGATATAAGTGCTTTGTCGAGTTCGGGGTCGCCGGACGGCGACGCCGAACGCCCCCGCGGCCGGCTCACAGCACCCTGTACCGCCCCCGCGACTCGGAGAGCTCGCCCCGCCGCGTCAGCCTCGTCAGGATCTCGCGGGCCTTCTCGGCGGGGACGCCGCGCTCGCTCGCGTGCGCGACGACGTTCCCCTCGGTCGGCTCCTCGACCGCCTCGACCGCGTCGCGGACGATCTCGGTCCGGGTCCGCGAGGCCGACCCGCCGCCCTCGGCGCGGGCGCCGGCCTCGTCGACGGCGTCGGCGTCGATCCCGCTCGCCTCGAGGTACTCCCGGTCGTCGACCCCGGCGTCGTCGACGGCGCGTTCGAGCTCCGAGACGTGGTCGATCTCGGCGAACGCCGCGCTCTCGTCGCGCTTCTTCGCGAGCAGCGCGGCCCGGGCCTCACGGGCAGCCGCCCGGTCCTCGGACTCGTAAAAGCGCTTGAGCTTCGCCGTCCGATGCGTCTTCCCGCAGCGCGGGCAGGTCGCGCTGTCGCTGGTCCGGGGGTCCGAGAGGAGCCACATGGCCGCGCACTCGTTGCAGCCGACGACCGCGTACATGTCTCCGGGTTCGTCGGGACCGGATTTGAACCCTCGGCTGTACTCGTGTGTTACCGTTTTTCACGGCGGTTCGGATGCTTTCGGCGTCGACGTCGGCTACTTATAACTGAGATTCGTTACGGAAGGAGCGACGGTGAACACCTCCAAAGCCCCAACCACGCTCGGCTCCCACAGCTCGCTGCGGTCCTCAGTCGCTCACTTCGTTCGCTCCCTGCGGTCCTTGCGTCGCTGGGGTTCGCCGAGCGCGGTTGCCCCTTTGAGTCCCACCCGGCAGCACCGCAACCGCACCTCACACCTCCCCAGCCTCGTCGCTGGCGGCGGCAGCTACCGCCGCCAGCGACTCCCTCGCACGCGCTCCTCGCGGGCCATCGGCCCGCTCGGAGGCGCGCGCCACCGCTTCGATTGTTTATAAGCAACCGGCTTCAGTCCAAATCCTCAATCTCACGCGCGGCGGCGAGCACCTCGTCGTGGAGGGTCCCGTTCGAGGCGACGAGCCCGGTCGAGTCGTGTCGCCAGCGGTTCCCCTCCAGGTCGGTGACGCGCCCGCCGGCCTGTCGGATCATGAAAACGCCGCCGACGGAGTCCCACGGGTTCGCCCGCAGGTTCGAGACGACGCCTTCGAGGCCGCCCGCGGCGACGGTGGGGAGGACGACCTGCGCGGCGCCGAACCGGCGCATGTCGCTGAACCGCCGGACGATCGCCTCGCAGGCGGCGGCGTACTCGTCGCGGGCGTCGAACCCCCACCACAGCGTCGGGTCGACGGCGGCCCGGTGCGGGTCCGAGACGTCGTTGACCGCGATCGGGTCGCCGTTGCGGTACGCCCCGTCGCCGTCGGCGGTGTACACGTCGCCGAGCGCGGGGCAGACCGTGGCGGCCGCGACCGGTTCGCCGTCGACGACCGCCGCGACCGCGGTGCCCCACACGCGGATGTCCCGGACGTAGTTGTGGGTGCCGTCGATCGGGTCGATCACCCACGCCGCGCCATCCTCGGGGACCGTCTTCCGCTCGTCCTCCTCCTCGCCGACGATCGCGTCGTCCGGGAACGACTCGCGGATCGACTCGATCACGGTGCGCTGGGCGGCCCGGTCGGCCTCCGTCACCACGTCGTCCTCGCCCTTGCTCTCGACGGCGATGTCGCTCCGGAAGTGGTCGTGCGCCACGCGGCCGCCCGCCCGCGCCGCGCGCTCGGCGACGGCCGCGCGCTCGTCTGCGTCGGTCATGGGCGTTGTGCGCCGTCCCGACGCGTATAAACGTCGATCCGGCTCCGGATTCCGCGGCTCTCCCCCGCGGAAGCGCGACCGTCGCGAGAGTATTAACTCAATTCCGAATCCGAGTACACTTAAGTACGACGGACGCGATCACCCGTGTATGGAACCAGCAGAAGCGGTTCGTCAGCTTGAGTACGCGATCGACGCCTCCCTCGACGAGACGGGACAGCGCGCGGCCGCCGGCTACCGGCCGACGTTCGAGCGCGTCGCCGAGCGCGCCGACGGCTCCGCGGTGTACGCGCTCGCGAGCGAACTCGCCGACGAGGTCGTCGCCGGCGACCGTCCCAACCCGGCCGAGGCGAACGCGACCGCCGAGCGCGTGCTCGACGACTGGGCGTACACCGACGGCGGCGAATAATTTTTCAGATTTAAAATAAGTATAACTCAGCGTATATCTACTTACAACCCGTTACCCTGCTCTTCGGCAACGACTTGGAAGCTTTCATCAACGTCGTCGCCACTCAGATCGCTTTGATCGATCTTGACACCGACCCCAACTGCCTGACCGGGACTCAGCTGTTTCGCATTTGCTTTATTCAGTCTCGTTCTATTTCCGGGAGAACTACCGGTGTAAAAAGTAACTCCATCTATGCTCTCATTGATCCACACATCAACTTCACCAACGCCACTTCCGGAGTTGTTCGACAGGTTCATGATGTCAAACGTCCCGTCGAACCAGTACGTTGAATCCGGATTGACACCATCGCCCCCGAGCGAGTTCCCTTGTTCGGGATCTCCACTACGCGCACTTGTGGGGTTATCGCTGGTGAAATCGAGAGTCAGCTTATCACCGTCGTACTCAACGAAATTCCCGTTTCGCGTGTCTCCATTATCACTGAGGCCCCCATTAGGATCCTCATCTCCGGTATCAATTGAGGGCCGCTGCAGGGCGATGTATGCGGAGGCGTCACCAACTGTCTCAATTTCAATTGCTCGATCGCCTGAATTAAATTGAGACATTGCCCCCGTACCCGTCGCGGCTGCTGCTCCCGAAGCCAATGCACCCAGACCGATCACGAATTTGCGTCGTTCCATGTCGTATCTCACCTGTGTTCACGCACCCCCGCAACCCGGACGTCCGGGCCGGGAGCGCTCGGATAACCCATACGGGGGATGGTACTTCGTTATGATATTCTCGACATGTTCGCGTGCGCTCCTCGTTGCGTGACGTGCGCGCCTCGATACGCCGCGGGATCTCCTCGTCGCCCGCATCGTGGCAACCCTGAGACACCGATAAAGAGCCCCTAATTCGCTTCAGGGAGTGGTTTAGGTGTTCAACGACTCCCTGAAGATCCGGTCGGAGATACGTACCGGATTCGGTTTTCTCTCGCCTGACCGACGATCTGCCCCTGTTCGTGACAGGAAAATTTCATTGATAGGTTAACTATCCTACCTATTTATGGTAGTGTCACTCACACGCTACAAGCGAAAGCCGCCGGTTCGAGGAGGGGGATCCGCCGGCGTCGAACGAGGGTGTTCACATCGATGCTATCTACCGCTGCCACGACGAACGGATCGAGCCGAAACGGGGGTGAACTGTCCGAGGACGAGATATTCGAAGTGCTGTCGAACAGGCGGCGTCGCTTCGTCATCCACGCGCTCAAGCACACCGAGGAGCCGCTCCACGTCTCCGAGCTCTCCACGCACGTCACCGCGTGGGAGCGCGACGTCGACCCGGAGGAGGTCCGGTACGAGGACCGCCGGAACGTGTACAGCACGCTCCGGCGCACGCACCTCCCGAAGTTAGAGGAGAAGAACGTGGTGACGGTCGACGAGGAGGAGAACCTCGTCGAGCCGACGTCCGAGCTGGAGGCGCTCGACATCTACGTCGAGGTGCTTCGCAGCAGGGAGATCCCGTGGAGCCTCTACTACGTCGGGCTCGCGGGCGTCGCCGTCTCGCTCCTGATCGCCGTCGCCGCGGGGGCGCCTGGGTTCGCCGGGCTCGAAACGCTCGACGTGGGGGCGTTCACCGCGACCGCCTTCGGTATCTCCGCCGCCGCCCACCACGTCGTCGGCCGCCGAGCGCGCCTCGGCGACACGGAGAAACCGCCCGAGCTCCGCACCCGAGAATGAGCACTGCCAGTCTGTCACCGACGCGACGCGTGAGCGCCCTCCGCACGCTGAGCCTCGTGCTCGCGTTCACCGCGGCGGTCGGGCTCGTCTTCGGCACCGCGGGGTTCACCGCGATGGAGGCCGACCGCGGGCTCGCGGTCAACGTGACCGACGACGCGAGCGCGTACCTCGGCTACGCACCGCTCGCCGACGAGGTCAGCGACGGGGAACCCGCTCCCGTCGTCGAGTACCGCAACCGGTTCGGCACCGACCTCGACGAGTTCGACGTCGACGTCTCGATCGCGGACCCCGGAGCGACGGACGCGACGATCGAGTCGGTCGACCCGCCCTCGTCTCTCGATCGGGGGAGCGCGGCCGCGGTCGACGTCACGCTGCGCTGCTCCGATCGAGAGACCGTCCCGCTGGCGTTCGAGGTCGACGGGAGCGGCGGCGGCGTCGGCGTCTCGCTGAACCGCACCCACGCCGTGACCTGCGTGCCGACGGGGCCGACGGTGGCGGGTGTCACGTACAGCGGCGTGGGGAACGCACACGTCGAGACGAACGGAACGGACGGGACCGTCGAGGCGATCGTGTGGCTCACGGCGGCGAATCCGGGGAACGGCGGCCCCGAGGGAGCGATCCGCTCCGTGACGGTCGAGAACCTGAACACCTCGAACCCCGTGCGGCCGCAGCTCCCCGACGTATCGAACGAGCGCGTGGCGGCCGTCGAGTTCCGGGATCGGGGCGTCGCCTACTTCCACCCCGGGTGGGACGGGGGGAAACACGCCGCTCCGAGCGCGGGCGCCGGGGTCGAATTCACTGGGGGTCCCCTGGACGCCGAGACCGTGTCGAACGCCTCCGTCGTCGACGAGGGTGACGACTGAACGCTTCTACAGTTCGACCCGCTCTCCGATCGCGGGCGCGCTCGCGTCGACCCCGTCCGCGCGGAGGTCTCCGGCGAACGCCTCGCAGCGGTCGCCGTGGTTCACCAGCACCCGCGCGTCGCGGTACGAGTCGAGGAACGATTCCAACCCCTCGCGGTCGGCGTGCGCGGAGAAGTCGTACGACTCCACCCGGGCGCTGACCGGGCGCACCTGACCGTTTATCGCCAGCCGCCCGCGCTCTTGGAGCTCGCGGCCCGGCGTCCCCTCGACCTGATACCCCGTCAGCGTCACGAGATTCGTCGGGCTCCCCCGGATCTCCGGGAGGTACGAGTGGACCGGACCGCCCGCGAGCATCCCCGAGGTGGTGATTATCAGCTCGTTGTCGGCGGCGATCCGCTCGCGCTGGCCGTCGCGGCCGGTGACGAAGCGCGCGGCGCCCGCCGCCCGGCGGAGCGCCTCGGCGTCGCGCAGGAACTCGGGGTGCCGGCGGACGATCCGCGTCACCTCGGTCCCCATCCCGTCGACGTAGGGGGTGAGGTCGTTCGCCTCGGCGACGAGCATCAGCTCTTGGGTCCGCCCGATCGCGAACGCGGGCGCGACGACGGTCCCGCCCTCCCAGATCGTCGTCCGCACGCTCTCGGCCCAGCGGTCCTCCACCGCGCGGCGGTCCTCGTGGGTCACGTCCGCGTACGTCGACTCGCAGATCACGGCGTCGGCGTCGGGCCGCGCCGTCGTCCCCGACACGAGCCGCTGGTCGTCGGTGTGGAAGTCGCCGGTGTACAGCAGGCGGGTGTGCCCGTCGTCGACGAGGACGTGCGCAGACCCCGGGATGTGCCCGGCATCGAACAGCGTCACCTCGTACTCGGTCCCGCCGGCCTCGACGACGAACGGCTCCCGGTAGCCGTGTCGATCCTCGACCTCGCCGAGCCGCGCGACGTGCTCCTCCGAGAAAGGACAGAGCGGGCTGTTGCCGTGCAGCTTGAGTGTGTCGCGCGCGAGCGTCCGCGTCAAGTCGGCGGTCGGCGGCGTCCAGTGGACCGCGGGCCGACGGTCGCCCTTCAGCAGCGCCGGCACCGCGCCCGCGTGGTCGAGGTGGCCGTGCGAGACGACGACCGCGTCGGGCTCGGGGTTGCGGACCGGGTACCGCGGCGGGTCCGCGGTCAACAGGCCGTAGTCCAAGAGCAGCGCGTCGTCGACGAGGACCGCGCTCCGACCGACCTCGCGGGCGCCGCCGAGGAACTCGACCTCCATTGCCGACCGCTAACCGCCCGCGGCGTTAGTGTTCGTCGGTCGCGGCGTCGGCGTCCGTCGACGGGCTCAGTCGAGCCGCTCCGCGGCGTCCCGCTGGACGAGGGGCTCCGCGTTCTCGACGGGGAGGGTCACGACGTCCTCGCTCGCGAGGTCGTACTCCCGCTCGTCGACGCCGAAGATGGCGCCGACGTCGCGGGTGATCCGGACGGTCGCGCGGTCGTCGACGGTCGGGTCGGTTTCGGAGGAGGCGCCGGCGACGCCGTCAGTCGAGTCTGACGAGTCGGCCTCGCCCGCGTCCCCCGGGTCGTCGACCCCCGGTGCGCCGGGCGGTGCGGGCTCGGGCGGGACCACGGTCGGGCCGCCGTCGGTGGTGGCGCCCTCGGATGCGGCGTCGACGGCGCCGTCGCTCGCGCTGTGCTCCGGCGCGTCGGTCGGCGGCGGTTCGGACGCCCCTCCCGTCTCGCCGGGGGTCGCGTCGAGGGCGTCCGCGACCTCGTCGTCCGCGCCGCCCATGGCGCCGGCGAGCGCGTCGGCGACCTCGTCGTCCGCGCCGCTGTCGGTCGAGTCCGTCCGCCCGGTCGGATCCGCCGGATCCGGAGAATCGGGGTCCGGCGCGGGTACGGACTCGGGATCGGACGCGGAAGCGGACGCCGACGCGGAAGCGGCCGTCGACCCGGACGCTGACTCGTCTACCGACACCTCGCCGGAGAGCACGTCGAGCACGCTGGACTTGTTCGCCTCGATCCGCTCGACGAGGTCGTCGAACAGCTCCCGCTCCTCGGTCGTCATGCCGTCGGCGTCGACCGGCATGTCGGCCGCCGCGAACGACGCGAGCTTGACGACCTTGCCGACGCGGCGCTCGTACAGCGCCTCGGCGACCTCCTCTGCCGTCTCCACCTCGTCCGAGAGGCGCCGGACGTCGTCGTCGGAGAACGGCTTGTCGACCTGCTCGGCGCGGCGGTCGCGGGCCGCGCGCAGGTCGGCGACGTAGGCGGCCACGTCGTCGTAGAAGGAGTCCCGCAGGTGCTGGAGGCTGTCCTTGCGGCGTTCCTTCGCCTGGGCCGATCTGAGCTCGTCGAGGTTCATTGTTCGGATGCCTTCCGCGCCTCGCCGCGGGCCATGAGGAAGACCCCGGCGAACTCGGGCACGGTGTTTCTACCAGGTTCAACTCTGACGCGCTCACCGTTTAATTCTACCGTCCGATCGGCGTCGGTCTCGATCCGGATCTCGCGGCCGACGAACCGGTCCGGCACCGCGTCCCGCAGCGGGTCGAAGTCGGCGAGGTCGCCGCGGTCGATCGGCGTGACGACGAGCCCGGAGCCGCCGTGAAGCGTGCCCGGAAGCCGGATGAGCCGCCGCGTGTCGGTGGTCACCGGCTCGTCGATCGGCGCGGTGTCGGTCGCGGCCACGCGCGCGGCGAGCGCGGAGACCAGCCGGCGGACGCCCGGGCCGCCAGCCTCCACGTTGCCCTCGCGGACCGCGGTCGGGTTCCGGTCGAACGCGCCGAGGATCGTCTCCGCGCGCCCCTCGCCGATCCCGTCCAGCTCCATCAGGCGCTCGCGGGCCGCGTCCTCGTCCATGTCGCGGAGGTCGTCGGCGTACGCGACGAGGGCCTCGTGGACGCGGGCGCCCCAGCCGCCCTCGGTCCGGAGCACGCGCTTCGTCGTGCCGCGCTCGGAGACGGTGCGGATCAGCCCCTCGGTGTCGAGGTCGATCGCGCGCACGTAGTCGACGATCTCCCGGCGCGCCTCGCTGTCTAGCCCCCGCACGCTCTCGTCGCGGACGTGGACGTGGTAGCCGCGCCCGCCGGAGAAGACGACGGTGAGGTCCTCGAAGGCGAAATCGTCGTCGAGGAAGTCCAGCAGCCGCAGGAGCGCCGCCTTGCACTCCGCGAGCATCTCAGGGTACGAGGTGGTCTCGGGGTCGACGCCGGGGAGGTGGTCGGCGTCGAGGTCGAAGATGAGGTCGGCGGAGCGCCACCCTTTCTTCGACATCGTCGAGGCGCCGGGGTCGTCGTAGCGCGCGGCCGAGAAGTAGGCGTGCCGGGGCGCGTTGTCCGCGAAGAACGTGTCGACGTCGCCCAGGTCGAACAGCGACTGGTGGCGGACCATCGTCGTCCCGGAGCCGGGCGTCCACGGGATGTGGCCCCACTCGCGGAGGTTCGCGTCCGGCGGGAGCGACGGCGAGGCGCGGCGGTAGTAGTCGCCGAACCGCCCCTTCAGGTACTCGCGCGTCCGGTCGTCCATCGTCTCACCGAGTACCGGCGGTCGACGTATCAACGTATCGTTCGCGCGGCGACCGACGGCGACCATTTATAAATGGAACTGCAGTGGCTGCGTCGGCGCGCGCCTGCGAGCGGCCGCCCCGCGGCCGCGAGTCAGCGCGTGCGAGGGAGTCGCTGGCGCCGGCGGCGCCAGCGACGAGGCTGGGGAGGCGTGAGGTGCTGTGCTGTCGCGGTGCGGGCGGGACTCAAAGGGGCAGCCGTGAGGTGCGCGGAGGCGACGCAAGCACCGCAGGAACGAGCGGAGCGAGTGACGAGGAGCGCAGCGAGCGTGCGCGCACCTCACGGCTGGGGCTTTGGATGTGTTCGCTGTCGATCCACAGTCGATCATCTATGCACGAGCGACTGGGACTTTGGAGGTGTTCGCCGTCGACCCGCGTCGCAACTCGTGCACGTCGTCTTCGGCCACAACACTATCCGGTCACGAACCGTAGCCGCGCCCATGCGCTCCGAAGACGAAGTTCGCGAGCAGTACGAGTTCCTTCGCGAGCAGCTCGACGACGAGGAGATGTCGCACCGCGGCGTCGAGCAGCTGTTCACCCACTACAAGCGCGCGCTCGGCTGGGTGCTAGAGGAGGAGCACATGTGACCCGGGCCGCCCGGCGCGGACCCGCCCACCCGTCTCGACCTCGGTAACGTGTTACGGAGGCTACACCAACAGCGGGCCCTCGTTAGCTTTATCAATTCGAACCCTGTATCATCTGGTGACGCTTCGTCTGGAGGGCCGAAGCGTCAGCGGGGACCAATCGGCCGCTCGACGCGGCTTTTTTCCGCGTCGGGCGCGCCGGCTTTCTGCGTACTCGGACACCGCCACGCTGAGAGCGGTGCGACTGCCGCCTTCCGAGTCCAGCGCCCGCCGACCACCGAATCCAGCGCCCGCCGACCACCGAATCCAGCGCCCGCCGACCACCGAATCCAGCGCCCGCCGACCCCGGATCCCAGCGACCGTCCCGATCTCCCGTCGTTCCGGGCCGATCTATCATCTCCCGTGCATTCGATCGAGGGCGCAGTTCGGCCCCGGACCGGCGCACCGTAGTTGCTCGACTGACACGACGGAACCGCAGGTATCGAGTGACTCCGCGGGTCGGAGCGCGGATCGACGTTGTTTATAACGGTATGTTTATTTATTTGGAATAGGAATGTACTGACAGTTGCATGTACGATCTCACGGGTTTTCAGCGTGACTTGCTCTACGTGATCGCCGGTCTGGACGAGCCACACGGACTCGCGATCAAAGAGGAGCTCGAGGACTACTACGAGAAGGAGATCCACCACGGCCGGCTCTACCCCAACCTCGACACGCTCGTCGAGAAGGGTCTCGTCGAGAAGGGCCAGCGGGACCGGCGCACGAACTACTACACGCTGACCCGCCGCGGGCGCCGCGAGATCGAGGCCCGGACCGAGTGGGAGACGCAGTACGTCGACCACTGACCGGTCGGGTTCGGCCACGCGGACCCTTCTCTCGTCCGTGTCACTCAGCTTCGGGAGCCGCGGTTGGACGTTTCTCCAACGCCAGCCGGATCGCCCCGCATTTATTCCGCCCGCGTGCGTCGCGTCACCATGGATCGCCACACGGCCACCCCTGACGTCACGGACCTCCCGGGCGAGCATGCGCGGGAGTGGGTCGACTACCACCACGAGTCGGCCGCGCCGAGCACGTACGTCTACGAGTTCGTCTGGGACCGCACCGCCCCGGCCGAGGGCCCGTTCTGCACCGACGTCGACGGCAACGTCCTCATGGACTTCACGAGCCACGTCGCCGCCGCGCCGCTCGGGTACAACAACCCGAAGATCATGGAGCCGCTCGCGGAGTTCGACCTGGTCGACCCGCTGAAGGTCGCGGGCCAGGACTTCTACGTCGCCGGCGGCGAGTCGCCCGGTGACGGGCTTCCCGGCTCCTCCGGGCTGATGGAGCGACTCACCGAGGTCACCGCCCACTACGACATGGACACCGTCTTCCTCTCGAACTCCGGGGCGGAGGCGGTCGAGAACGCGATCAAGATCGCGTACGACGGCTCCGGCGGCGCCAAGCACGCGATCACGTTCGACGGCGCGTTCCACGGGCGGACGCTCGGCGCGCTCTCGCTCAACCGCTCCAAGGCCGTCTACCGCCGGGAGTTCCCGGAGATCAGCGGCGTCCACGACGCCCCGTTCTGCGACGACCGCAACTGCACCCCTGAGACCTGCTCGTGCGGCTTCTTCGCCGGCGGCGTCTCCCGGCTCCGCGAGAAGCTCGACCCCGATCGCGGGCACGTCGACCCCGACGACGTGGCGTACCTCATCCTGGAGCCGATCCAGGGCGAGGGCGGCTACCGGTTCCCCTCCGAGGCGTTCACCGACGAAGTCGCCGCCCTCGTCGACGAGCACGACATCACGCTGATCGCCGACGAGATCCAGTCCGGCGTCGGGCGGACCGGCGAGCTGTGGGGATCGGACCACTACGCGCTCGAACCGGACGTGATCTCCAGCGCGAAGGGGCTCCGCGTCGGCGCGACGATCTCGCGGGCGGACGTGTTCCCCGAGGAGAAGGGCCGGCTCTCGTCGACGTGGGGCGCCGGCGACGTGATCGCCTCCGCGCAGGGCGCGCTCACGCTCGACGCGATCCGCGAGCACGACCTGATGGACAACGCAACGGTTCGGGGCCGACAGTTCAAAGAGACGATGCGCGACGCCGACCTCTCGGGCGTCGTCGACGTCCGCGGGAAGGGCCTCATGCTCGCCCTGCAGTTCGACTCCAAGGAGCGCCGCGACGCGGTCCTAGAGAACGCGTTCTCCCGCGGCCTGCTCACGCTGGCGTGCGGCCACGACGTGCTCCGGGTCCTCCCGCCGCTCGACGTCACCGAGCGCGAGATCGAACTCGGCTGCGACCTGCTGACCGCCGCTATCGCCGAGGCCGCCTGAGGCGCCGCCCGAGCGGCCGTCTCACCGGTCCGCGTACCACTCCGCGAACTTCTCTAAGGCGCGGCCGCGGTGCGACACCGCGTTCTTCCGGTCAGTGTCCATCTCGGCGAACGTCTCGCCGTCGTGTTCGAAGATCGGGTCGTAGCCGAAGCCGCCGTCGCCGCGCGGCGCCACGATCCGTCCGGGAACGTACCCCTCGAACAGCTTGACCGGGAGCGCGTCGGCCGCGCCGTCGCCGTCTCCCGCGCCGTCACCGTCTCCCGCATCACCGTCCTGTTCTCCGCCGTCCGGCCCCTCGCCGTCCGGTCCGGCAGCGGCGGCCGCGTCTCGGTCCCCCCGATCGACGGGATCTGGGCTCGCGGCGAATCCCTCGCCGTCGCAGTAGCCGAGGGTGCAGCGGAACGCGGCCCGGCCGTCGTCGAGGCCGGCGGCGATCTCGTGGACGCGCTCGATTCCGAGCGTCTCCTCCACGTACGAGGAGTACGGGCCCGGGAACCCGTCGAGTCCCTCGACGAACAGGCCGGCGTCGTCGACGAGCACCGGCCCGTCGGCGTGACGGTACGCCTCGCGCGCGCCGCGGGCGGCGATCGGCCCCAGCTCGTCGGCCTGGATCTCCGTGTAGTCGAAGTCGAGCCGCTCCACCGAGCCGTCCGGGAGGTAGCGCTCCGCCTCGCGCACCTTCCCGGGATTCGTCGTCACGTATCTGAGCACGGATCCGGCTGGGGGCGGCCGGAACGAATAGCCGTCGGTCGCGGTCGCCGCCGCGGTCGACCCGCCCGACGGACCGGCGGCAGTACGTTTTTGTTGATTCGTCGAAACCTCCCGCGTATGTCCCTCCCGACGTTCGAGAAGAAGCGGCTGATCGGGCTTCTCGCGATCCTGTCGTTCGGGTTCACGTCGCTGTTCGCCGTCCTCCTCCCGGAGGTGCTGTCGGCGCTGATTCCCGCCACGTTCATCCTCGGCTTCTTCGTGCTCATCCCGTTGGTGCTGGTGCTCGGCGAGGACTTCCCGCTCGTCGAGTCCGAGGGGGCCGACGGGGAGTCGGGGTCGACGACCGCGACGACCGACGATCCGCTGGCGACGCTCCGCGAGCGGTACGCGACCGGGGAGATCGGCGAGGCAGAGTTCGAGCGCCGGCTCGACCGGCTGCTGGAGACCGAGGAGTTGGAAGGCCGGATCGACGCAGACGCGGCGGAGCGGCGCGAGCCCAGCACGCGTCGCGAGCGCGAGACGGAACCGGAGTAGCGGGCGGTGGAGCGGGTCGCATCGGCGTCCGCGTCGGGCGCCGTCGATCCGCAACGACGCCACCGACCCGCGAGGAACACGCTCTTAAGAGACGACCGTCAGGAACGGACGGACATGCTGATCGCCGGAACCGTCATCGCCGACCCCGAGACCGTTATCGCCGACGGCGCGGTCGTCGTCGAGGGCGCGACGATCGCCGCGGTCGGCGACGCCGCCGCCCTCCGCGAGGAGTACCCCGACCATGAGCGCCGCGAGGTCGACATCGTCGCGCCCGGGCTGATCGGGGGTCACGTGCACTCGGTCCAGTCGCTCGGTCGGGGGATAGCCGACGACGACGCCCTCCTCGACTGGCTGTTCGACGCCGTGCTCCCGATGGAGGCCGCCATGGACGCCGAGGCGACCCGCGCCGCCGCCGAGCTGGGGTACCTCGAGTGCCTCGAGAGCGGGACGACGACCGTCGTCGACCACCTCTCCGTCAACCACGCGGAGCAGGCGTTCGAGGCCGCGATCGACACGGGGATCCGCGCCCGGCTCGGGAAGGTGCTGATGGACCGGGACTCCCCCGACGGCCTGCTGGAGGACACCGACGCCGCGCTCGCCGAGAGCGAGGCCCTGATCGAGGAGTACCACGGCGCCGCCGACGGCCGGGTCCGGTACGCGGTCACCCCCCGGTTCGCCGTCACCTGCAGCGAGGCGTGCCTGCGGGGCTGCCGCGAGCTCGCCGACCGCCACGACGGCGTGACGATCCACACCCACGCCAGCGAGAACGAAGAGGAGATCGCGACCGTGGAGGCCGACACGGGGAAGCGGAACGTCCTGTGGCTCGACGAGGTCGGGCTCACGGGGTCGGACGTGACCCTCGCGCACTGCGTGCACACGGACGAGCGCGAGCGCGAGGTCCTCGCCGAGACCGACACGGTCGTCACTCACTGCCCCTCCTCGAACATGAAGCTCGCCTCCGGGGTCGCCCCGGTCCACGACTACCTCGACCGGGGGATCTCGGTCGCGCTCGGCAACGACGGCCCGCCCTGCAACAACACGCTCGACCCCTTCACCGAGATGCGCCAGGCGAGCCTCCTCGGGAAGGTCGACGCCCGCGACCCGACGCGGCTCCCGGCCGAGACCGTGGTGGAGATGGCGACGACGAACGGCGCGCGCGCCGCCGGCTTCGACCGGCTCGGCACGCTCCGCGAGGGCCGGCGCGCCGACGTGATCGGGCTCACCACCGATCGCACGCGCGCCACTCCGGTTCACGACCCGCTCTCGCACCTGGTGTACGCCGCC
Source organism: Halorubrum depositum (assembly GCF_007671725.1). Classification (NCBI taxonomy): domain Archaea; kingdom Methanobacteriati; phylum Methanobacteriota; class Halobacteria; order Halobacteriales; family Haloferacaceae; genus Halorubrum; species Halorubrum depositum. The sequence continues at coordinate 955,469 of NZ_VCNM01000001.1, read as the reverse complement.
CACGGCGACGACGTGGTGTTCGCGATGGTCGACGGTGAGGTCCGGTACGCCGACGGCGAGCACGTCGGGACCGACGCCGACGCGGTCCGCGAGCGCGCCGCCCGGGAGGCGAAGCGCGTGGTCGAGGAGGCCGGAATCGAAACGGCCGCGCCGTAACCCGTCGTTCAGGCGGCCGTCATCGGGGTCTTCCCGGGAGTTCCCGACCGATGAAAACGGGTTTGATCCGTATTAATTCGGACTGAGGATCTCCGTTATATACCCGTCCGGGGCCCGTTGATCGACTCACCATGACGGACCGACCGCAGACGACTGGCGGCGACAGCTCGCAGGACACCCCGACCGACGGCTTCCGGCGCCGGGAGTTCGTGGCGCTCGGCGCGGGCGCGAGCGCGACGCTGCTCGCCGGCTGTGCCGGCGACGGTGCGCTCCCCTCGTCGGGCGGGTCGGACGGGTCGGACGGGTCGGACGGGTCGGACGGCTCCGACGGATCGGAGACGCTCACCGGCAACTTCCGACTCCTCATCAGCGACGCGCCGGCCGACATCGCCGACTTCGACCGACTGGACGTCACGCTCAGCGAGGCTCGTATCTTCGAGGCGAGCGAGGGAGGGGACGAAGACGACGGAGACGAGGACGGCGAGGACGACGCGGAGGAGTCCGACGACGAAGGCGACGAGACGAACCAGACCGGCAACGAAACCGAGTCCGAGACCGATTCCCCGAACGGAACCGCCGAGGAGGAGGGCGGAGAGGAGGAAGACGGCGGAGACGACGAGAGCGAGGAGGGCGCCGACGAAGACGACGATGACGGGGACGGGGACGACGAGAGCGAGGAAGACCGCGGCTTCACCGTCGTCGACCTCGACGGCGCGACGGTCGACCTCACGCGGGTGATCGAGGAGGACGCGACGGCCGTGTTCGACGGCGAGATCCCGGCGGGGAGCTACGAGAAGATCGAGCTCTCCGTCTCCGCCGTCGAGGGGATCGTCGACGGCGAAGCGGTCGACGTGAAGCTCCCGAGCGAGAAGCTCCAGATCACGAACGGGTTCGAGGTCACCCCGGACGAGGCCGTCAGCTTCGTCTTCGACATCAACGTCGTCAAGCGCGGTCCGAACAATGGCTACATCCTCAAGCCCGTGATCTCGGGGAGCGGGGTCGCGGGCCGGGACGTCGACGTCAACGAGATCGACGACGAAGACGACGATGGCGGGGACGATGACGGGGACGACGAGGACGACGAGGGCGAAAACGGAGATGAAGCCGACGGATCGGACGGCGAAGACGGCGGAGCCGCCGGAAACGAGACCGACGACGGCGAAAACGAAACCGACGACGCCGAAAACGGGACCGCGGCCGGAGACGACAGCTAGCTACGACGACGTCTCGACGGAGGGGACGGTCGCCGACTGACGCTTCGCCCAGCGTAGCGCCGGGGCGGTGTCGTTGAACGCCTCGGTGTCGACCCCTTCGACGTCGATGGTCCGTTTGAGGTACCGGCGCTTCGAGCGCTCGCCGACGACCGCGAACCGGTCCACGCCGCGGGCGACGGCGATCTGCGCGGACTCGCGCAGCGCGCGCCGGCCGGCGTCCGAGCAGGGTCGGCTCGTCCGCACCACGAGGACGACGGCGTCGACCACGCGGTCGGCGGTGACGCTCCGCCACCGGTCGAGCAGCGCCTCGCCGTCGGCGGGGCTGAGTCCCGTCCCGTGCGGGAACTCGACGACTAACACCTCGTCGTCGGTCCGCAGCGCCCAGCGCTCGCTCGGTTGCATGTCACTAATCCGTACCTGTCGGATGATAAATGCACGGACCTAGTTATCTCGTCTGATAAATCGGTTGCCAGTACGGTCGGCTCGAAACGCCGCGAGGGGTCTCGAAACACCTCTCGAAGATCGGATACCGTTCTGTCAGGAGTCGACTCTCGTCGCTGAGAACTAACGGCTCGATGAGGTGTCGTCGGTCGTCTCGGCGTCCGTGGTCCCCTGGCCGTCCGTCGCCGCCTCGACCACCGCCTCGGCGAGGGCCGCGAAGTCGGCGTCGTCCGGGACGACGTCGACGTCGATCCCGTGCTCCGCTGCCGTCTCCGCCGTCGGCGGGCCGATCGCGCCCACGACCGCGTCGGCGAGGCCCGCGATCGCCCCGCCGCGGACGCCCCGCTCTTCGGCGGCGTCGAGGAAGTGCGTCACCGTGAGCGACGAGGTGAACGCGGCGGCGTCGAGGTCGCCCGCGGCGGCGAGCGCGGCGGACTCGCCCGCCGCCTCCGGCCGGGTCAGATGGTACAGCACCGTCTCGTTCACCGTCGCGCCGGCCGCGCGGAGGCCCTCCAAGAGCACGTCGCTGCCGTGGTCCGAGCGCGCCACCTCGACGCGTTCGCCGTCGACGCGGTCGGCGAGCGCCTCGACGAGCCCCGCCGAGGTGTACTCGTCCGGGACCACGTCGACGGCCCAGCCGGCCTCGCGCGCCGCGGCGGCTGTCGCGGGGCCGATGGCGGCGAGCGTCGCGTCGCCCGGCGCCCAGCCCGCCTCGGCCGCGAGCTCGACGCCGGTCTTGCTCGTGAGTACGACCCAGGGGGCCGCGGCGGGAACCGCGCCGGTCGGCTCGACCGCGAGCATCGGGTCGGCGACCGGATCGGCGCCGAGCGACTCCAACAGCGCCGCGGCGTCGTCGATCCGCTCGTCGGCCGGGCGGAAGACGGCGACGCGGGGGGCGTCGTCGCTCACGCGTCGCTCCCCCGCTCGCGGTCGTTCCGGAGGAACTCGACGACGCGCTCCCGGGTCGCGGCCACGTCGCCGATGACGGTGACCGCGGGCGGCTCGATCCCCGCCTCGTCGCGGACGTCGACGATGGTGTCGAGGGTGCCGGTCGCGACGCGCATGTCGGGCCACGTCGCGCGCTCGACCAGCGCGACCGGGGTGTCGCCGGCGAGCCCGGCGTCGCGGAGCTCGGCGGCGTACGCGGGCAGCTTGCCGACGCCCATCAGCACGACGATCGTCCCGCCGGTCGCGGCGAGCGCGTCCCAGTCGACCGCCGACTCCGCCTTCGTCGGGTCCTCGTGGCCCGTGACGAAGGAGACGGAGGAGGCGTGGTCGCGGTGCGTCACCGGGATCCCGGCGACCGCGGGGCCCGCGATCGCCGAGGTGACGCCGGGGACGACCTCGAAAGGGACTCCTGCGTCGGCGAGGTGTTCGGCCTCCTCGCCGCCCCGGCCGAAGACGAACGGGTCGCCGCCCTTGAGCCGGACGACCGACTTCCCCTCGCGCGCCAGTTCGACGAGGCGCCGGTTCGTGTACTCCTGCGGGGTCCACTCGCCGCCGGCGCGCTTGCCGACGTCCTCGCGCTTCTCCGCCGGGATCTCTCCGAGGATCTCCGGGCCGGGGAGCTTGTCGTGGAGGACCACGTCGGCCGACTCGATCAGCCGGGCGGCCTTCACGGTCATGAGGTCCGGGTCGCCCGGGCCGGAGCCGACGAGGTGGACGGTGCCGAGGTCGTCGCCGGCCCGCTCCTCGGTCGGCGTCGCCGCCTCCTCACTCATCGTCCGCCTCCTGTCGGGTCCCCTCGTCGACCTCGGCCTCCTCGCGGGCGGCCGCGATCAGGTCGTCGGCGCCCCGGTCCGCCAGGTCCGCCGCGAACGACTCGGCCGCCTTCGCGTGCGACCGGATCGGGAGGTCGCGCGTGTCGGCCACCTCCTCGGTGCCGTCCGTCGAGAGCACGCGGACGCGCGTGTGGACGTGTTCGCCCTGCACGAGCGCCGAGACGCCGATCGGGGCGACGCAGCCCCCGTTGAGCTCGCCGAGGATCGTCCGCTCGACGGTGACCGCCACCCGGGTCCGAGGGTGGTCGACGGCGGAGCGCACGTCCTCGATCACGTCGGGGTCGGTCGCGGTCACCGCGATGGCGCCCTGGCCCGCCGCGGGGACGAACTCCTCGCGCGGGAGCCGGGTCGTCGGAACTTCGCGGTACAGGTCGGAGCGCCGGAGGCCGGCCTCCGCGAGGACGATCGCGTCGTACTCCGTCTCGACCTTCCGCTCCATCGCCGAGCGCTCCAGGTCGGAGAGGGAGTCGAACCACTCCTCGACGGTGCGGTCGAACTCCTCGTCGACCTCGGGATCGTCGCCTTCGGCGTCCACAGAGCCGTTTTCGGATCCCGCCCCGCCCTCCTCGGCGGTCATCGCGCTCGCCTCGCCCGAGGCGATCAGCCGGCGCTCGTGTTCCGCCTGCAGGCCGGGCGCGAGCAGCTTCTCGATCCGGGTGTCGACGTTGCCGCGCAGCGGCTCGACGACGAGGTCCGGCCGCGTGGCCTTGATCTGGGCGGTCCGCCGGAGCGAGCCGGTGCCGACCACCGCGCCGGAGGGGAGGTCCTCGATGCCGAGCCCGTCCGGGTGAACGAGCACGTCGCCGGAGGGGGCGCGCTCGGGGACGCCGGCGATCACCACGTCGTCCATCCCCTCGGTCGGCACGTCCTTCAGCGAGTGGACGGCGAGGTCGGCGTCGCCGGCGAGCACCTCCTCGTCGAGCGAGCGGACGAAGGCGCCGGTCTTCCCGAGCCGGTGGATCAGCTCGTCGGGGATCTGGTCGCCGCGGGTCTCGACGCGGCGGATCTCCACGTCGCGTCGGCGGCTCGACAGGGCGTCGCGGACGGTCCCGGCCTGCCGGAGGGCCAGGTCCGACCCGCGCGTGGCGAGCCTGAGGGTCTCGGTCATACCCGACCGGAGGGTCCCCGCGTTCAAAAGGGCATTAGTTCGGCCGTCGCGCCGGAACGCGGAGAAGGAGGTACCTCGACGCGACCGTTTATAAATAAAGCCGGCGTGCGCCGGTGAGCGGCCCGCAGGGCCGCGAACCGCACGCGCGAGGGAGTCGCTCGCCCGCGGCGAGCGACGAGGCTGGGGAGGCGTGAGGCTGCGGTTCCGTGCGGCCGGGTGGAACTCAAAGGAGCACAACGAGGCCCCCGAGCCGTCGCGGCTGGGGCTTTGGAGGTGTTGACGATGACGTAATCGCTCACGTATCGCCGAGTGGCTGGGGCTTTGGAGGTGTTGACCGCACCGTCAGCAGCGACAGTATATAAGCAGGTAGACGGGATCGTTGAACGATTCACCGGGAACGTAACGAGAAACGGGTACTCATTTCGCTCCGAGCTATCAGCAACACCTACCGAACCGAAGACGTGTTAGTCCTCGGGGCCCAACTCGGCATAATGGGAGTTCAGGAGCAGTACCCGTTCGACGTGGAGGCGCTCCGGGCCGACTTCCCCGTCCTCGACCGGAAGGTCGGCGGGGACCCGGAGTCGCCGGGGGAGGGACCGGGCGACGACACGCCGCTCGTCTACCTCGACAACGCGGCGACGTCGCACACGCCCGACCCGGTCGTCGACGCGATTTCCGACTACTACCGGAGCTACAACTCCAACGTCCACCGCGGGATCCACCAGCTGAGCCAGGAGGCGTCGGTCGCCTACGAGGAGGCCCACGACACGGTCGCCGACTTCGTCGGCGCCGCGGGCCGCGAGGAGATCGTCTTCACGAAGAACACGACCGAGGCGATGAACCTCGTCGCGTACGCGTGGGGCCTCGAGGAGCTCGGCCCCGGCGACAACGTCGTCCTCACCGAGATGGAGCACCACGCCTCGCTCGTCACCTGGCAGCAGATCGGCAAGCGGACCGGCGCCGACGTGCGGTTCATCGACGTGACCGACGAGGGCCGGCTCGACATGGACGACGCCCGGGAGCTCGTCGACGACGACACGGAGATGGTGTCGGCCGTCCACGTCTCGAACACGCTCGGCACGATCAACCCGATCGCCGACCTCGCGGACCTCGCGCACGATAACGACGCGTACGTCTTCGCCGACGGCGCGCAGTCGGTGCCGAACCGCGCGGTCGACGTGAAAGAGCTCGGCGTCGACTTCTTCGCCTTCTCCGCGCACAAGATGTGCGGCCCGACCGGGATCGGCGCGCTGTACGGCCGCGAGGAGCTCCTCGATTCCATGCAGCCGTACCTCTACGGCGGCGACATGATCCGGCGGGTCTCCTTCGAGGACTCCACGTGGGAGGACCTGCCGTGGAAGTTCGAGGCCGGGACGCCCTCGATCGCGCAGGGGATCGGCTTCGCGGCCGCGATCGAGTACTTAGAGGAGATCGGCATGGACCGGGTCGAGGCCCACGAGGACCTGCTCGCGGAGTACGCCTACGACGAGCTGACCGACCTCGGCGGCGTGGAGATCTACGGCCCGGCGGGCGACGACCGCGGCGGGCTCGTCGCGTTCAACGTCGAGGGCGTCCACGCGCACGACCTCTCCAGCATCCTCAACGACTACGGGATCGCGATCCGCGCCGGCGACCACTGCACGCAGCCGCTCCACGACGAGATGGGCGTCGCCGCCACGGCGCGCGCCTCCTTCTACCTTTACAACACCGTGGAGGAGATCGACGCCCTCGTCGAGGCCGTCGGCGAGGCGCGCGACCTGTTCGCCTGACGCCGGCCTCGCGCGCCGGAGATCGAAGTCCGCGCCGCGTGTTCCCCGCTCCACGTCTCCAGAGCCATCGCGCCGAAACCGTCTGTCCGGAGCGCGTTCGACCGTCCGCCACCCCGTCGCCGGAATGATCGCGGGAGCGGTCGGTGACCGGTTATAAACGAACGCGACACGCGACGATAAAACGGGATTAATCCGGGACAATCCGGACTGAGCGTCTTCCGGTTATACGTGTACGGGGCGCGTTCGCCGAGTCACCATGGCGGACCGAACGCGGGCGACGGGAGACGACCGCTCTCGGGACGCCCTCGCCGACGGCTTCCGACGTCGGGGGTTCGCGGCGCTCGCCGAGGGCCCGGCCGCGACGAGGTCCGTCACGAACGGCCGACCACGTCTCGTCGATATGTCCTACTCATGACAGATTCCACACGATCTCCGACGGCGTCCGACGCCCGGACAGACACGCACACCACCAACGGCGGCGACCCGTCCGAAGGCGGGGGCCCCGTCGTCCTGCTTCACGTCGAACCGGACGCGCACTCCGCGGAGCTGCTGGCGGCGTTCGCGGAGCGGTTCGCCGACGGGTTCGCGGTCCGGTCGGTCGAGGGGATGGGGGCGGCGCTGGAAGCGCTCGACGCGGCCGACTGCGTCGTGACCGAGCAGCGGCTCCCGGACGGCTCCGGCGTCGAACTGGTCGAGCGGCTCCGGGAGCGGGACGGCGGCGTGCCGGTCGCGTTTCACACCACCTGCCGCGAGAGCGAGACGGAAGCGCGGGCGCTCGGGGCCGGCGCGGACGCCTACTTCTCGAAGCGGTCGGAACGCGGCCAGTACGACCGCCTCCTCGAGCGACTCCGCGGACTCGTCGGCGGCGACGCCCGGAGCCCCCGCACGGCGACGACGGTCTCACCGGACGGACCAGGGGCGGCCGCAGGAGCGCCTCCCTCGGAGGAGTAGCCGGTCGTTCGTCGCGACCGACGGAACCCTTTTGACCCGCACCGGCCTACCACAGACCGATATGGGACTGGGCTCGGACATGTATCGGCAGCAGATCCTCGACCACTACAAGAACCCGCGAAACTACGGGGAGCTCGAGGAGCCGGACTTCACGCACGTCGGCGAGAACCCCTCCTGCGGCGACACGATCCGGATGGACGTCGACCTCGACGAGGCGGGCGAGACGATCGAGGCGGTGCGCTTCACCGGCGACGGCTGCGCCATCTCAATGGCCTCCGCGAGCATGCTCTCGGAGCGGCTCCACGGGATGGCGGTCGAGGAGCTCCACGAGATGGACACCGACGACGTCACCGAGATGCTCGGCGTCGACATCTCCCCGATGCGGGTGAAGTGCGCGGTGCTCGGCCGGCAGGTCGCGCAGGACGGCTCGAAGATCCACCGCGGCGAGCTCGACCCCGACGACCGCACGATCACCGAGGAGTAGCCGTCGCGCCGCGACGGGACCGCAACGCCGCGGCGGCGGTCGTCGCCCGGCCGCGGCCGTCCCGAGCCCACCGGACTTTTGCTCGTCAACCACGTTCGTCCGCGTATGAGCGACGGGTTCGACAAGGAGGCCGAACGGGAGAAGCTCCGCGAGAAGCTCGCGGACGACGAGGAGAAGCGCGAGCACACCCAGCGGATGTCGGAGCTCCTCCTGCAGGGAGCGACGATGACGAACCGCCACTGCGACGACTGCGGCGACCCGATCTTCCGAAAGGACGGACAGGAGTTCTGTCCGACCTGCCACACGGTCGACGCCGCGGACGTCGAGGGAGACGACTCGGCCGCGGGCAACTCGGCCGCAAACAACTCGACCGAGAGCGCGTCCGGGGACGCCCGCGCGAACGCGGTCGACCGATCGCCGACACCGCCGACGGACGGAGCGCAGTCCCCGGCGACCGGCGCGAACGGGGCGGCCGAGCCGCGGCGGCCCGACCGGGAGTCGGCCGGGACGCCCCCGGAGCCGTCGACCGAGGCGTCCGCTCCGACCGCCGGCGCGTCCGAGGGGGCTTCCGCGGCGACGACGGCCGCCGGGTCCGGGAGCGTCGCCGACGCGCGCGAGTCGCTGACGCGGACGCTCTACCGGTTCGCCGCTGCGGCCGAGGAGACGGACGACCCCCGACGGGCGCGCGATCACCTGCAGGCGGCCCGCGAGGCGGCCGAGGCGCTCGCGGCGCTCGACCGGTAGCGGACGACGCGAGAGAACGGCGCGGTCCGACCGAACGGACGAGAGAAAACGGGCGAAAAAGCGGACGAGAAAAGCCGCCGAGAGATCCGCAAGACCGCAGATAACCGATTATCTCGGGCTCGGAGTCAGGCGCCCGTCGCCCGCCCGGCCGGCTCCATCTCCTCCCAGCTCGGGCGCCGGTCGCTCAACAGGGACCGGACGATCCGGACGACGGCGTCGGTCCCGCCGCAGCAGTCGACCTCGCCGCGCTCGACGCTCCGGACGAACCGGTCCAGGTCCTCCAGCGTTACCGCTCCGGACGCGACGGCGCCGGTGATCGTCTCCGTTTCGCTCTCCATCGTCCGCACCAGATCGGTCGGTACGGTCGAACCGTGTTGGTCGACGCGCGATGCGACAACGGACTTCTTTGCGGCCATGTCGATTATTACTACAGGACGAGTTAATATATTACTACCGGTAGCTACCGTATTTCTGTCATGTCGAATATCTAGGTTATCAGTCGTCGCACCGCTCACCGGATTTCGGTCGCATCGCTCCTCGGACTCCTTACGCATCGCTTCCCGGGCTCCTGATGCGTCGCTCATCGTGCTTCCGGCGTGGCGCCCCCGTCGCCGACTACCGCCCGCTCTCGACGGCCACCAGCATGTCGGCCGCGAGCTGCTCGGCGCGGTCCGCGTCGGCGGACTCGGCGTAGACGCGGATCTTCGGCTCCGTCCCGGAGGGGCGCACGAGCACCCACGCGTCGCCGTAGTCGAGGCGGTAGCCGTCCGTGGTGTTCGGCTTCGCGTCGGCGGTCTCGACGTACGCCCGCGCCGCGGAGAGCATCTCGTCGCGCTCGTCGGCGTCGGCGTACTCCACGTTCCGGCGCACGAAGCGGTAGTCGGCGTAGGGGGCGACGACCTCGCTGGCGGGGTCGCCCGCGTCCGCGAGCAGTTCGAGGAAGCGGGCGCCGATGTACGCGCCGTCCCGCGAGAGCCGGTACGGCGGAAAGAACAGCCCGCCGTTCCCCTCCCCGGCGACGGGGACGTACCGCCCCTCCTCGCGGAGCTCGCGCGTCCGAGTGATGATGTTCGTCGCGCCGATGGGCGTCAGCTCCAGGTCGGCGTCGTTCGCGTCGCAGACGTCGACGAGCCGCTGGGAGACGTTGACGGCGCTGACGACGGTGTCGCCGGGGTCCAGACAGGCGTCGGCCAGCGCCGCGAAGGAGGTGTCGCCGTCGACGAAGCCGCCGTCCTCGTCGACGAAGACGGCGCGGTCCGCGTCGCCGTCGTGGGCGATCCCCACGTCGGCGTCGGAGGTCGCGACGAGCCGGGAGAGCGCCTCCAGGTTCTCCGGGACCGGCTCCGAGTCGCGGCCGGGGAAGTGGCCGTCCGGCGTCGCGTTCACCGTCAGCACCTCACACCCCAGCTCGCGGTAGATCCGCGGCGACGACACCGACGCCGCCCCGTGGCCGGGATCGACCGCGACCGTCAGGCCGGCGTCGGCGATCGCCTCGCGGTCGACCGCGTCGAGCAGCTGGTCGACGTAGTCGTCGACCGCGCCCTCGACGGCGGTCGTCGCGCCGGCGTCCCGCCAGTCGGCGAGATCGTACTCGTCGTCGAGGACGCGGCGCTCGACCCGTTCGAGCACGTCGACCGAGAGCTCGACGCCATCGTCGCCGACGAGCTTGATCCCGTTGAACTCCGGCGGGTTGTGCGAGGCCGTGACGAGCACCGCCGGGATCCCGGCCGACTCGCAGTAGCTGCCGACCGCGGGCGTCGGCACGACGCCGAGCCGGTCGACGTCGCAGCCGACCGCGGCCAGTCCGCTCGCGGCGGCGTTGGCGAACAGCTCGCCGGTGGTGCGGGTGTCGCGGGCGACGGCGACCCGGTCGGCGTCCCACACCGATCCGGCCGCCTTCGCGATGTCGAGGACGAGCTCCGGCGTGAGGTACCGCAGCGCGACCCCGCGGATGCCGCTGGATCCGAACAGCTCCATGGGCGGTCATGCGCCGGCCGACGGGAAAGCGGTTCCGAACCCCGGACGCGCCGAGCCGGTACGGCCGGTCCGGGGGAGAGTCGGTCGGCGTCGGCCGCCCGAACGCGTGCCCTTGAAACCGGTCCCGCCCCTACGGTTCGTATGGAGCGCACGCGACGCGACCTGTTGGCGCGGACCGCGGGGACGCTGGCCGCCGCGGGGGCGGCCGGCGTCGCCGGCTGCCTCGATTTCGCCGCCGGTGACGGGCCGCAGGGGCCGGCGGGGACCCCGGAGACGCTGACCTGCGAAGACGACGAGTTCGTCCGGCTCGCGCAGCCGTTCGAGGGCGCGGTCGAGGGGACGCTCGTCGAGGCGGGCGAGACGACGGTCGAGCTCTCTGCCGAGGGGAACTCGGAGACGTACGGCCAGTCGCTCCGGTTGGTGCTGCGGAACACGGGGGACGAGCCCGCGACCGCGCTCGGGAAACACGCCTACTCGATCCAACGGGAGACCGCGTCGGGCTGGCTCGACGTCCGCGGTTCGACGACCGGTGAGGCCGTCGAACTCCCCCGCTCCGAGGAGACGTTCGGCTCGACCGGGGCGTACAGCTGGTCGATCGACCTCGACGAGGAGGCGATCGCCTCGGCGGTTCCCGACCTCGATCTGGCCGTCTGCCCGCCGCTCGGTCCCGGAACGTACCGGTTCGTCTACTGGGGGATCGTCGACGCGCCGCCGCTCGGGGCGCAGTTCGAGCTGATCGGGTAGGAGAGCGTCCGCGTCGTCGCGTCGGTTCGGTCGGGCTGCCGTCGTCGCGTCCGTCCGGTCGCCCGGGCGCCGTCGCCTCCGGCTAGAACCCGGTCCAGTCGGAGGGACCGCCGACCCGCCCGCGGACGCGGAACTCGCGGTCGTCGCCCTCGACGCGCGTCTCGACGACGACCTCGAACGGCTCGTGGAGCGTGTGGACCACCTGCTCGTCGTGCGCCGTCGACCCGACGACGCCGACGAACGGCCACCCCTCGCCCGAGGTCTGGGAGGTCATGACGCGGGTGAACCGGTAGATCCGCTCGGGGTCCCAGTACATCAGCAGCTGGGAGAGCGAGTAGACGCCGACCGCGCGGTCGCGGCCGGCCGACGACTCGACGACGTCTGTGAACTTGATCCCGATGTCGGTGAGGTTCCCGGCGCTGCCGACGTACTTGGTCGTCGGCGTGTCCTCGCGCTTGTCGCCCTGCTCGTGGGTGACGCAGTCGATGACGGTCACGTCGGCGCCGTCCCGCCCCGTGATCGTCTCGTAGTCGTCGCGCACCTTCTCCGCGGTGCGGCCGGTCGAGATGACGACCGGCTCGTCGGTCCACTCGGCGAGCAGCCGGTTGAACAGGTCGTACTTCCCGCTCATCGGGGGGCCGCTGACGAGCACGCTGTCGGCGCCGCGGACAGCGTCGGGAAGCACGGTCATGTGTCTGGATTGAGGGGGTATCGCGTAAAACCCTTCCGAGGGATCACTTCCGCAGCATCGAGGGGAAATTAAGTGACGACGGGGGGCCCTCTCGAGGGGGTTCCGTCAGTGTCAGATCCGTTATCGCTCCGGGGAGCGCGGCCCGCACGGGCTGCTCGCGGGGCGTCCCGGCGCCGTCGACGAGCGCGTCCCAGACCTCCTTCGGGTCGTCCGCGTCGTCCGCGGCGACGAGCGCCTTGGTCCGCCCCTCGTCGTACGCCAGCTCGACGAGGCTCCGGTCGTACGCGCTCGGGAACGCCTCCATCACGCGGTCGAGCTCGGCCGGTCGCCTGTTCCCGACGCCCTCGGCGACGCCGAGGGCGAACGCCCGCCGGACCGCCTCCTCGCGGGTGAGCTCGTCCCACTCCGTGCCGAAGGTCCGGTCGTACATCAGTGGGTCACCGTCGCGGCGGCGCCGACGCGGAGCCCGCCGTCCGTGAACTCGACGCCCTGGATGTCGGTGTCCACGTCGGTCCCGCGCATCTTCAGCACCTGGACCCCGCGCTGCATTCCGTCGTCTTCGAGGTAGTTGTGCATGAAGACGACGCCGTGCGCGAGGTAGTGCTCCTCCGAGTAGGCGCTCGGGTCGGTCATCTCGGAGATGAGCAGCGTCGTCGCGTCCGTCCGCTTCAGCGAGGAGAGCAGCTGGATCATCGTGTCCTCGTCGTCGTCGAGGAGGAACCGCAACAGCATGGTGGAGTCGAAGACGACGCGGTCGATGTCGCGGGAGTTGATGAAGCCGGTGAGCCGGTTCGTCACGCCGGAGTGGTCCCGGCGCTCGCCGGGGAGCCCGAAGAACCGGCGGCCGTCCGAGGAGAAGGAGTCGAGGAAGGTGACTCGGTCCGTGTCGAGCGCGCGGTCGAACCCGAACTCGTACCCGCTCATGTCGCGGCGAATCCCCTCCTTGGTCTCGTGCATGCTGATGTACAGCACGTCCTCGCCGTTGCGGGCCCCCTGCGCGGCGAACTGCGAGCAGAACGTCGTTTTCCCGCTGCCGGGAGGGCCGCTGACAACGTATAAGCGATTCTCCGGGAAGCCGCCGTCGACGAGGTCGTCGAACCCGGGAACGCCGCTTGTGGCGCGCATACGAAGCCACTCGTCGGTCGGCGCATAAGGGTTGGCTCCCGTTTCTCAGGGGTGAGAACGGTCGCGGGCGCGTCGCCGCCGCTTTTCGGCCGCCCGCTCAGGCCCTCGCTACGGCTCGGACTCCTCGGAGACGACGTCGGCGGCGTCGATATCGGTGATCTCCTCCACGTCCGGCGAGACCCACACGACGAAGCGGTCGTCCGACTTGACGATCCCGCGGATCCCCTCGTCGTCCACGGTCGTCCCCCGGTCGACGTCGCCGGGAGCGACGTCGCGGACCTGGAACACCTCGTCGACCATCCAGCCGACGGTGCCGCCCTCGTCGATCTCGTCGTCGTCGAACACGACGATGCGCTCGCGGGGGCCCTCTGCCTCGATGTCGAACAGCGTCTTCGGGTCGACGATCGTCGTCGTCCGCCCGCGGAGGTCCATCACGCCCTCGACGTGGTCCGGCGAGTTGGGGATGCGCGTCAGCTCGCCGGCGTCGACGATCTCGTCGATGACGCCGATGTCCAGACAGTACGTCCCGTCGCCCAGCCCGAACTCCAACACCTTCGTGGGTTCGGCCTCCGTCTCGGTGGCTGCCATGGGCGGACCTGCGGCGAAGCGACCAATAACCGTGTCCCCTGAATTATCAGGGGTGATTACTGGGTCCGTGGGTTTATGCCGATTCTGGCTCCGCTTCCGCACATGAGTAGGACGACGGATCGGCGGGGCGGTCGCGACGACTCCTTGCGGGTGGTTGTCGTCGACGACTCGCCGTTCATGCGGGGGCTGATCGCCGATCTCCTGACGGATGCCGGGGTGGCGGTGGTCGGCGAGGCCGGCGACGGCGCGGAGGCGCTGTCGGTGGTCGCCGAGACGCGTCCGGACGTGGTGACGATGGACGTCGAGATGCCGGGGATGGGCGGATTGGAGGCCGTCGAGCGGCTGATGGACGAGACGCCGACGCCCGTCCTGATGCTGTCCGCGCACACCGCGGCGGGCGCGGAGGTCACCTTCGAGGCGCTCGAACGCGGCGCGGTCGACTTCTTTTCGAAGCCGGGCGGCGAGGTGTCCACCGGCGTCTCCCGCGAGTCGGACCGGCTCGTCGAGGCGGTCAGGTCGGTCGCGGACGCCGACCTCGACGCGGCGACGCGCGACCGGCGCGAGCGCGACCTCGCCGGCGGCGGACCGGGCGGCTCGGCGACCGGTTCGACGGGCCCGACCGGCGCGAGCACGGGCATCTCGCCGACCGCGACGGCTGTCGACCTCGACGCGCCGCTGACGGTCGTGATCGGCGCGTCGACCGGCGGGCCGAACGCGGTCGAGCGCGTGCTGTCGGCGCTGCCGATGGCGGACTGCCGGGTCGTCGTCGTCCAGCACATGCCGGAGGCGTTCACCTCGCGGTTCGCCGACCGGCTCGACGAGGCCTCCGCGTACGACGTGCGCGAGGCGAGCGACGGGGCCCGGATCGGGGCCGGCGAGGCGGTCGTCGCCCGCGGCGGGAGCCACACGCGGATCGACGGCTACCGCGCCGGGCGGCTCCGCGTCAAGCTCGACGAGGACGACTCGCAGTCGGTGACGCCGGCCGCCGACGTGACGATGCGCTCGGCGGCCGCGGTCGTCGACGACCCGCTCGTCGGCGTCGTGCTGACCGGGATGGGGTCGGACGCCGCGGAGGGGATCCGCGCGATGGCCGACGCCGGCGCCCGCACGATCGCCCAGAGCGAGGACACCTGCGTCATCTACGGGATGCCCAAGCGCGCGGTGCAGACGGGGGGTGTCGACGAGATCCACGACCTCGACGACGTCGCCGGCGCGATCGTGGGAGGTGCGGCCTGATGGACTCCCACCGCGCCGCGTTCGTCGCCGAGGCGGAGGACGGGATCACCGACCTCAACAACGCCCTGCTCGCGCTGGAGGCCGACCCCGAGGACGCCGAGGCGATGGACGACGTGTTCCGCGTCGCCCACACGCTGAAGGGGAACGCCGCGGCGATGGGGTACGACGGCGTCTCCGACTTCGGACACGCCCTCGAGGACCTCCTGGACGCGGTCCGGCAGGGCGAGCGCGAGGTGACGCCCGAGCTGATGGACCTCCTCTTCGAGGGGGTCGACGCCGTCGAGGCGATGGTCGCGGAGATCGCCGATTCGGGCGAGGTGTCGACGGATCCCTCCGACCTGGAGCGCCGCCTCCGCGAGATGGAGGAGCGTGGAACCGTCGGCGGCGATTCGGCCGACGACGGCGACTCGGCGGGCGACGCCGATCGCAGTGCGGAAGGCGACGCGACGAGAGACGACGCCGCTGCCGACGGCGACACCGCCGACGGCGACGACGCCTCCGAGGTCTCCGTCCCGAAGCTCCCCGCGGCCGCCGCGGCGCTCGACGCCCCGGTCGTGTACGCCGACGTGACGGTCGGCGAGACGGCGATGGCCGGGGTCGACGCCGCGCTCGTTCTGCAGGCGCTCGACGGGCAGTTCGACGGCCACGTCACCGTACCGGACCCGGACGCGCTGGAGGACGGCGAGTACGACGAGGGGTTCGACGCGTTCGTCTCCGGCGCCGATCCCGACGTGGTCGCCGAGGGGCTCGACGCGCTCACGCAGGTCGAGTCGGTCGCGACGGCGCTCGTCGACGGGGCGGCCGATGCCGCCGACGGCGACGGCGACGAGTGGGAGCCGGCCGAACCGGAGGCGCCCTCCGCGGACGAGGTGCCGGAAGCGGGCTCCGCGGACGGCACCGATCCGGGGGACGTCGGTGCCGACGAGCGCCCGGACTCCGCGTCCGGAAAGGCCGACCGCGACGAGATCAAGTCGATCCGCGTCGACGTCGACCAGGTCGACGAGCTGTACGGGCTCGTCGAGCAGCTGGTGACGAGCCGGATCAAGCTCCGGCGCGAGCTGGAGGCGGCGGACGCCGAGTCGGACACGTTAGACGAGCTCGACAAGCTCGCCTCCAGCCTGCAGGACACCGCGATGGACATGCGGCTCATCCCGTTCTCGCAGGTGTCGGACTCGTTCCCGCGGCTCGTCCGAGACGTCTCGCGGGACCTCGACAAGCGGATCGACTTCGAGATCGAGGGCGACGACGTCGAGCTCGACCGGACGATCCTCACGGAGATGCGCGACCCGCTCGTCCACGTCCTGCGGAACGCGGTCGACCACGGGATCGAGCCCCCGGAGGAGCGCGAGGCCGCCGGGAAGGACCCGACCGGGCACGTGCGGCTCACGGCCGAGCGGGAGCGCGACCACGTGATCATCGAGGTCGCCGACGACGGCGGCGGGCTCGACCCGGACCAGCTCCGCGAGAAGGCGGTCGACGAGGGCGTCAAGAGCCGCGAGGCGGTCGAGGCGATGGCGGACGACGAGGTCTACGACCTCGTCTTCCACCCCGGCTTCTCCACCGCGGAGGAGGTCACGGACGTCTCCGGGCGCGGCGTCGGGATGGACGTCGTCCGGACCACCGCCCGCGACCTCGACGGCTCCGTCGCGGTCGAGAGCGACCCCGGCGAGGGGACTACGGTCCGCTTCCGACTCCCGGTCACCGTCGCCATCGTGAAGGTGATGTTCGTCGACGTCGGCGGCACGGAGTACGGCATCCCGATCAAGTCGATCGCGGAGGTCGCCCGTGCGGACGACGTGGAGGAGGTCCACGGTGACGAGATCGTCCGCCACGAGGACGACCTCTACCCCGTGATCCGGCTGAACGAGCGCCTCGCGGAGAGCGGCGCCGCGGCCGCCGGGTCGGGGGTGGGCGGCGGTCCCGGCGGTGGCGGTCCCGGCGGCGACGACCTCGCGGACGGCGACGCTACGGGCGGCGATCCCGGGACTGCGACGACCGACGGCGGCGTCGCCGACGAGGGGATGCTCGTGCGGATCCGCGAGGAGACGCGCCAGGTCGCGCTCCACTGCGACGGCGTGCTCGATCAGGAGGAAGTGGTGGTGAAACCGCTCGACGGCCCGCTGTCGGGGACGCCGGGGCTCAGCGGTACGGCGGTCCTCGGCGACGGCGACGTCGTGGCCGTCCTCGACGTGGTGAGCCTATGACCGGCGAGACCGCCTTCGAGGGCGTCCTCCGCCAGATCGACGACACCGTCCCGTTCGAGCCCGGCTACTACAACGAGTCGTACCTCGACCGGCGGATCACGGCGCGGATGCGTCGCCGCGACACGGAGTCGCACGCGGAGTACGAGCGCCTGCTCCGCGAGGACGACGACGAGCGGGAGGCGCTGATGGACGCGCTCACGATCAACGTGACGGAGTTCTTCCGCAACCCCGATATGTGGGACGTGCTCCGCGGCGTGCTCCGCGAGCGGACGAGCGAGCAGCGGCGGGTCCGCGTCTGGTCGGCCCCCTCGGCGGACGGCCGGGAGCCGTACTCGGTCGCGATGCTGGCCTGCGACGACTCCGAGATCGACGAATCGCGGATCGAGGTGCTCGGCTCCGACATCAGCGAGGAGGCGCTCGACAACGCCCGCGAGGGCATCTATCACACGACCCGGACGACGGACATCGCGGAGGAGCTGGCACCGCTCTCGGACCCCGACAGCTACGTCGAGCGCGACGGCGACACCTTCCGGGTCCGACCGGCGGTCAGGCGGCTCGTCGACTTCGAGACGCACGACCTGATCCGCGACGGCGCGCGCGACCCCTTCGACGTCGTGTTGTGCCGTAACCTGCTGATCTATATCGACGTCGACCACAAGGGGGCGCTGTTCGACACGCTGGAGGCGTCGCTCGCCGACGACGGCGTGCTCGTGCTCGGAATGACCGAGAGCGTCCCGCCGGACCGGTCCGACAGGTACGAGCCGGTCGACAAGCGCCGACGGGTGTTCGGGAGGGTCTGATGTCGCTGTACCAGTACGCTCGAGACGGGAACGCGGAGCGGCTCAGGGACGCGCTGAGCAGCGACAGCGCCGCGGTCCGGCGGCGGGCGGCCGAGTTCCTCGGCGAGGTCGGCGACGTCGACGACCAGGCATCGGTCGACGGGCTCCTCCGCGCGGCGACGAGCGACGAGGACGCGGAGGTCCGCGGGGCCGCCGTCGACGCGCTCGACGAGCTCGGACAGGCGGCGCTCGAACAGCTGCTCGAAGAGCTCACCGGCATCGGCGGCTCCGAGGCGGAGTGGGTCACCGCCCGCAAGTTCGCGCGCGCGCTCAAGGCCGACCGCCCGGAGCTCCGGATGGCGGCCGCGAACGCGCTCGGCGGACTCGACGACGCGAGCGGGCTCCGACACCTCGTCGAGGCCCTCGACGACGAGGACTCGCGGGTCAGGCTGCGCGCCTGTCAGGCCTGCGGGACGTTCGCGGACCCGCGGTCGGTCCCGGCGCTGACCAAGCGCCTGGACGACGGCGATCCGCGGGTCAGGCGGGCCGCGGCGAACGCGCTCGGAAACGTCGGGACGGACCGGGCGCTCTCGCCGCTGCTCGACCTCCTCGACGACGGCGACGAGTCGCTCCGACGGATCGCGGCCGGCGCGCTCGGGAAGGCGAACAACCCCGAGCCAGTGGAGCCGCTGGCGCGGGCGCTCGGCGACGAGAGCGCGGTCGTCCGCAACGCCGCGGTGTACTCGGTCATCGAGCTGCTGTCGAACGTGCCGACCCAGCAGAGCCACGCGGTGCGGGACCGCGTCGTCTCCGAGCTGAAGTCGGCGGACGACGCCACGGTCGTCGAGCCGCTCGTCGAGATCCTCACGGACGGCCAGCAGGACCGCCAGCGGCGGAACGCGGCGTGGATCCTCGGCCGCGTCGCGGAGCCGGAGTCGGCGGACGCGGTCGAGGCGCTCGCGGGCGCGCTCGCCGACGAGGACCCGCAGACCGCTCAGTTCGCGGCCACGAGCCTCAAGAGCCTCGGCGGGCCGATCGTCGAGGACCGGCTGCTCGACAGACTCGGCACCGAGCACCCGGAGGACGCCCGAGCAAAGGCGGTGTTCGTGCTCGGGCAGGTCGGCGGGCAGGAGACGCTGAACCGGCTCGAAGAGCTAACCGACGACGAGAGCTCCGCGGTCCGGCAGCGGGTGTTCTCCGCGGTGTCCAAGCTCCGGGCGGGGGGTCCATAAATGTCCGACGGCGGCGGCGAGTACAAGGTGACGGACACCCAGGGGCGCTTCGCGGTCGCCGTCCGCGAGGGACGGAAGGTGAGCGACGTCTCGTGGACGCCGGGGCGAGTGCTCCTCTCGAACCGGCGGCTGATCTTGGCCGGCAACGACGGGAAGCGAACGATCCCCCTCTCGGAGCTCCGGGGGCTGGGCGGGCGCCACGACGCCAACCAGTCGGTCGCGCGCGTCTCCAACTACGTGAGCTTCGACCTCGGCGACCAGGTGCTGTTGGTCGCCGCGTCGGACCACGAGTCGTTCGAGCGCGACGTCTACCGGGCCCTGCTCGACCAGCGAACGGTGACCGCCAAACACCCCGCGATCGAGGGCGGCGTCGTCCAGGAGACCGAGTGGGAGCAGGCCCGCGTGAAGATCGACGAGAACGGGCTCAACGCCGCCTTGGAAAGCGGCGCGTTCGTGGAGTTCGACCTCGACGACATCAGCGGCCTCGACGCCGCCAAACGCACGGTCAACGGCGAGAAGAAGCCCGTCATCGAGGTGTCCCACACCGACGACGAGGGCACCAGCATCGAGACGCACGTCGCCGGCGATCCCAACCGGATGCGGTTCGTCGAGGCGTGGCTCCGGAAGGGCGAGGAGCGCAGTTCGACGAACGTCGACCTCTCCAGCCGCGACCGGGAGGTGTTGATGGCGCTGTACTCCGGCGTCTCGCCGTTCGAGATCCCCTCGTTCCTCGGGATGGACGTCGACGCGGTCGAGGAGACGTTCGAACGGCTCGTCGACCTCGACGTGGTCGAGGAGGTGCGGGTGCGCCGCGAGGTGGCGCTCAACTCCCGCGGCCGGAACATCGCCAGCGAGGCGATGAACGAGCAGTAGGCGGGCCGTCGCGGTCGCCCGCGGCTGCGGAGCGTGGCGAACAGCCGGCGCGATCGCAATCCCGCGGCGGTGCGCCGGGCTCCCGCCTCGGCCGCCGCGGACGGTCGGTCAGTTCACGGGCCCGATGGCCGCGGTATCGGTTATAAAACGACGGAGCGCCCGCGCCGAACCACGCTTAAGTCGCCGCCGGGTCGAGTGAGGGCATGAGCTACGAGGCGGTGTGTTTCGACCTCGACGACACCCTCTACCCGTACCCCCCCTGCAACGAGGCCGGCAAGCGGGCGGCGCTCGCGGCGTTCCGCGAGCGCGGGTACGACATGGACCGCGGGACGTTCGACGAGCTGTACGCGACCGCGCGGCGGGCGGCGAAGCGCGAGACCGCCGGCACCGCCGCCTCCCACGACCGGCACATCTACTTCAAGCGCGCGCTCCGGCGCCACGCGGGCGAGCGAGACGCCGCGACCGCGCTCGCGCTCGGCGACGCCTACTGGGAGGGGTACGCGACCGAGATGGAGCTGTGCGACGGCGTCGAGTCGGTCTTCGACGCGCTCGCGGCGGCGGGGGTCGACGTCGCCGTCGTGACCAACCTCACCACTCGGGTCCAGCTGCAGAAGCTCGCGCGGCTCGGGATCGACGACCGGATCGACCGGCTCGTCACCTCCGAGGAGGTGGGCCGCGAGAAGCCGAGCGCGCTCCCCTTCACGACCGCGCTCGCGGGGTTCGACTGCCGGCCGAGCGAGGCGCTGATGGTCGGCGACAACGTCGAGGCCGACGTCGTCGGCGCGAACGCGGTCGGGATGGACACGGCGCTGTTCGTCGCCGGCGGCGACGCGCCGAGCGACGACGAACTCCGGGGACCGCGGCGTCCGGACCACCGCCTCGACGTCTTCGCCGACCTGACGGAGGTGGCGCTGTGAGTTGGGACGCGACCGATCCCGACCCGGATCTGCTCCGCGACGCCCGGGAGTCGGTCGTCGAGTACGCGCCGGCGCTCGCCGAGCTGACGCCCGGCCGGACCGGGAACCTCAGCGTCCGCGACGGCGACGCGGTCGCGGTGACACCGACGGGCGTTCCGTACGACTCCTTCGACGCCGACGACGTGCCGGTGGTCTCGCTCGACGGGGAGCGGCTGGCGGGCCGGATGGCGCCGTCGAGCGAGGTGCCGATGCACACGGGAATCTACAAACACGACCGCCCGGGCGCGATCGTCCACACCCACTCGCCGTGGGCGACGACGATGGCGACGCTCGGCCGGAAGCTGCCGCCGGTCCACTACATGATCGTCTCGGTGGGCCGGGAGGTGCCGCTCGCCGACTACGCGCCGTACGGGACCGAGGAGTTGGCCGCGAACGCCGTCGCCGCGATGGCCGAGGCCGGCTCCGACGCGGCGATCCTCGCGAACCACGGCCTCGTGGTGACCGGGCCGGACATCGAGACCGCCGTGGAGAACACGCACCACGTCGAGGACCTCTGCCGGCTCTACCTCCGGGCGTCGGCGGTCGGCGAGCCCACCGTCCTCACCGACGACCAGCTGGCGACCGTCGAGGAGCGGTTCGAGAGCTACGGGCAGCAGCCGGCCGCGGACGGGGAGTAGCCGCGGCCGCCCGCCTCGCCGGTCGCTCCGGTCGCCCGGTTATATAAATATCCGGACGGGCTACCGGATCGGTATGACCGAGCACGAGCCGGCGGCCGCGGTGCGCGAGACCGCCGAGGCGATCGCGACGATGGAGATCCGCGGGGCGGCGACCATCGCCTCGGCCGCGGCGGAGGCGCTCGCCGAGCAGGCGCGCGCGGCCGCGGCGAGCGGGCCGACCGCGAGCGACCCGGCGGCGTTCCGCGCGTCGATGCGTTCCGCGGCCCGGACCCTCCGCGAGACGCGCCCCACGGCCGTCTCGCTGCCGAACGCCCTCCGATACGTCCTCCAGCGGATGGAGGGCGACGACGTCGATCGGCTCCGCCGGAGCGTGGTCGACGCGAGCGAGGCGTTCGTCGACCAGCTCGACCGCGCGCAGGAGGACCTCGGGCGGGTGGGCGCGAACCGCCTCGCCGACGGCGACACGGTGATGACCCACTGCCACTCGACGGACGCGCTCGCGTGCATCGAGGCCGCCGTCGAACAGGGGAAGTCGATCTCGGCGGTCGTCAAGGAGACGCGCCCGCGCCAGCAGGGCCACATCACCGCGGAACAGCTCCGCGACGCCGGCGTCCCGGTGACCCTCATCGTCGACTCCGCGGCCCGGCGCTACCTCGACGAGGTCGACCACGTCGTCGTCGGGGCCGACTCGATCGCGGCCGACGGCGGCGTGATCAACAAGATCGGCACGTCGGGGCTCGCGGTCAACGCCCGCGAGCGCGGTGTCCCGATCATGACCGCGGCCCAGACGATCAAGCTCCACCCGGAGACGCTGACGGGCCACACCGTCGAGATCGAGATGCGCGACGAGGCGGAGGTGATCGACCCCGCGGCCCGCGAGGAGATCGGCGAGATCGACGTCGAGAACCCCGCCTTCGACGTGACGCCGCCGCGGTACATGGACGCGATCGTCACCGAGCAGGGGCAGTTCCCGCCCGAGAGCATCGTGACGCTGATGCGGGAGCTGTTCGGCGAGGGCGCCGCGGAGCCGTGGGCGGAGCCATGAGCGGGGACGGGAGGGACAGAGACCGGGAGACGGACGGGGACGGAGCAACGATCGGGGACGGGACCGAGGACTGGGAGGAGGAGGTCGCGGAGTGGGACGAGGAGGTGTCCGAGTGGGAGTCGGCGGATACCGAATCCGCCGACGCCTCCGAGCCCGTCGACGAGGACCCCGACCTCTCGCCCGAGGAGTCGAGCCGCGCGCCGAAGGTGGTCACCGCGGGCCACATCAACTGGGACGTGACGATCCACGTCGACCGGCTGCCGGAGCCCGACGGCGAGACGCGGATCGAGCGGCTCGAGCAGTCCGGCGGCGGCAGCGCCGCGAACGTCGCGGTCGGCCTCGTCGACCTCGGCGGCCAGTCCGTCGTCTACGGGAGCGTCGGCGGCGACGAGTCGGGCGCGCTCGCGCTCCGCGAGCTCGCGAGCGCCGGTGTCGACCCCGGGCAGGTGCTCGTCGACGCCGACGAGCCCACCTCGGTGAAGTACGTCATCGTCGACGGCGGCGGCGAGCTCCTGATGTTGGCGAACGACGGCGCCAACGAGTCGTTCACCGCGGCCGGCCTCGACCGCGACACCCTCGCGGCGGCCGATCACCTCCACCTCACGGGCCAGCAGCCGGCGACCGCGGCCGCGCTGGCGACCGCCGCGGGCGAGGCGGGCGCGACCCGCAGCTTCGACCCCGGCCGGCGCGTCGGGGACCGGGAGTTCGAGGCCGCGCTCCACGCGGCCGACGTGCTCTTCTTAAACGCCCGCGAGGCCGACGCGCTGGCCGACTCGACCGACATCGACCCGTGGGAGCCGGACGACCGCGTCGTCGCGATCAAGCTCGGGGACGAGGGCGCGACGATTCGGACTCCCCACGGTGACGTCTCTCACCCCGGCTTCGACGTCGACCCGGTCGACACGGCCGGCGCGGGCGACGCCTTCGCGGCCGGGTTCCTCGGCGCGGCCCTCCGCGAGCCCGAGGTCGTCGACGGCGGGTTCTCGCACGACCCGCGCGACTACCAGGTGCCGCTGCTCGTCGGCAACGCCTGCGGCGCCATCGCGGCCGAGACGGTGACCGCCCGCGCGAACCTCTCGTGGGACCGGGTGCGCGAGGCGATGGGCGAGTCGCCCGAGTCGGACCTCCTGATAGAAGTGCGCGTCTAGACGGTCGCGGGCGCTCGCGAGCGCGGCGACGCCGAACTACCCCACGTAGTCGAACGCGACCGCGAGGTCGTCGGCGCCGAAGAAGACGAACCGGTAGCGACCCGGTACCAGATCGGGACAGACGTGGAGGTCGTCGGCGTGGGGGCCACCCTCGACGAGTCCCTCCTCGGTCATCTCGAACTCCCACGCGAGCGTCTCGCCCGGCCGGACCGCGATCGCCTCGTCGGTGTATTCGAAGGTAGCGTCCTCGTCGCCGCCGCGGATCTCGGTCCACCCGGCCTCGGTCAGTATTTCGAGGTTGTACTTCCCCCGATTGCCGACGTGGACCTCGCGTCCCGAGACGTTCGTCAGCTCGATCCGGAAGGCGGTCCCGCGGCCGACCGACAGCGGCTCCGAGGCGGGGTCGTCGTCGCCGGGTATCACGGCTCGGAGCGCGAGCGGCCCCCTGTCACCGGTCCCGGTATCTCCGCCGTCGTCCCCGCCGACGCCACCGCCGCCGCCCCAGTCGACCTCGCCGTCGTACGCCTGCGGGTGGCGCTCGAACCCCTCGCGCTCGCACTCGAACGACGCGGGGAGCGCCTCGGGGTCCCCGTCGGGGCGCACGCCGCCGGGCAGCGCCTCGGGGTCGCGGACCCCGTCCTCGCCCGTCACCTCGCTCGTCTCGCCCCAGCCGTCCGTGACCGACACCCGGATCGACTCGGGACGGGAGTCGGTCGTGACCCGAAGGAAGGCGCCGGAGAAGGTGATCGCCTGCCCGCAGGCGACGGTCTCGTCGCCGGGCCCCTCGACTTTTGCGCTCGCGACGAGCGTCCCGTCCTCGACCGCGACGTCGGCGAACGAGACGGCGTCGTGACAGGTCGTCGGCCCGACCGACTCGACGTACGCGAGCACCGACTCGTCGAAGTCGGTCGCCTCGACGAACGCGACCGTCTCCGCGGGCGCCTCTCGGAGCAGCCACGCCGCGTCGCTCTCCTCGGTGATCAGCGCGCAGAGGCCGCGGCGCTCCTCGCGTCTCCACGCCGGGCCGGAGAGCGGTCCGCCGACCTGATGGACCGCGGTCTCGGGGTCGGGATCGCTGTTGTCGCCGTCGCCACCGTCGCTCCCGCCGCCGGTTCCGGGATCGCCCTCGCTCGTGCAGCCGGCGAGCGCGGCGACGCCCCCGGCACCGAGGCCGCACAGGACCGCCCGCCGCGTGCGTCGGATCATGGCCGCGGCTACGCGGGGCGCGCATAAGGGCTTCCCGTAGGCGCAAACGGCTCCCTGTGTTATCTCGGGCTCTCAATCCCTCCCGGAGCCCGGAACAGGGCGGCGAGGGCGTCGCCCTCGGCGTCTCCCTCGTCGCGGTCGAGGCCGGCAGCGAGCCCGAGCGCGAGCGCGACCCGCGCCTTCGACGCCGGGAGCGGGCCGGCGAACGTCGCCCCGTGCTCCGCCAGCGTGACCGCGCCGCCGGGCGTGCCGTACACCGGCTCG
Organism: Halorubrum depositum; assembly: GCF_007671725.1. Lineage (NCBI taxonomy): Archaea > Methanobacteriati > Methanobacteriota > Halobacteria > Halobacteriales > Haloferacaceae > Halorubrum > Halorubrum depositum. Next base: position 930,115 of record NZ_VCNM01000001.1, on the reverse strand, counting down.
GTCGGGCCCGCCGGGGGCCGTCCGGCGACGACGACGGGCGTTTCCGGGAGGGCGTCGGCCACCGCGTCGCCGATCGCGGCGGTCGCGTTGCCGAGGCCGGTCCCCTCGATCACGAGTCCGCCGACGCCGGCGTCCACGGCGCGCTCGACCGCGCCCGCGCCGACGCCGGTCCCGGAGTGGACCACGGGCACCTCCGGGACCCGCTCCGCGCCCTCGATCGCGTCCGCGAGCGGGTCGACGTCGACCCCGCGCCGCGGCTCGCGGACGAGCCGCGACCCGGCGCGGGTGAACGTCGCGACCGGGCCGGTCCCCGGCGAGGCCATCGTCGAGAGCGCGTTGCTGTGGCCCTTGACGGCGTCGCGGGCGGCGTGGAGCTCGTCGTCGAACGCGACGTGGACCCCCGGCGCGAACCGGTCGTCCGCGGCGGCCCGGACCGCGAGCGTCAGGTTCGCCGGCGCGTCGCTGGAGGCCTCGTCGAGCCGGCGCTGGGCCCCCGTGACGACGACCGGCGCGTCGAGATCGGTGAGCAGATCGAGTGCGAACGCGGTGTCGGCCAGCGTGTCGGTGCCGTGGGTGACGACGACGCCGTCGGCCCCCTCGGCGACCGCGTCGCGCGCCGCGGCGGCGGTCGCGAGCACGTCGCGCCACCGCACGTCGAACCCGGGCTGCGAGCAGACCTCGCGGGCGCTCACGGTCGCGTACCGCTCGACGCCCGGGACCGCCGCGACGAGGTCGTCGCCGGTCTTCGCCGGCGCCGCGCCGCCGTCGTCCGGCTCGGACGCGATGGTACCGCCGCAGGCGACGACGGCGACGCGCGGTTTCGCCCCGCCGTCGGTCGCGGTCCGTTTCCCGTCGCGCGCCCCGCGCTCCGTCGTCGGCTCGGTGTTCGTCATACCCCTCGGTACTCCCGGAGGACCAAAGCGGTTGGTCCCGCGGCAGCCGCGTCCCCGCCGCACCGGCGGGGTGGCCTCGGCGACCGGGTCGACTGCCGATCACGGCCGAAAAAGGATGAGAGCGGGCTATAAACAATTAAAACGTTTCTGAGGGCGTATTAAAACGTCGCTACCCCCCGAGAAACGTGGTGAAATTCCCCGAACCCTCTGTTGGATATATGAGGTCCCCGAACATACACGAAACTGTCAATGTCAATCCCCGCTCCCACGCGCCTCGCCTCCGGCCGACAGGTCGCCGGGCTGATGACCGGGACCCTGAAGGCGGCCGCCTTCTGGGCCGCGATCGCCATCCCGGCGACGTACCCCGTCCTGCTGTACATGGGCCTCGACGGCGGCACCGGGCAGCTGTTCGTCGCATTGCTGTTCGCGAACGCGCTGGCGCTCGCGCTCGGCCACGACTACAAGCGCTGACCGCGGACCCGAGGCGCCGCCCTCCGGACGCACCGCACCGTTCGAACACGACCCTCCCGGTCCTCTCGCCCTCCGGTCTTCTCTCCTTCCCGCCCCGTCTCGAAGCGCTTACCCACGGCCCGGTCCGACTTCCGGTATGACCGACGAGACGCACGTCGAGTGGCGCGACTGGGGGCCCGAGGCGTTCGCCGAGGCCGACGAGCGGGAGTGCCCGGTGCTCCTCTCTCTGTCCGCCACGTGGTGCGAGGGCTGTCACGAGATGGACGCCGTCACGTACGCCGAGCCCCGGATCGCCGCCAACGTCAACGAGGGGTTCGTCCCGGTCCGCGTCGACGTCGACCGCCGCCCGCGCGTGCGGGAACGGTACAACATGGGCGGGTTCCCGACCACGGCGTTCCTCACGCCCGACGGCGAGCTGCTCACCGGCGCGGGCTACCTCGACGTCGACGGGATGCGACAGGTGCTCGAGTCCGTCCGCCAGATGTGGGCCGACAAGGGGCGCTCGGCCGGGCGGGTCCCCCGCGCGCTCGACGCGGACCTCCCGCCGCGCGGGGAGCTGACCGACGCGATCGAGAGCCATCTCGCCGGGCAGATCGAGGTCAAGTACGACGAGGAGCACGCCGGCTGGGGGAATGACGCGAAGTTCCCGCTCCCCCGCACCGTCGAGTTCGCGCTGAAGCGCGACCGCGACCGCGCACTCCGGACGCTCGACGCGGTGCGCGACCACCTCGCCGACGACGTCGCCGGCGGCTTCTTCCGGTTCGCGGGGACCCGCGACTGGGGCGACGTCGCCTACGAGAAGCCGATCGACACGAACGCGGCGGTCACCCGCGCGTTCGCGAACGCCTACCTCTACACCGGCGACGAGGCGTACCTGACGCCCGCGACCGACGCGGTCGCGTTCCTCACCGACGACCTCTGGACCGGATACGGCGTCGGCGGCAGCCTCGGCCCCGGACTGGGACGGGCCTACTACGCCGCGCCCGCCGACGACCGCGCGGAGCTCGACCCGCCCCGCCGCGACCTCACCGTCTTCGCGGGCGGGAACGCGCTCGCGGCCGACGCGCTGCTCGCGGTCGCCGCCTACACCGACGACGAGCGCGCCCGCGAGTACGCCGACCGGATCCTCGACGGCCTCGAACGCGACCTGATCGACGCCGACTCCGGCGAGGTGACTCGCTACCGCGGCAGCGACGAGGTCGGCGAGTCGGACCTGCTCGACGACGTCGCCCGCGTCGTGAGCGCGTACGTGCGGGCCGCCGGCGTCCTCGGCGAGGGCGCCGAGATCGCCCGCGCGGTCGCGGACCGGGCGATCGACCGGCTCCACGTCGACGGCTCCTTCGTGGACGGGCCGCGATCGGGGTCGGGACTGCTCGACCGCCCGTTCCGCCCGCTCGACGGCAACGTCGAGATGGCGACGGCGCTGCTCGACCTGGCGGCGCTGACCGGCGAGGACCGCTACCGCGAGGTCGCCCGCGAGACCGCGGCGTCGTTCGCGGGCGCCACGGAGCGGCTCGGCGTGCAGGTCGCCGGCTACGGGAGCCTCGTCGGGCGGCTCCTCCGCGGCACCACCGTCGTCGCGGTCGGCGACGAGCTGGGCAGCGACCTCCACCGCGCGGCGTGGCGGGTCGCGGACCATGAAAAGGTCGTCGCCCCGAACGCCCATGCGGAGGGGTCGCCGGCGCCGCGGTCGGTCCCCGCCGGGTCGGCGGTCGTGATCGCCGGCGACGCGGTCTCCGAGCCCGCGGAAACGCCGGACGAGTTGATGCGGCGGGTCGCCGAGACCGCGGAGTAGAGCGCCGCGTCCGGCACGGTCGTCCGTCACCGGTCGTCTGCGGCGGTTCGGTCGGTCCTCCTTCGGCGGGGATCCGCCTCTCACCACTGCACCCGCGTGTAAACGGGCGACGTGTTTATGCCGATGCCGCGCGATCGACGCGTATGGCATCTCTCCGGGACCTGGGGCTCTCCGAGTACGAGGCGCGCGCCTACCGCGCGCTGCTGCGCACCGGGCCGACGACGGCGAAGGACCTCTCGCGAGCCAGCGAGGTCCCCATGGGACGGGTGTACGACGTGCTCAACAGCTTGGAGCAGCACAACCTCGTCCGGAGCCAGGCCGCCAGCCGGCCGAAGAAGTACGCGGCGGTCGAGCCCGACGCCGCGCTCGACCGCCTGCTCGACGAGAAGAAGCGGGAGCTGGAGACGCAGGCGGAGCAGTACGAGGAGGTGGTCGCCGACCTCTCGACGGAGCTCGACGCGGGGGAGCCGGTGGACGGTCAGTTCTGGACCGCGGCGGTCGGCGCGGAGGAGGCGACGGACCTCCTCTTGGAGCGGATCGCGGCCGCCGAGCGCCGGATGGTCGTCGTCGTCGGCGCGCCCGCCACCGGCTTCGACCTCGGCACGATCGGCGAACAGGTGGCCGCCGAGCTGGAGTCGGCGCTGGAGCGCGGCGTCGAGATCCGGGTGTTGCTGTCGCCGGAGACGGTCGACGCGCTGCCGCGGAGCGTCGGCCGGCGCTACACCGCGGAGCTGTCGAACATGGAGGGGTTCGAGGTCCGAACGACCGCGGGCGTCGACGGGACGTTCAACGTGTTCGACGGGATCGAGGTGTGCATCGAGGTGCCGCACCCGCTCTCCGGCGACGAGCCGTTCGCGATGATCGACGTGAAGGACGCGGAGTTCGCGACGAGCGTGAGCGAGGAGTTCGAGCCGCGGTGGGACGAGGCGGAGCCGCTGTCGTTCGGGTGAGGTCGCGGCAAGGAGGGCCGGCGGCGGGGCCGGTCTACCGCGCGTTCAGCTCCGCCCGCAGGTCGCCCATCGTGACTTCCCGCTCGGCGTGGGCGTTGTGCTGGTGGATCGACTCGTCGTTCGACTGCTTCATGTGGATCACGGCGTCTTCCGGCAGGTGGTCGAACTCCTCGACCGTGCCCTCGGCGAGCGCGCGGACGCAGTCCTCGACGAACTTCGCGTCGGCGTGGGCCTCGTAGGTCATGTGGTCCTCGTCCGGTCGCTTCGCCATGTTGTAGATTCGGGCGCTCATCGAGTCGCGGGCGACGTCGATGAGGTCGCGCAGGTCGAGGTCGGGGTGGCCGTCGGTGGTGACGGTGAGCGTCGCGTGGCCGCGCTGGGAGTGCCCCGGCTGCGGGACGGCGTCGAGGAACTCCTCGGTCGTCTCCTCGTCGACGCCGAGGTCGGCGAGCTTCTCGCGCGCGCGGGACTCGCTCATCCCCTGCGAGCAGGGGCAGACGGTCATCCCGGTGACCTCCGCGCCGATCTCCTCGCGGGTGCCCTCCTCGGTCGCGGTCGCGCTGGCGATGATCGTCGACGTGCTCTGCGTCTCGATCCCGGACGCCGGCGTGTCCTCGCGGGTGACCAGCTCCGCGGTCATCGACACCTCGGCGGTGGTGGTGTAGTCGTGCTTCTCTAAGAGCCGCTCGGCTGCGTCCCCGCAGACCTCCTCGACGCGGTACGCCTCCTCGCGGGTGATCTCCTCTAAGATCTCGTCGATCGTCGCGAGGTTCCGCGACATGTCGATCCCCTTGCGACCGCTCGGGAGGTCGACGAACACCTCGAACTCGGCCATGAGGACGATGGGGCGCTTGTCCCCGCGGGCGAGCTTGACGAGCTTCTCCACGCCGGTGACGCCGACCTGCGAGAGGCCGACGGTGACGTCGGGCGCCGACGCCTGTACGTCCGGCAGCTGATGGCTCATTACGAACACGGTAGGGAACTGCCGGGATTAGCACTTTCGATAGGGGGTCTCCCATAGGGTAGTTCTCGCGCCCGTCGCGAGGGGTTTCGAGCCGTGCTTGGCCGCGTGATCGAGGGTCGCCGCCGCGCGCTCCCCGACTCGCGGCGACGCGTCTACGGTGGTGTCCCGCGGTGTGGTACCCGCTCTCGGGCGACGCCCGTAACGCACCATTTATACCTGCGGCAGCGGAACGTAGCCCAAGACCATGCCGAGTTCCAATGGGCCCCAGAAGGCGACCCGCGACAAGCTCTCGAACAAACCGCGCGACCGCGGCACGTCGCCGCCGCAGCGAGCCATCCAGGAGTTCGAGGCGGGCTCGCAGGTCCACCTCAAGATCGACCCCAGCGTGCAGGAGGGTCGCTTCCACCCCCGCTTCGACGGCCGGACCGGCACCGTCGTCGGCAAGCAGGGCGCCGCGTTCAAAGTCGAGATTCCGGACGGCGGGAAGACGAAGACGCTCATCGTCCGCGCCGCCCACATGAGCGCCCAGCAGAACTGAGATGACGATCTTCAAAGAGAAGGTCGACGAGGAGTACGTCACCATCTCCGAGGCGAAGGAGATCCTCGTGGACATCGAGGCGGAGCGCGCCGAGGACGAGGACCGCGACCTCCGCTACGAGCTCGCCCGCGCGATCGAGCACGTCAACCGGTTCGCCCGACTCGACGCCGATGAGTCCCGCGAGCTCGTCGAGGAGCTGACGGAGTTAGAGCAGATCGACGTCCCCACCGCGGTGAAGATCGCCGACCTGCTCCCCGAGGACCGCACGGAGCTGCGCTCGGTGTTCGCCCAAGAGCGGTACTCGCTCGACGGCGACGAGCTCGACGACGTGCTCGACATCGTCGCGAAGTACGCCTGATACCTCACGGAGCGCGTCTTTTCGGCTGCGACTCTCTTCGATCGTCGGAACTTCTTCGAAGCTTCAGCCGTTCGCTTATAAGTGGCCGTCGGTACTCCGACTCTGAACGCCTCCGAAGCCCCAGTCGCGACGACTCGCGCGGCTCGCTGCGGTCCTCAGTCACTCGCTCCGCTCGTTCCCTGTGGTCCTTGCATCGTCATCAGAACGCGAAGCGTTCTGATTGGCTCACGAGAGCGAAGCTCTCGTGAACGCCGTGCTTCGTCCTCGCGACTGCCCCTTCGAGTCCCCCCCGACCGCTCCGCACGCACCTCACTCCTCCCCAGCCTCGTCGGTCGCCCGGAGCGAAGCGGAGGGCGACCGACTCCAGCGAGGGACCGGAGGTCCCTCTGGCAGCCGGCGCTACGCGCCGGCGACCTCGCGCGTGCTGACTCGGCGCCCTTCCGGGCGCTCGCAGGCACGCGCCACCGCGTCGCACGAGGGAGCACGCCGATCCCGCCGTCGATCGGATCCGCTCGCTCGGATCGACCGACGAAACCCCGGAACCCCTTTGAACGGCGGCGACGACGGTATCGGTATGATCGACGAGACCGTCGCCGAGATCCGGGCGATGCGGACCCACAGCACGTCGGCGGTGGCCGTGAAGGCGACGCGCGCGCTCGCGGAGCTGCTCGACCGCGAGTACGTGGCGGTCGACGAGTTCGAGCGCGACCTCGAACACAACGCGGGCGTGCTGCGCCGGTCGAACCCCTCGCACGCCGCGCTTCACAACGCGATGCGCGACGTCGAGCGCTCCATCATCGGCGAGCCGACGAGCGTCGAGGACGCCAAACAGCTGCTGCAGGAGACCATCGACCGCGTCGCCGACGACATCGAGACGGCGAAGGGGGAGGCCGCCGCCAACGCGGCCGAGCGCATCGAAGACGGCGACACGCTGCTGGTCCACGACTACTCCACGACGGTGCTGGAGTCCATTGAGACCGCCGCCCGCGACGGCGCGCACCTGACCGTCTACGTCACGGAGGCGCGCCCGCGCACCCTGGGCCGGAAGACGGCGCGCGTGCTCGCCGGGATGTCCCGCGTCGACACTCGGATGGTCGTCGACAGCGCGATGGGGTACGCCCTGCGCGACTGCGACCGCGTCCTCCTCGGGATCACCTGCATCACCGGCGGCACCTACTACAACCGGGTCGGGACCTTCCCGGTCGTCGTCACCGCTCGCGAGCTCGGCGTCCCGGTGACCGCGGTCGGCTCGGGCGCGAAGACGATCGAGGAGTTCCGCTTCGAGAACGAGTTTCGCGACGCCGTCGAGGTGATGCGCGAGCCGGTCGAGGACGTCGAGATCGAGAACCCGAGCTACGACGCCACCCCGATCGGCATGGTCGACACCGTGATCACCGACGACGGCGTCGTCGAGTAGCCGGGCCGTCCGCTTCTTCGACCCGACTGCCGGCCGATCTCACCCGCTACGTGAGGCCGATCAGCAGCGGCGCGAACTGCGCCGTCCCGACCGCCGTCGCTCCGACCGTCGCGGAGCCGCTCTCACCGCGGTGCGAGGAATCTTTCTTTACGCCGGAAAACGGACGTAAATGCTTTGTGTGTGCACCGTGTTAACGGATACAATGAGTGTGTATTCGGGCTCCGCCAACGCCTTTCGGATCCCCGGTTCGGACCCGGCGGCGATGGAGGAGTGTACGAGCTTCTCGTGTGAGGTCGGCGCGGCGGCGAGCGAGCCGACCGTCGTCGTCGCGGCGGTCGTCGTCGGGCTCGCGGCGTTCCTCGCGTTCGCGTACGTCCGCGAGGCGGTCGACGCCGGCCAGCACGAGCGGCGGCGCGTCCTCGCCGAGCGCGACGCGTTCGAGGAGTTCGCGGACCGCATCGACGCGCTCGATCCGGCGCCGGCCGAGTCGACGGCGTCGAGGTTCGACGGGCCGATGGCGACGGTCCGCACGGTCGACCGCACCGGCGGCGACGTCAGGCTCAGGCGCGTGTTGGCGGCGTACCGCGACACGGTGATGTCGGTGCCGCACTACAGGGAGGAGTACGACGAGACGGTCCCGGAGAGCCTCGCCGCGGAGCTGGGTCCCGACACGGCGACCGCGCTGGCGTCGAACGGCACCCTGTCCGACGCGGCGCAGTCGGCGCTCGTCGGTCGGAGCCGACGGGCGGCCGAGGCGCGCTCCTCGCTCGCCGAGGCGATCGGCGAGGAGATCGACGCGCTGCGAGCGTTCGAGGACGACCTCTCCTGCGTCGACCGTCGTCGTCGTCGGCTCCTCGAACACCTCGACGGCGTCTCCGGGGCCGGGACCGACGCGGCGATCGACGTCTGGGAGCGGCTCGAGGACCTCGAACGCGAGTGCGACGGGATCGCCGCCGAGCGACAGGAGGCGATCACCGACCCGCCGATGACGCCGGACTCCGCGGTCGACGTCGACGGGGACCACGCCTTCTACGAGTACCTGTACGGGCCGACCGACGGGCCCCTCTACCCCGTGTTGGCGCAGGTCTCCGAACTCGCGGAGCGGATACGCACGGACCGTGACGGCGTCGCGAGCCGGTTGGCGGGCGGTCAGTAGTCCGAGCGGGGCGGACGGTACGCGGGGCCGACTGGGGGTACGCCAGGCCGACGGAAGGTACGCCGTGACCGACGGTCGTCTCTCCGACGCCGCGCAACCGCCTGACGTGATACTACGTGTGTAGTGCCCGCTCGATTGACATGCCATACACGTCGTCACAACCGAGATGCCCCCGTAGCCGTTGGATACATCCACGCACATGACACCGGACCTCGCCGACACTCTCTGCTGGGACGTCGTCACGGCCGTCGCGGACGAACGCGGGATCGAACCCGACCGGATCGACGACCGACTCTACGACGTGGTCGACGTCGAATCGCTGGCGCGCCTCGTCGAACAGGCCCAACGCGCCGACTCGATGGAGCTCTCTGTCTCGTTTCGGATGGCCGGCTGCTTCGTCACCGTGACCGGGGACCGGACCGTCCGAGCGAGCGCTCCGAACTAGCCCCCGACCGGAACCGAACGCGGACCGTCCTCACCGCACCACCTCCTCGCGCTCCGCGCTCACCGGGAGCGCGTCGAGGATCCGATCCGCGGCCCCGCCGGTCCCGTAGGGGTTCCGCCACTCCCCGTCCGCGTCGAGCGCCTCGGTCACCGAACGGCAGACGCCGTCGGGATCGCACGGACTGAGTCGGTTCGCGCCGACCTCGGTCGTCTCCGACCGCTCGGTTTCGCTCCGCACGGTCACGCAGGGGGTCCCGAGGATGCACGCCTCCTCCTGCACGCGGCTCGAGTCGGTGACGACGGCTGCCGAAGCCGACAGGAGCCGCACGAACGTCGCGTACTCCCGCGAGTCGACGGTCCGAACCGGAACCGGTCCGTCGGGACCCGGCCCCTCCGAGCGGTCGCGAGCGCCCGGACCGACCGGACGGACGACCTCCAGGCCGCGTGCGCTCCCGGCGCGGGCGGCGCCCTCCAGAAGCGAGCGGAAGCGCTCCGGGTCGTCGACGCTCTCCCGTCGGTGGACGTCCACGAGGAGGAATCCGCCCGCTCGGAGGCCGAACTCGCCGAGCACCTCGCTCTCCGGGGGCGAACGGTCACGGACGCTCTCGAGGGCGTCGACCGCCGTGCTCCCGGTGACGGTGATCCGCAGCTCCGTGATCCCCTCGCGGACGAGATACCACCGGGCCTTCTCCGTCGTGGCGAACAGGTGATCGACGACGTGATCAACGACCACTCTGTTCGTCTCTTCCGGCGCCGACCGGTCGAAGCTCCTGATCCCGGCCTCGAGGTGAACGACCTCCGGGCGCATCTTGCTCGCCGCGACCGCGCCGGCGAGGGCGCTGTTCGTCCCTCCGTGTACGACCGCGACCGCCGGGTCGGTCTCCGCGAGCGCCCGCTCGACCCCGGCCAACATCATCCCCGTCTGCTTCCCGTGGGACCCCGGGCCGACGTCGAGGGTGATGTCGGGGGCCGACAGGTCGAACCGGTCGAACGCCGCCCGCTCGAGCGTTTCCGCGCGGTGTTCTCCCGTGTGTATCACCGCGTGGCCCACGCCGCGCCGCTCGCACGCCCGGATCACGGGCGCGAGCCTGACCGCCTCGGCCTCGGTGCCGAGCACGAACGCGACCTCCGTCATCGACCGTCCGCCTCCGGGTCGTCGCCGGTCGTTCCGCCGTCGTGAGCCATGTCCAGTCCCCAGTCGTCGTAGACGGCTCCGACGCGAGCGCTCCCGTCGATTCCGAGCGGGCCGATGTCGTGAACCAGCCCCTCGTTCTCCACGACGTCGAGCCACGTCCCGAACAGCATCAGCAGGAGTCCGAGCGTCGCGACGACGAACGACGTCATGCCGCCGAGGAACGTGTCGACGCCGGCGCTCCACAGCGAGTAGCCGCCGGCGGCGACGCCGGCGAGCAGGACGACGCCGCCGAGCGCGTAACACGCCGCCAGCGGGTGGAACCGCCGGAGCACGTACGACCGGCCGATCCGTTTGAGGAAGTTCCGCGCGATCAGCGCCGAGAGCCGCGGCACGAACGTCGAGTACCGGATGGTGCTCCGCTCGTCGCCGTACCGCGCCGGGTGGGCGACGTCGGCGATCGGCTGTCGGTTCACGTTCAGCGCGAACAGGAGGTCGTTGAGGAACCCGTACCGGTCGTACAGCCGGTCGAAGCGGACGATCTGGAGCCCCTCGTTGGAGATCGCCGTGAACCCGTTCTGCGGGTCGGACAGCTCCCAGTAACCGCTCGAGACGCGCGTCAGCATGGTGAGGAGGAGGTTCCCGAACAGGCGCCAGCGCGACATCGTGGCGTAGTCGCGACTGGACCGGAGCCGGTTCCCCTTCGCGTACGTCACCTCGCCGGCCGCGACCGGCTCGATGACCCGTTCGAGGTGTGCGGGATCCATCTGGCCGTCGCCGTCCATGACGGCGACCACGTCGATTCCGTCGTCGAGCGCGCGGGCGTAGCCCGTCTTCACCGCCGCGCCCGCCCCGCGGTTTCGCTCGTGTCTGATCGGCACCACGCTGGCCGTCTCCCCCGCCGTTCCGCCGGCTCCGTTCCGAGCCGTCGTCCGTTCGTTCCGACGCCGCGCGTGTTCGCGTATCTCCGGCCACGTCTCGTCGGTCGACGCGTCGTCGACCGCGTATATCCGGTCGACGTAGGAGGGAATCGTCTCGATCACCTCGCCGACGTGACCGGCCTCGTTGTACGCCGGGACGACGACGCCGACGGTCTCGCCGTCGTACATCGTCAGTACCGGTCCCCGCCGCGGACCCCGCGTCCGTCCGTTTCGAGTCGGGGAGGCAGGGGCCGTCGGTTCCGCTTCGTTCGGCGCGTGCTAGTGGTCATGTCGGAGGCTCCGTGTTGGTCCCCCCGGGCCGAGTCCGCGCTCGGACCCGCCCGGCGGAGCATACTACGACAACGCATTGACACGGCTTTTGTTATACACTGCCTCACCCGTTGACATCGTTCGATCTCCGCTTCGTCCCGGGGGCGAAACCGGCCCTCGCGACCCCTGCAGACGGTCGGCGACCGTTCGCCTCGCTCCCGTCGCGGTCGTCGAATATCCGTGCGAACCCGCGCCGCGAGCGGACCCGTCGCGCACGGCGTCCGCCGGGCGGGCGCTCGACTCGCTCCGTCGCTCGCCCGTCACCGTCTCGCGTCGTTCCGGAGCCGGGGACGCCCGCATCGACCGATCGCCGTCCCGGTCCGGACGCGGGCAATCAGGGAGTGAATAGCGCCGATATGGGGGTGATAACAAACTGAGTATGGGTTGATCGGGTACCCGTTCACCCAAGTCGACCGCAGGAACGGTGGCCGTCGTCTGCGCGCGAAGCGGAGATCTGAACCCATGGAGGAAATCACGAAAGACGAGGTGTTCGAGGTGCTGAGTAGTTCGCGGCGACGGCTGATCCTGTACCATCTCCACCGACGCGGTGGCAGGGCGGTGTTACGGGATCTCGCAAAGGACACGGCGAAGGCCGAGAGCGACGGCGAGGTCGACGACGACATCGTCAAGCGGTTCTACATCTCGCTGTACCAGACCCACGTTCCGAAGCTGGAGGAGGTCGGTCTGGTCCGGTACGACAGCGACACGAAGGCGGTGTCGCTGACGGACCGGATCGAGGAGGTCGAAGCGATCTTGGAGTCCGAATCGGAGCCGCGCCGCCGATGGCCGGTGTACTACGGAGCCCTCGCGGTCGTCGGCAGCGCGCTCGCCGTCGTCCAGCTTATCGGGCTCGCTCCGCCGGTGACGAGCGTCGCGTTCGCCGCCGCGCTGCTGTCTCTCGCGGCGTTTCAGTACTACGAGACGGAGCTCAAGCAGCGGGAGTACCACTTCCTCGAGCAGCTCGTCAGCGACTGAGCCCCTTCGCGGTCAGGTCGCCGACTGCAGGGCGACGATCACGAAGATGCCGACGACGCTGAGGAGCGTCCACGTGACCGCGGGCACCGCGGCGAGCGGGCCGAGGCCGAGGGCGCCGGCCGTGACGACGGCGACGACGCCGCCCGCGACGGCGGGGATCGCCCACGCCCTCTCGGTCCCCTCCACCGTCTCCCCGTCGTCCTCGTCGAGGTCCATGTACTCCAGCAGCTGCGCGACGGACGCCTGCAGCTCGATCGTCCCGCGGTTCTTGTCGTAATCGATCACCCCGAGCGAGTCCATCTTCGGGAGGTGACACTGGTAGAGCCCGATGTAGACGCGTTTCCGCTGGTCGGAGGAGAGCTGTCGGACGGTGGTGTCGTTCTCCTTCGCGGCGATGTGCTCCGCGAGGTCGTTCAGCACCGCCTCTCCGTCGTTCTCCCGTAAGTACCGAATAACCGTCCGCCGCCGCTTGTTCTTCAGCAGATCGAATATTTCCCCCTTGGTTAACTCCGCGCCGCCCGAGCGTGACGTCTTACCGATGTCCTCCAAGTTAGCGACGTCCGTCCCCGACGATTCGGCGACTGTACTCCCTGTCGATTGCCCGCTAGGTGACCCCGATTTTCCCGCTGACATTGACCTGCGTTACACGTACTCCTACCTTAGATATACGGAAATTAACTCTCGTTGACCTTACTCGTCGGCGTTATCTCGCAGTGAGAACGTCGATCGCGACCGAACCCGAGCCGCTCCGCTGCCGGCGCTCCGAGCCTTGAAACCGTATAATGCGTTGTTAATATGACGTTTCTCCGACCCGTTCTCGGTCATCGGGGGCGTCCGTCCGGTTCCCCCGGTTCCGGCCGATTCCGGTTCTCCGCCGGGATCGCGCGTTCGTACGGCGTGACCGCGCGTTGGCACCGAGGGGCCGCGATTCGTCCCCGGCCGCCGCCTCACTCGACGGTGACGCTCTTCGCGAGGTTCCGCGGCTTGTCGATCGCGCGCGAGAGCTCGTCCGCGGCCATATACGACACCAGCTGGAGCTGGACGTTCGCGAGGATGCCGGCGACGTCCTGGTGCGTGTCCGGGATCCGAAGCACGTGGTCCGCGTAGTCGTCGATCCTCGCGTCGTTGTCGGCGCTCACGGCGATGATGGGCGCGTCGCGCGCGCTCACCTCCTTGGCGTTGTGCAGCGTCTTGGTGTCGTTCCGTCCGGTGAAGACGGCGAACACCGGCGTGTTCTCGGTGACGAGCGCGAGGGGGCCGTGTTTGAGCTCGGCGGCCGAGAACCCCTCCGCGTGGTCGTACGTGATCTCCTTGAACTTCAGCGCCCCCTCGAGCGCCACCGGATGGGCGACGCCCCGGCCGATGAAGAAGTACGAGTCGGCGTCCCGATACGCGGCGGCGACGGACTCCGCGGCCGGCTCGTCGAGGATCTGCTGGACGTCGTCCGGCAGCGCCGCGAGCGAGCTGAGCAGCTCGCTCGACTCGCGGGGGCTCGCGCCGTTCGTGTCGTAGCTCAGCCGCTCGCTGAGCAGGATCAGCGCCGCCACCTGCGAGGAGAACGACTTCGTCGCGGCGACGCCGATCTCCGGTCCCGCGCGGATGCACACGGTGTGCTCGCACTCCCGCGTGATCGTGGACCCGACCACGTTCGTCAGGGCGAGCGTGCGGGCGCCCGTCCCCTGGACGCTCCGTATCGCCGAGAGCGTGTCGGCGGTCTCGCCGCTCTGGGTGACGGCGATGACGAGCGTGCCGTCGTCGACGGGTGGCGGGTTCGAGCCGTACTCCCCCGACAGGAACGCCTGCGCCGGGATCCCGCGGTCCGCGAGCAGGGTCGTCGCGTACACCGCCGCGTGGTAGGAGGTGCCCATGGCGACGAGGTGTACCGACTCGACCCCGTCGAACGCGTCCTCGGGGAGCTCCTCGAACTCGACGCGGCCCTCGAGGGGGTCCATGCGACCCCGAATGGTCTGTCGCAGCGCGGCCGGCTGCTCGTGGATCTCCTTGAGCATGTAGTGGTCGTACCCCCCCTTCCCGGCGTCGTTCGGGTCCCAGTCGACCGTCTCGAACGAGCGCTCCACGGGCTCGCCGTCCGTGTCGGTGATCGAGTACCCGTCCGGACGCATCGCGACCACGTCGCCGTCGCGGAGGTAGACCACCTCGTTGGTGTACTCCAGGAACGCCGGCACGTCGCTCGCGAGGTAGTACGCGTCGTCCGCGCGGCCGAGCACGAGCGGCGACCCGCTCCGGGTGCCGAAGACGGTGTCGGAGCCCTCGAACACCGCGGCGATGGCGTAGCTCCCCGAGAGGCGATCGACCGTTCGCCTGAACGCCGCCTCCGGTCCGTAGCCGGCCGAGAGGAACTCCTCTAAGAGGTGCGGGACGACCTCGGTGTCCGTGTCGCTCGTGAACTCGTGTGCGGTCAGCTCTTTCTTCAGATCGGTGTAGTTCTCGATGATCCCGTTGTGGACGACCGCGACCCGGCCGAGGCAGTCGGTGTGCGGGTGCGCGTTCGCGTCGGTCGGCGGGCCGTGCGTGGACCACCTCGTGTGTCCGATCCCGGTCGCCCCGCGGACGGACGACTGGTCGACGGCGTCACAGAGGACGTCGATCTCGCCCTCGTGTTTCACGACCTCGATCCCGTCGGGCGTCACGGTGGCGACCCCCGCGGAGTCGTAGCCGCGGTACTCCAGGTTGCGGAGCCCGGTGAGGAGCTCCGCGATCGCGGGTCCCTTTCCGACGCGGGCGGTGATCCCGCACATTACGCCACCACCTCCGCGTTCTCGGGGACGTCGCGACGGAGCGCGATCCCCGGCGCCACCGTCCCCCGCGGCCCGATCCGACAGCCCGGCGTGATCGTGACGTTGGCGCCGACGGTGGCGCGGTCGGCGACGACGCCCCCGAGCCGGCGGTCCGCGTACTCGACGCCGTCGACGACGAGCGTCGCCGACCGGCCCGGCGAGACCGTCCCGTCGCCGATCGTCGCCCCGCCGCCGACGATGGTGTCTCGGAGCAGCGCGTTCGCGCCGATCCGCGAGTCGGGCCCGACGATCGACCCCTCGATCACCGCGTTCTCGCCGACGATGGTACTGGAGAGGAGACAGGTTCCCCCCTTTACCACGGCGCCGGCCGACACCTTGCAGTCGGGGCCGATCAGCACGTTCTCGCCGATCACGGCCGACTCGTGGACCCGCGCCGACGCCTTCACCCGCTCGGTAACGTCGGCGAGCGTCGGGTGTGCGTAGAGGATCCGCTCGTTCGTTCGGAGGAGGTCCCACGGGTAGGAGGGATCGAACCAGACGCCGTTCGGCGTCGCGGCGATCACGGGACCGTCCAGCCCGGCGATCGCTCCGGTCAGGGGTCGTTCCCCGTCCTCGAACTCGGTCCGCTTGAGCGCGTCGAACACCGACTCGTCGAACGCGTACACGCCGGCGTTGATCCGCGCCGACACGCCGTCGCCGTGCTCGTCGATCCGGTCGACGAGCCCGTCTTTGACGCCCACCGTGCCGTACTCGTCGGTCCGGTCCGACGTGGCGACCGCGAGACAGGCGGCGGCGTCCGACTCGGCGTACCGCTCGGCGGTGACGCGCACCATCGTCTCGTCGATGACGTTGTCCCCGTTCACCACGAGGAACTCCCCGTCGACGTGGTCGGCCGCGGCCTGCAACGCGTGGCCGCTTCCCAGCTGCGTCGACTGCGTGACGTAGGTGAGGTCGACCCCGCGGTAGGAGTTCTCGAACCGGTTCTGGATCCGGTTCCGCCCGTGGCCGACCACGAGGACGACGTGGTCGACGCCGGTCTCGACCACCGCGTCGAGCGGGTACTCCAGTATCGGTCGTCCGGCGACCCGGAGCATCGGCTTCGGCTGGTAGCGAGTGAGCGGCCTGACGCGCCGGCCCTCGCCGGCCGCGAGGACGACCGCCTGATCCAGGGCGCTCATCTCTCGACCCCGGCGTCGCGCGCCGCGACCTCGCCCGCCGACGCCCCGCTGACGAGCACGCTCGCACCGCTAACGCGCACGTTCGCCTGCGTTTCCCTGCCGTGGAGGACGTATCGATCCATGCCATCTCTTGCCGTACGGGTGAGCATTGTAATGCGGAACCTTTCGGAACCCGCCGAGCGGGAGGTCGAACGACCGAAACGCAGAACGTCCGTTATGTCCGTCCTACCGCGGCTGTCGTTCCGACACGAGTTTCGACGGACGGAGGGGAGACGGCCAAAAAAGCGGCATCGACGGCGGCGAAAATTGAGAGGGCGTCGGCGACCGCGATCCCGTCGCTACCGGCGGAGCGTCACCAGGTCGTCGGTGATCTCGACCACGTAGCCGCAGTAATCGAAGGAGAGCCGCACGCCGGACCGTCCGACGGCGGGGTCCGAGTCGAAGATCCCCTCGATCGCTTCGGGGTCGATGACGTCGGCCAGAACCGGCAGCTCGCCCGGGTTGACGGACTCGGCTTCGGCTACCGCCCGGACTATCGTAACCGTCGTCGACGTGTCGGCCTCGGTCGGGGCGCGCTCGACGATGGTCGTGTCGGTTCCGGCGAGTGTACGGTGGTTATTGGCGTGGGACATCGTGTGCTTTGAGCCCTTGAACGTGACACGTCGTCGATTCTATAAATAGTGTCGATCCCGTATCGGACGCCCCGACAGCGCCGGATCTGCGTGATCGCTCGCCCGTCGGTTCGCGTCGCTCTCGATAGTTCGGCCGTCGGTTCGCGTCACCCCCGATCGATCGTCGCTTCGTGCGCACAACCCCGTCCGAGCGGTCGTTTTGTTCGTGTTAAACGCTGACATTTTCGCGGTGTACGTCACGGTCGTTTTTGATAATTAGAGCGTACTCCGAGTATGGCGCGTATAGTAAATATCCGGCGGGGAGACGTCTCGACCGTACCGTGGCTGAGGTAGACTGTCCCATGACCCCGGACACCCGCGTCAGTTGCGGTACGGCCCCCGCCTCCGTTTCTTCGTGACGCCGACTCCACCGGCAGACGCCTCGGAGACGGCTTCGTCGCCGCTCGTCGCGACCGCGTGCAGCTCGGTCGCCGGAGTCGTTCGTCTCGGCGGGCCGAGTCGCGTTGACGTTGAGCCAGAATCTCATCTGGGAGTCGAACGCGACGTGACGTAGCGACGGCGAGCGCGGCGGTCTCCGATAGCGGGCGCATACTAAACTCCCGTTCCGCGGTATCGGCGGCCCATGCAAGCAGTCATTCTCGCCGCGGGACGGGGAACGCGGATGGGCCCGTTGACGGAGACGACGCCGAAGCCGATGCTACCGGTGGCCGACGCCCCGCTCGTCGAACACGTCGCCGACGCGGCCGTCGAGGCCGGCGCCGACGAGCTCGTGGTGACCGTCGGCTACGGGGCCGACCGGCTCCGGGAGCACCTCGGTGACGCCCATCGTGGGGTTCCGATTCGGTACGCGGTACAGGAGTCACAGCGCGGGACCGCGGACGCGCTGGCGGCGGCGGCCGACCACGTCGACGGCGCGTTCGCCGTGCTGAACGGGGACTCGCTGTACCGCGGCGCGGACCTCGCCCGCCTGTTCGAGTCGCCGCCGCGGATCGGCGCGTTCCGCGTCGACGACCCCTCCCAGTACGGCGTGTTGACCGTCGACGGCGACGCGGTGACCGAGGTCCGCGAGAAGCCGTCCGATCCGGCGACGGACCTCGTCAACGCCGGCGCGTACTCCTTCTCCGCCGAGACGGTCGACCTGCTCGACGTGTCGGAGAGCGAGCGGGGGGAGCGGGAGCTCACCGACGTGCTGGCCCGAGTGATGGCCCGCGAGGAGCTCGGCTACGCGGTCTTAGAGGAGTGGATGGACGTCGGCCGGCCATGGGAGCTGCTGGAGGCCAACGAGCGGCGGCTTCCCGGGAGCGACTCGGGGACGCGCGGCGGCGACGACGGGGGTCACGTCCGCCCGGACCCGACGATACGCGGTGACGTCCATTCGAACGCGACGATACGCGGCGACGTGGTCGTCGAGGAGGGCGCGACGGTCGGTCCCGGCGTCGTCGTCGAGGGGCCGGCCCTGCTCCGGTCCGGCTGCTCCGTCGGGCCGAACGCGTACGTCCGCGGCGCGACGCTGATCGGTGAGGGAGCGCGCGTCGGCCACGCGGTGGAGATCAAAAACAGCGTCCTGATGGCGGACGCGACGGTCGGACACCTCTCGTACGTCGGGGACAGCCTCCTCGGCCCGTCGGTGAACCTCGGCGCCGGGACGAACGTCGCGAACCTGCGGCACGACGGGGAGCCGGTCGCCGCGACCGTGAAGGGAGAGCGCGTCTCGACCGGGCGCAGGAAGTTCGGCGCGGTGCTCGGCCCCGGCGTGAAGACCGGCATTCAGTCGGGGATCAACGCCGGGGTGACGCTCTCCGCTGGCGCGCGGACGGAGCCCGGCGAGATCGTCCGCCGCGACCGGTGACCCGGCGAGGTCGTCCGGGGGCGTCCGGGACGCCGACGGCGCTCGGTTGGGCCGTTACGGAGCTCGGAGGGATCGCTCTCGGTCCGCGTCGTCTCGCCGCGCCGCTTCGCCGTTCGAGAGCCGGTTCCGCGGGAGACAGTCGAGGCAGCCGTGAACCGTGTCTCCCATCCCGAACACGCGAACGAATCTCCGACTCACGGCCGACCCGCATCGACCACAGCGACGGTTGACGTCCGTCGCGGTCTCGGGCTCTGTCATACCTCTCGGAGGGAAAGGAGATTATTTTACTATACGCCGGATAGCGGGACCGGTCGAACCCGAACGCGGATTTGTCCCTCGTTAACTCGACACGTTCGCCCGCCGACCGGCACGCGCTCTCTCCCAGCGGGGTCCGGTCGGCGTCTGCCCCCGGCCGAGGCGGTCAGCGCCCGACCGGCCGGGGAGCGGATCTGGTGGCCGTCGCGTCGCCGGTTCGAATCGCCTCCGCCCCCGCGACGAGCGCCCGCTCGACGGTCGGGGTCGGCGACGGGTCGACGACGACGAGGTCCGCGCGGGCGCCCACCTCGATCCGTCCCCTGTCCGGGAGGCCGGCGACGTCGGCCGGGTTCCGCGTGACCCGATTGACGCGAGTGGACAGCGGCTCCCCGGTGTCGACGAACGGCGCCGCGAGCAGCGACGCCGGGTGATAGTCCGAACAGAGGACGTCGAGAACGCCCGCCTCGATCGCCTCGGCGGCGCTCAGGTTGTCCCAGAGGCTCCCGCCGCGCACGAGGTTCGGCGCGCCCATCACGGTCGCGAGGCCGAGGGCCTTCGCGCGCCGGGCCGCGTCGAGCGTGATCGGGTACTCGCTGATCGCCGCCCCGTGGTCCGCCATCGTCTCGACGTCCGCTCGGCACTCGTCGTCGTGGGACGCGAGCGGGGCGTCGACGCGCCGAGCGAGCTCGGCGACCCGGTCGATCCGCCGATTCCGGCTCGCGTCGTCCATCCCGCCCCGCTCTTCCGCGGCGGCCTCGGCGGCGTCGACCGGCCAGTTCCGGTCCTCGACGTAGTGCCGCTCGAACGACTCGGCGTCGTACTGGCCGTCGCCCGGGGTGTGGTGCATCACCGACACGAGGTCGACGTCGACCTCCGCCGTCAGCTCCTCGACCGCGGCGGCGCTCGCGTCCGCGAGCTCGCAGCGCGCGTGCACGCGGTTGTCTCCGAGCGTGTCCGCCCCGCGCTCGACGGCCCGGGCGAGGCGGGCCGCGTTCTCGAGGCACCGACCGTCGTCGGGCGCCTCCTCGAACGCGAGGGCGTGGAACTTCGTCGTCACGCCGTGGAGGACGTTCATCCGATCGGTCGTGGCGAGCGCGGTCGTCGGGTCGGTCTCGGCGCCGGACCGCGGCGCGAACTGCCCCTCGATGTCGTCCCCGTGGAGGTCGATCAGCCCCGGCATGACGACGCGGCCGTCGGCGTCGATGACGGTGCCTCCGCCCGCCGCGACGCCGTCGGCCCGATCGATCCGGACGATGCGCTCGCCGGCCACGACGACGCGACCGTTCTCGACGACGCCCGACGGCGTGACGACCCGCCCGTTCCTGATCTCGGTGAACTCCGTCACGACGGCCACCTCCTCGAACGATCCCGTTCCGGCGGTGCAGTCGCCGGCCCGTCTCTCCGTTCGATCGCGGGGAACCTCGCGCTCATGATCTCTCAGGTAGGGGGAGTAGCGATATTGTTAAGCAGTCACAACCGCCGCTCGCCGGTCCCGTTCCGACGCGATACGCGGCGGTTACTAATGAGCGCAGATCCCGTCCCGTCGAACATGAACACTCGCATTTCGCGGAGAATAACGGGCGTCCGTGCCGTCGGAGCGCCCCTCTCGGCGGGCCGAGCCCGCGGAGGGGGTGAACGCCGGTGACCGACGCGCGAGACGCCGGCGAGGGGCTGTCGGCCGACGTCTGCCTGACGCTCCTCTCGAACGCGCACCGACGGGCGGCGCTGCTGTCGATTTACGACCGCCCGGCCGACGGGGGACCGATCCCCGTCGAGGAGGCGGTCCCCTGTTCGACCGCCGAGCCCGTGGCGGTGACGCTGAACCACAACCACCTGCCGAAGCTTCAGGAGCACGGCGTCATCCGGTGGGACCGCGAGGCCGAAACCGTCGCCGAGGGGCCGGCGTTCGGCGGGATCGAGCCGTTCGTCGACCTGCTCGACGACGACCGCGCGCGGCTCCCGGACGACTGGCGTTCCGGTTCCGAACGCTGAGCGCCCTCGGACGGTCGGACCGACTCAGCGGCCCCGACCGCTCACCGCCACGCGACCGCGGAGACGTAACTCCCCTCTTTGGCGGTGATCCACGCGGTCGTGCACTCCCGCTCCGTCGGCTCCGACGGGTGGAGGGTGCACTCGTCCGGCTTGTCCTCGTACCTCACGACGGTCCCCTCGAGCATCGGGCGCCGGTCGGGAACATCCGCGCCCGGTCGCGCCACCCCTCCGTCGGTTCGCCGGTCGTCGTTCGCTCCTCCGCTCATACTGATAACTACGCTGATATCCCTCATCGTTATTCGTCTCATACTCGCCCTTTCACCGACGCCAACGGCGGATTACCGCGTCGAAGGTTCGGCGCTCCACGTCTCCGGCCGGATGCGGCCGGCCTCCCCCCCCACTCCGGCCGGATTCCGCCGGCCCCTTTCCCGACTCCGGCCGTCGCGGTCGCGCCGGGCGAGGATCCGCCGGATCGCTCGGGACCCGCGCAGGCCGTTCGCCGGTTATCCGGCGTATACTCTTGGCCGAACGATCAGACGGGGGAGGTATGCAAGCAGTCGTGCTCGCCGCCGGCAAGGGGACGCGTCTCCGCCCGCTCACGGAGGACAAGCCGAAGGTGCTCGTGGAGGTCGACGGGACGCCGCTCGTCGAGGACGTCTTCGACAACCTCATCGCCTGCGGCGCGACCGAGTTCGTCGTCGTCGTCGGCTACAAGAAAGAGCAGATCATCGACCGCTACGGCGACGCGTACGAGGGCGTCCCGATCACGTACGCTCACCAGCGCGAGCAGCTGGGCCTCGCGCACGCCATCCTCCAGGCGGAGCCCCACGTCGACGACGACTTCATGCTGATGCTCGGCGACAACGTCTTCCGGGGCAACCTCGCCGACGTGGTCAACAGACAGCGGGAGGAGCGCGCGGACGCCGCCTTCCTCGTCGAGGAGGTCCCGTACGAGGAGGCGTCCCGCTACGGCGTTTTGGACACCAACGAGTACGGCGAGGTCGTCGAGGTGGTCGAGAAGCCCGACGACCCGCCAAGCAACCTCGTCATGACCGGCTTCTACACGTTCACCGACGCGATCTTCCACGCCTGTCACCTCGTCCAGCCCTCCGACCGCGGCGAGTACGAGCTCCCCGACGCGATCGACCTCCTCATCCAGTCGGGCCGCACCATCGACGCGATCCGACTCGACGGGTGGCGCATCGACGTGGGCTACCCCGAGGACCGCGACCGGGCCGCCGAACGGCTCTCGGAGTCGACGGACGCCGACGCCGCGGCGGACGCGGACGCCGAACGGGTCGCGGAGAACTGAACGGGTCGCGGAGAACTGAACGGGTCGCAGAGAATTGAACGGGTCTCCCGGCCGAGCCGACCGTCGCGGTTACTTGTACCCCTCGCTGGCGAGGTGATGGTTCATCACCGCCTCGATGCCGTCGACGATCTTCTCCGCGTCGACGCTCTCCACCTCGGCGGTCCGCTTGCGGACCGTCCGGTCGCGGAGGTCCCACTCGCGGGTGAACTCCGATTCGATACCGTTAGACCGAATCCGGTCGACCAGTCGTTCGACGTCGCACTCGTCGGCCTCGACGATCTCCTCGTAGTCGACCACGCCGCGCCGGAGCGCGCAGACGACGACGCCGGAGCTGATGTCCCCCTCGCCGAGCTCGCGCTCCCAGGTGGTGACCCAGTTCCCGATCCGCGCCATCTGTTGGAGGTCACAGAGGATGCTTCGAAGCGCTCCGAGTTCGGCCCGGTCGAACGAGGGCGAGTGCATGAGATCGATGCAGGCGTACGGGAACATCGTCATGTTGTACGCGTCGTGGCGCTCGGTCTCGGCGCGGTTCGCCATCGTCGGGTTGTCGTTCACGAGCCCGGAGTACTCCATCGCGTTGAACGTCTGTCGGAGGTCGTACTCGAAGACGTCGACGAACTCCCCGTGTCGCGGCGCGTCCCTGACCGCCGCGTCGATCTCGTTCCACAGATCCGCGAGGTATTCGAGGACGTCGTAGTCGATCCCGTCGGCCGTCGCGTCCACGTTCCTGGTCGCGTCGGCGCCGAACGGGACGCGGCGGCCGGCGGTGAACGTCCCCTGATCGCCCTCGCTTTCCGCCAAGTCGTCGAGCACCGTCACGAACATCGTCAACAGCGTCTTGTGTTCGTAGACGGCGGAGCGTTCCCGGCTCGGGACCGACGTTAAGGTAAACTTATCAAAGAGGTTGTGTATCCATTTCCAGAGGAACCGATCCCGGTCTCCGACGACGCGAGCGTAGCGATCCGCGAATTCCCGTGCCGTTGGGGGTAGCGTAACCTCGTTTACACGTCGCGTGTACTCTCCCGGTTCCTGTCTCCCCCATCCGTCGTTCGCCATCGTGCTGCGAGCCTTATTTGCCATACACGTAAACATTATCATAACCAAGTTAAGGCTTTTGTTCCTTTTCTATATCATGATAATAACCGTGTACTCGTGAAAATCACAATATTTTGTATGAATATCTGAGAACATACTCACGACTCGGACTCTTTATTCACACCTATTTTACTTCATTTTTTGTCTCAGGATGTATCTCGAACTTGTGTCACTGGGAAATATAGTGTTCCGTGAAAGTGACGGGAGATTTATATGTGTCTGGAGGCTCGTGTCGCTGTGTTCAGACCGCGCCGAGGTGAAGACCGATTCGTAACAGCGAGACGACGGATCTGACGGACGCCGACCACCGGGCGGCAGTCGGGCAGTTCCTCGCCTCGGCGGGGGTCGGCTTTCTGTACGTGAACGGTTCCCACGCGGTTGCCGACACGAACGCGACGGTCGACGACCTGCTCGGCGTCGACGGTTCGCCGGTCGGTATCGACCTGCGTGAGGCGGACCCGAGCTTCGGTCCGGAGCTGCGGGACGCCGTCGAGTCGGCCGACCGGAGCGGCCGGACCGCCGAGGCGGAGGTCGCGCTCGACGACGGGACGACGCTCCGCTTCCGAGCGGTCCCGAGCCGCGGCGGCGTCGGCGTGCTCGTCCGCGACGTCACCCGGAACTCCGAGATGCGACGCGACCTCCGCCGGTCGAACCGCGTCCTCGAGACGCTGGAGGACGGCGTGTACACGCTGAACGAGGCGTTCGTCATCACGTCGGTCAACGAGGCGGTCACGGAGATGACCGGCTACGACCGCGCGGAGCTCGTCGGGTCGCACGCGTCGATGCTCGCGGGGAGCGAGACGCTCGAGAAAGCCGAGGAGATCCTCGCCATGCTCCGCGGCGACGGCTCCGACATCGGCATGATCGAGTCGTCGATCAGGACGGCGTCCGGGGAGTCGCTGCCGATCGAGACGCAGTTCTCCTCGGTCGAGTTCGACGACGGCCGTCACGGGCGCGTCGGCGTCGTCAGGGACGTGACCGACAGACGCCGCAACGAGAGCGCCCTCCGCGAGCTGAGCCGCTCCGCTCGGCGGCTCCTCCGCGCCGACGACGCGGCGTCGGTCTTCGAAACCGTCGTCGACGTGACCGCCTCGGTCTGGCCCGAGGCCACCGTCGTGGCGTACTCGTTCGACCGGACCGAAGCGAGGCTGGTTCCGGCGGCCGCGTCCGACGGCGACCACGACGAACGCGGACCGGGAAGCCTGCTCTGGGAGGTGTTCACCGCCGGCTCCGACGCCGCCGAGACGACGGTCGACCCGGCGCGCTCGATCGAAACGGACGGAGACGGTTCCCCGCCGCTCCGGCGAGTCCCCGGTTCCGCGGGGACGGAGCCGCCGGACGACGCGGACGCGGTCCCGCCGACTGGGCGCGTGGTCGAGCGGTCGGGCGACTCGGACGACTCGGACGATCCGGACGACTCGTCCGGTCGCACTCTGTACGCGACGCTCGACGGCCACGGTCTGTTCCGCGTCGAGTTCGACTCGGCGGAGCCGGCGGGGAACCTCGAGGAGCCGGTCGGGCTGCTGGCCGCGAACGCCGTCGCGGCTCTCGACAGCGTCGAACGCGAGACCGAACTCTCCCGGAATCGAGAGCGACTGGAGCGCCTCCACGGGCTCAACGACCTCCTCAGACGGATCAACGGCGAGCTCGTCGACGCGGACACGCTCGACGAGATCGCGGCGGCCGTCTGCGATACGCTCGTCGAGGCCGACTCCGTCGAGTTCGTCTGGGTCGGGGAGACGTACCGAACCGGCGGCGATCCGACCCCGATCGCGCAGGCGGGGGAGTCGGACGGGTTCCTCGACTCCCTTCGGCGGGAGGGCGCCCCGTCTCCGGCGGGCGAGGGGGCCGCCAGCACGGCCGATACCGCCCGACTCCCCGGCGTCCGCGCCGTCGAGGCGCGCGATCCCGTCCGCGTTTCCGACGTGTCGGACGGGCTGCGGGAGGAGCGGTGGCGGGAGCGCGCCCTCGCGCGCGGGTACCGATCGGTCGTCAGCGTCCCGCTCTCGTACGGCGACCTGTGTTACGGCGTCCTGTCGGTGTACGCCGACCAGCGGTCGGTGTTCGACGGCGAGTTCGGCGACCTGCTCGTCGAGCTCGGGGACAACGTCGCGAACGCGATCAGCAACCTGGAAACCAGGCGGTCGCTCCGGACCGGCTCCCTCGTGGAGCTGGAGCTGCGTCTCGACGACCCCGACGCGCTCCTGTCGCGGACCGCGTCCGCCTTCGGGGCCCCGCTCCACGTCGAGGGGACCGTCCCGCAGGGAGCCGGTCGGTCGCTGGTGTACTTCACCACCGACGGGGACGGGTCCGGCTTGACGGAGTCGGTGGCCGCCCTGGAGTCGCTCCGCGAGACGGGCGGCGGACGGACCGGGCGATTCGAGGCGTCGGTGACCGACGAGACCGTGGCCGACAGGGTGAGCGCACACGGGGGAAGCATCGAGCGGATGGTCGCCGACGCCGACGGCGCGGACCTGACGATCACCTTCCCGCGACCCGTGGACGTGCGGCGGATCGTCGAACACCTCGAGGAGCGGTACGACCGCGTCGACCTCCGCTCTCGTCGGGACCGATCGGGAGGCGGCGGTTCCGGTACTCGCCCCGGCTTCTCGGACGAACTCACCGACAGACAGCGGGAAGCGGTCGAGACGGCGTATCTCGGCGGCTACTTCGAGTGGCCGCGAGCGAGCACCGGCGAGGAGATCGCGACGGCGATGGACATCACCCAACCGACGTTCAATCGGCACCTCCGGACGGCCGAGCGGAAGCTCCTCGGAGGCGTGCTCGGCGACATCGACGCCGACGGCTGATCGCTTTGGCCCCCGTTCGACCGCTGCGCCGCGCCGCGAACGAGAGCCTGCTCCGCCGGCGGGACGGTCGATCGGCCCACGGCGGCGTCGACGGCGTCAGCCGTTCGTCGACAGGTCGACGTACCTGTCCTCCCACTCGCGCCGATCGCGGAGCCCCCTCAGTCCCTTCTCCGTCAGCTCGTAGAAGTTGGTTCGGCGGTCGCTCTCGCCCTTGTCGACGTACTCCCGCTCGACCAACGTATCGAGGTTCGGATACAGCCGGCCGTGAGTGATTTTCTCCATCGACGCCTGTAGCTCCGTTTTGATCTCCTGTCCCGACGGCCTCTCGGCGCCCGCGATCACGTAGAGGAGATCCCGTTGGAAGCTCGTGAGCTCGAAAAGGGGATCGGGCATGGCCGGGGGTTCGGCGGTTCGTCGCTTTGTTATGAAGATTCAAACCCGGTTTCACCGCTGCGCGCGCACCCGAGTGGCGCCGCCGCTCACCCACCACGCGTCCGTCGCCTCGGTCGAGGCGGTCGCCGATCCGGCGTGCTCGTTTAGCCCCGCCACTGTCGCCCGGCGATCCCGACGAGAGTGAGGACGCTCACCGCCGTCCATCCGGCAGGCGGGATCGCGGAGAGCGCTCCGAGGCCGAGCGTCCCCGCCGTGACGAGCGCCGCGATGCCGACGGCGATCACGAACGTGGTCCGCTCCGAGGCGGCGTCTCTCCGGCCGGTTTCGGGGTCCAACTCCAGGTACACCCGCACCTGCGACGCGGCGTCTCGAAGGGAGACGGTCCCGCGGTTCCTGTCGAACTCGATCACCCCGATCGCGTCCATCCGCGGGAGGTGACACTGATAGAGGGCGATGCGAACGCGCTTCCGCTCCTGCGAGGTGAGCCGTCGAACGGAGGTTTCGTTCTCGCGCGCGGCGACGTGTTCGGCGAGGTCGGAGAGCTCCGCGGAGCCGCCGTGCTCGTGGAGGTACCGGATGACCGCCCGTCGCCGTTCGTTCTTGAGAACGTCGAACACGTCGGTCGTCGTCAACCGACCGTCGTCTCCGGTGGCGGCCCGCTCCCCGAGCCGTCCTCTCTCGACCCCCGTGATCATCATTGTACCCCAATGATACTCCAGCATAATAGTCATTCGGGGATCATTTAAAGCTGACATTACGGCTAGGGAGGCCGGCGCCGGTCACCGCGGCTCCGCGTTCGGGCGCAGTCGATCGGCGCCGGGCGGGTTCGGGGCCGTGTGAATACTCGGCTACAGTTCGACTTCGAGCCATCCGGACGACGAGATCGACACGTCGTACCCGTGGTACCGGAGGGAGATGACGACTCCCTCCGGGTCCGCCGTCGCGGTTCCGCGAAGCAGCTCGTCGAGCGCGTCGACGTCCACGGCGTAGCCCAACGGGGGTAGGGATTCGACCGCGGCGTCGTCGACGTCGGCGACCGTTTCCACGACCGCGACGCTCGGCGGCAACTCCGACCAGTCGTACTGTCTTGTCATCGAGCGATCCGACATCCTACGAGCGGATCCTCTCCGGGCGACACTCCGCGAATTGAGGTGAGAGACGCACCTGTCACTGTTGATTTCTCCGTGGCCTCGTCTTATTCACGGCGATACATTTATGTACCGATATCGGACCGCTGAAACGACGAACACTGACGCCCCGACGGGATGATCGTCGCGGCGCGCGTCGAGCGCGGTGACGGTCTCCAGGGCGAATATCGTGGGATTAACTTTGCCCGGTCGGTCGAGAGATGCCGCCGTACATGGACGCAAGCTTTCCGGACTCCGTGGCGGTCGATTACACCGACGGCGAGGGCGAGGATCCGGCGGACTACCCGTCGTTACAGCACAAGCTCGAGAAGGCGATCGAGGTCACCAAGACGGGGCTCGAAGAGTACGAGAACCCGGCGGTGATGTGGACTGGGGGGAAGGACTCGACGCTGACGCTGTACTTCATCAATCAGGTGGCCGAGCAGTACGGGTACGAGAAGCCCACCGCGGTGTTCATCGACCACTTCCAGCATTTCGAGTCGATCATGGAGTTCGTGGAGCACTGGGCTGCCGAGTGGGAGATCGACGTCGTGTACGCCCGCAACGAGGACGTGGGCGCGTACGTCGAGGAACACGGGCTCGAACCGGGCGACGACATCTCCGTCGACGCGCTCTCCGAGCACAACCAACACCACGTGCGGAACATCCTCGAATACGAGGAGGACACGTTCCCGTTCCTCTTGGACACGTACGTGGGCAACCACCTGCTGAAGACGGTCGCGCTCAACGACGCCCTCGAGAAGTATGACATCGACGGGGTGATCTCGGGCGTGCGGTGGGACGAACAGGAGGCGCGCGCGGACGAGACGTTCTTCTCGCCGCGGCACGACCCGGATCTGTTCCCGCCGCACGACCGCATCCAGCCCATCCTCCAGTTCGCCGAAGCCGACGTGTGGGAGGCGTTCTGGAACTACGTCGTCCCCGACACGGTCGACGCCTTCCCCGACGAGGGGTACGTCCCCGACTCGGCCGAGGACCTCCCCGAGGGCGTGAGCCAGGAAGACGTCCCCATCTCGCCGAAGTACTTCGCGGGGTTCCGCTCGCTCGGCAGCGAAGTCAGCACGGACAAGACGACCGAGGAACCCGCGTGGCTCCAGGACCTCGAAGGGACGACGGAGCGCGCCGGCCGCGCCCAGGACAAAGAGGACCTCATGGAGCGGCTCCGCGACCTCGGCTACATGTGAGGCCGGTCGCCGCGACGGCCCCCTCCCGAGTTCCCCCTTCCGTTGAACCCGGGCGAAGCTGACCTCTCCGCGTTCGTCGCTACGCTTCGAGGTCCGCGGCCGCGCGCTCGGAGCGGCCCTCTATCGAGTCGAGGTACCGCTCGGTCGTCGTGAACTCGAAGTCGTTCAGCAGCCGCTGGAACTTCCGCGCCGCTCCGCCGAGGCGGTGGTAGTAAAACCAGGCGTACTCGTCGACGCGCGGGATCGTCGGATCGAGCTCCCACGGGTGGATGTAACAGACCGCCGGGTGTCCGGCCGCGACCCGGCGTTCGAGCGCGTGCCTGAGGAAGCGATACGGGAGCGCTCGGAGGTAGAACCCGCCGGCGACGGGCACGTTGACGTCGAGACCGGGGACCCGATACGCGCTGAGCGGCACCTCCCACAGCCCGTCTCCGCGGTGGCGCGTCAGGTCGTCGGCGCCGATCTTGTACGGCTCTCTCGGCGCGTCAGGCACGCCGTACAGCGGGGTCTTCACGGGGAAGATACTCGAGTCGTACCGGAATCCCCGGTCTTCGAGGACGTCGATCGCCCACGCCGTGGACTCGTTGAGGGAGAATTTCGGCGCTCGGAACCCCTCGACACCGTCGACGCCGGCGTCGCGGAGCGCGTCCACGGAGCGCTCGATCTCGGAGTCGAGTTCCGCCGGGGACAGCTCGGAGAGAAGCCGATGCGAGACCCCATGCGAGCCGATCTCGTGGCCGGCGTCGCGGATGCGTCCGATCAGGTCTGGGTGGTTCCTCGCGACGTCCTCGAGCACGAAGAACGTCGCCTCGTTGTCCGTCCGCGCGAGCATCGCCAGGATCCTGTCGACGTTCTCGACCACCCGGTCGGTACGCGCGTCCCACCGCTCTCTCGGGAGGTCGCAGTACCACGGTTCGACGTCGACCTGTAACACGTTCATCGGACGTTTCTACCGGAGAGGATCCGGTTCGGACGGCATAGTTATGCGGCGACAAGCGTGACGCTCCCGATCTCGGAGCTCGCACGGGAAAACCGATAATCGAGAGTACACGCCGTCAACGGGCCATTAGACGAGGTATAACTATGCCACGCTGACGCGGAGGTGTGGACAATTAATGACGGCTCGTCAAGCCTCTCGATCCGCGCTCAACCTCGGATTTTTATGGCCGGTGCCGGCCGTTCTCCTGAGCTGCCTCCTCGTGATCGGACTGCCCGAGGGGTCCGCGCTCCGGCTGGTGACGGCCGGCGTCGCGTTGCTGTTCCTCCCCGGATACGCGCTCACGCTCGCGGTCTTCCCGGAGAGCCGAACCGAAGGGAACGAGGCTCAGACGCCGCTGAACCGCGGCTACTCCGAGTCGACGATGTCGGCGCTCGATCCGTTCGAGCGGCTCGCGCTGGCGTTCGGATTCGGCGTCTGTCTGATGCCGGTGTACGGCTACGCCGTCGGCGTGGCGGGGGCCGGATACGAACCGCAAACCGTGATCGTTCTCGTGTCGGCCGCGACGACGCTGTTTACGGCTCTCGCGGCCATCAGATACCGGATATCTTCGACCGACCTCGACGCCCCGTCGCCGTTCGTCTCTCTGGCTGGAACCGTCACCGACGGGGTCTCCGCCCCCACGTCGGGGAAGCGGGCGCTGAACGTCGCGGTGGTCGTGATGCTCGTCCTCGCCGCTGCGAACCTGACGGCCGCGATGGCGTCCCCGGCCCAGAGCCCCGAGTACACCACTGCCGTGCTGCTGACCGAAAACGAGGAGGGCGAGCTCGTCGCCGACGGATACCCGGACCAGCTCCGGGCCGGTGAGACCGCGGACCTCGTCTTGCGCGTCGAGAACCGCGAGTCGCAGGCGGTAGACTACGAGGTCGTCGTCCAGCTCCAGCGCGTGAGCGCCGACGGCACCGTCACCGAGGCCTCCGTCCGAGACCGGTTCGAGCAGACCGTCGACGCCGGCTCGGCGTGGGAGCGAGACCATCGTGTCGCCTCCGACATGTCGGGAGAGCGGATCAGAATCGCGTATCTCATCTATAAAGGCGAGGCCCCCGCGGAGCCGACCCTCGAAAACTCGTATCGGAACCTCACCCTCTGGGTCGGGTCGGAGGGGTCGGACGTCGAGGAGGGGGTGGTGGGCGAACCAGCGACTCCGTCGCTTTCGGCGGCGAGTGCGGACCGTCCCGGTCCCGAACCGCTCTCCGGTGACCGCCGAGCGATCGACGTAACTCGGGCGGGAACGGTCGCGGAGGCGCCCTGATGTCTCGCGGGCTCTCGGCGACCGACGAGGACCGAAGCGCCGTGTCGATAGCGCTGTTGGTCGGGTCTATCTCGCTCTTCGCGGCCGTCTCCGTCGCGGAGGCGAACCCCGCGGCCGGCTACGAGGTGTCGATATACGCCAGCACGCCGCTCCTCTTCTGGGCCGGGATCGGTGTGGCGCTGTCGGCGGGCGTCGCCGGGCTAATACTTGGTACGTCGTGGATACAGTGGGCTGGCGGACTCGCCTTGACCGGTCTCTCATTGCTGTCGGTCCCCGCGCTGCCGCTCATCCGAGGATACTTCTTTTACGGCCTCGGCGACGGGCTCCGGCACTTGGGACTGGCTCGGCAGCTCTTCACCGGTGATATGAGCTTCTTTGCGGAGGTGTATCCGGGAGCGTACAGCTTCAGTGGGTTCCTGAGCGCCTTCTCGGGAGTTCCGCTGGAGCAGTCGATGTTGTTCGTCGCCTTCACCGCGTTGGTCCTCTACGCCGTCTTCATCGTTCTCTGCGTGCGGACGATACTGCCGCGCAGACGGGCGGTCGCCATCGCGGCCGTCTCGGCGCTCATGCTCCTACCGCTGAACCACATCAGCTTCCATCCGCACTTCCACACGTTCTCGATGACGACGTTCCTGACGCCTATCCTCCTCTACGTCGTGATCAAACACATCACGGACCGCGGTACGGACGAGACGATCCCCGGCCGTCTCTCGTCGACAGACCTCGGATTCGCCGTGGCCGCGGTCGCGGTCGTCTTCTACCACCCGCAGACCGCGCTGAACGTCATCATCGTTCTGGGTGCGGTAGTGGCGATACAGCGGCTCAGCGGCCGGTACCTCTCGGACACCGTGCTGGCAAGATCACCGCCGGCTTACGGGCAGTTACTGTTTCTGGCGGCCGTTTTCGTGCTGTGGAACTTCCAGCACGACGCGGTATTCAACATGTCCGCGAACCTCCTCGCCTCGCTGAACGGGTGGATACTCGGCACCGAGCAGGGCGGACAGATCGTGACCGAGCGGGTCGACTCCGCGCAGTCGGTCGGGCTCAGCGTCGGCGAGCTGTTCGTCAAGCTGTTCATCGTACCGGCGTTCTACGTTCTCGTCGCGGGGGCGGTCGTGGTGACGAACCTGTTCTCCGAAGCGCTCGACGGGGGAAGTCGAACGGTAACGACGACGTTCTCGTTCGCGGGCATCGCGCTCGGCGTCTACTCGGTGGCGCACTTCGTGGGCGAGATGTCCGGCTACTTCTTCCGGCACATCGGGTTCGGGATGGTCCTCGTCACGATTCTCGCCGTGATCGGTCTGACGATGGTCGGCGACCGCGTCGACGAGCTGCGCCCCTCTCCTTCGAGGCTGGTGAGAATGGTCGCCGTCGCCGGGCTCGCGATCGCGTTGGTGCTGTCGATACTCGTCGTGTTCCCGTCGCCGTACCTGAGCCAGCCCACACAGCACGTCTCCGAACAGATGTACACGGGTCACGAGACCGCGATGGAGTACCGGGCGGAGGGCGCGGCGCTGGCGTCGACTCGGAGCGCCCCGCGTCAGTATTCGAAGGCGATGGGGCTGTATCTCGACCCGAGGCTCGCCTGGGGCGTTCCGCCCGAGGCGCTCCCTTCGGATCTTCGACGATTCCGAGGCGACGATTTCCCGACGCAGGAGTTCTACTACTACCTCCAGGTCGACCAAGACGAGGAACAAGAGGTGATCGCGTACGGGGAGCTTCGGTACGACGAGTCGGACTTCACGGGAGTCGGCGAGACGGTCGGCGTGAGTCGCGTCATGACGAACGGCCGGGTCGACGTCTACCACGTCAAGTACGGCGATGGACCGGTCATTGGGGAACCGCGCGTCGCGGGCCCTGAACCGCCGCTTGACCGGCCGGCGGGCGCCCCGCAAGGGGAGGTGGTGACGTGAACACACCGGCCGACGACGAGGTCGAGGTGCTCATCATCGGGCCGTCCCGTTCGGGCGCAGGCGGGGTGAACCGATATATCACTGGACAGTGCCGGTATCTGCCGGAACGCATTCGAACGCGCGTGTACAGCGTCGCTGTCCCGCCGGGGACCGGACTCGCACGATTCGCTCTCGCGGTTCTCATCGCCCTCAAACAGATGCTTCTGTTCCCGTTCCGCCGCCCTCCGGACGTCGTTCACATCCACTCGGCCCAGTGGAATTCGTTTTACCAGTCGTCGTGGTACGTGCTCTTCGTGGCGCTCGTGTGGCGCTGCCCGGTCGTCCTCCACGTTCACGGGTCGTCGTTCGATGAATTCTTGGAGGTTGACTCGCTGCCCGTTCGGTCGTTACAGTCCGTCGTGTTCGACGCGAGCGACGTCGTGGTGGCGCTCTCGGACAGCTGGGCCGAGGTGCTCGAGAGCCACGTAGACCCTCGGAAGGTGGTCGTCCTCCACAACGCGGTCGACGTCTCCGAGTACGACCCGTCGTTCTCGACCTCGCCGGTACGGATGTCGTACGTGTCGAGACACATCGAGCGCAAGGGGACCAGAGAGCTCGTCGAAGCCATCGATCAGCTCGCCGAAGAGGTGCCGATCGATATCACAATCGCGAGCCAGGGTCCGCTGTCGCACCTCGTCGAGGACCTCGCGGACTCCCGCTCGGGGGTAGAGTATGTCGGGTACGTCTCCGAAGAGCGGAAACGCAAGATACTCGACGAGTCGATGGTGTACGTCCTTCCCACGTACGCCGAGGGAGTGCCGATCGCGATCCTTGAGGCGATGGCCGGCGGCAACGCCATCGTCTCGACCGGCGTGGGCGGGATTCCGAGCGTCGTCGACGAAGACAACGGTGTGCTCGTCGAGCCCGGCGACGCGGACGAGCTCGCGGACGCTCTCCGGACGCTCCTCGCGGACCCGGACCGGATCCGGGCGATGGCCAGAGCGAGCCGACGCCGCGTCGAAGCGGCGCACTCGTGGGAGACGGTGACCGCCGATCTGGTGGAGCTGTACGACTCGCTCGCGCCGTCGTCGCGGGAAACCGCAGACGCTCCTCCCGAGGAGTCCTACGCGTCCAAGTAGCCCAGCGAGCGCAGCCGCGCCTGGACGTCGTCGTCGTCGACGTCCTCGTACGCCGCGTCGGCCTCGTCGCTGGCCAAGACCTCCTCGAGGACGAACGTCACGTACTCGTCCACCGACTCGAAGTTCGTATTCGCGATACGCCGTTCGACGCGCTCGTAGAGGTGACCCTCTATCGTCACGGTCCGGCTGTCGGCCTCGGTGCTCATTCTGAATCTCCCTCACCGTTGCTACCGGGAAGACGGACTTCAGTAACTCCCTGCTAACCGAGGTATCGGCCGGGTCAGGCCGCGGGTGTCGTCGCTGCCGATGCACGCGTGCGACTTCTCGAACTCGCCGTCCCGGAGGTCGTACTCCCGCCGTTTTCGGGCTGTGACCTCGCCGTCTCGGCGATCGAACGGGCCGTCGCAGTAAGTCGCCTATAACAATACTCGCACCGCGGAATCCCCCGGTAATGGCTGATCCACGGAACGTCGTGCTCGTCACGGTCGACAGTCTCCGCGCCGACCGTTGCGGTCACCTCGGGTACGACAGTACCCTCATGCCGACCATCGACGAACTCGCGGAGGGGGGGCTCCAGTTCGACAACGCGATCGCCCCTGCCGGCTCGACTCGCGGCTCCTCGACTTCCTTTATCACCGGCGGCTATCCCTTCTCGCGTCCGGAGGCCGACCGTCGGGACTCGATCCGCGGTCAGGTCCGCGCCCGCGACACCCTCGCCGAACGGTTCAAACGGAAGGGGTACGAGACGGCCGC
This sequence comes from Halorubrum depositum, assembly GCF_007671725.1. Taxonomy (NCBI): domain Archaea; kingdom Methanobacteriati; phylum Methanobacteriota; class Halobacteria; order Halobacteriales; family Haloferacaceae; genus Halorubrum; species Halorubrum depositum. The sequence continues at coordinate 895,132 of NZ_VCNM01000001.1, read as the reverse complement.
GTTCACCGCGAACCCGTGGACGTCCCGGTCGTTCGGCTTCGACAAGGGGTTCGACCGCTTCGAGGACTTCATGGAGGAGACGACGTCGAACCGGTTCCGCGACGGCGACGGCGACGACGCGGGCCCTCTCAGGGAGACGGCGACGCGGCTCGCGGACTGGTGGGCGGGACAGGAGATGTTCATGTCGTGGGAGTCGTTCTACGGCGACATCGAGCGGTGGCGACGGTCCGCCGACGAGCCGTACTTCCTCTGGGTGTTCCTCGTCGACGTCCACATGCCGTACATTCCGCCGAGGGAGTACCTCTCCTTCTGGCCGCTGACCTACGCGGCGAACGCCTGGCTCTTCGGCGGCGCGGACGAGCGACTGAGCCCGCTGTTCCGCGACCGACTCCTCGCGGCGTACGACAGGACGGTCGAGTACACCGACGAGTTCGTCGCTACTCTCCTCGACGACGTCGGCGACGACTCTATCGTCTGCGTCCACGCGGACCACGGGGAGCTGTTCGGTGAGGAGGATCGGTACGGCCACGGCTACCTCCACGAGTCGGTCATCAACGTTCCCCTCGTCGTCGGAAACGTCCCCACCGAGCGCGTCGAAGACCCGGTCTCGCTCGAATCGATTCCGGAGCTGCTCACCGGCCTCGCGACCGGAGACCGGCCGACGGTCGAACGCCCGTACGTGACCACTCGGAACAACGACGGGATGCGCGTCGTCCGCGGCCGCGACTGGCGGTATCAACGGACGACGGACGGGGAGACCGTCGCCGTTCGGACCGACGGCTCGTGGGAGCGACAGGACGACGACCACTCGCTCTACGACGTCGGGCGCTCGGTCGTCGAACGGGAACAGGCGACGGAGACGGAGCGGCGGCACGTGGTGTCGAAAGTAGGAGACATCGAAGCCTAGCCGATCGTGGCCGGCTTCCGTGAGCGCCTCGTACCGGGATCGCTCCCCGCCGAGACGCCGTCACCGGGCGGCGCCGAACCGCTTCACCCTCCGGGCGAGCCGATAAGTTACCGGTCCCCCGACCGCGACCGCGATCGTCGTCCAGGCGGGCCCGTACGTCGGTCGGTGCCGGAGCGAGACGAGCGCGTGGCGCACCGCGTCGGCGTAGCGGCCGCTCTGCAGGGCGGAGCCGGCGAGCGACCGAGTCAGGTAGGCCAGAAACTCGTCCTCACAGCCGTACTCCCTGGCAAGCCCGCGGTGTTTCTCCAGCATCAGCGGGTACGACACGTCGCGTTTCGTCTCGTAGTCGCCGCTGATCTGCTCGTGTCCCATCCGCCTGACGACGAGGGGCTCCGGGACCGCGGCGAACTCGCAGTGCGTCGACAGCCGGAAGTACCACTCGCGGTCCTGCCAGCTGGGGAACCGCACGTCGAGCGGCCCGGCCGCCTCGACGACGGCCGCGTCCACCAGCATACAGGAGAACGGGTTGAGCGACGCGCCCTTCAGGATCGCCGCGGTGACGTCGCCGCTGGTGGTCGGCGCCCTCACGTTGGTCGTCTCGCCGTCAGTGACGAAGCGCTGGCCGGTGTACACGGCGCCGACGTCGGGACCGAACGACTCCATGACCTCGACCTGGCGTTCGAGTTTCGTCTCCAGCCAGACGTCGTCGTCGTCGATGAACGCGACGAACTCCCCGCCGGCCTCGTCGATGCCCGTGTTCCGGGCGGCACAGGCCCCGCGGTTCTCCGCGTGCCGGACGAGCGTGACGTCGATACCCGCGGTGTCGACTCCGTCGAGCAGGGGCGCCACCGGCTCGGGGGAGCAGTCGTCGACGACGACCAGCTCCACCGCTGGGTACGTCTGACTCGCGACGCTGTCGACCGCCTCCTCGAAGTACTCCGGGCGGCCGTACGTCGGAAGCACGACGCTCACCGTGCGCTCGTCGCTCATTCCGTCTCGGTAAACCGACTCGGTACTTCGTTATCGACTCGATACCGCCGCCGGCATCGGATCGGTGTCCCCCAGCCGGACCGCGGCGTTCGCCTCGGGGTCGGGGTCGGAAACGACGCGCTCGCGGAGTGCGACGAAGCGCTCGCGGAGCGCCTCGAGCGGTTAATCCGGTCGTAAGCCGGTCCGTAGTCGCTCCGGTTTGCTGGCGTTCTGGCCCCCTCGATCGCTGCGATACCCGATCGAAATCGACGTCTCGACGACGGCGTTCCCGGCCGGTTCGCTCGGGAACGGGCCGGTTAGCGAGTCATGAATTAAACGCGCCTGCGACCTGGTGTGTCCCAATGCCCGACCGGGACATCGTGTGGCTCACGCTCGAGAGCGTCCGGTACGACCGGACGTCCGTCGGCGGCCACGAGCGCGACACGACGCCGTTCCTCGACCGGCTCGCGAGCGAGGACGACAGCGCTGCGTTCGAGAACTGCACCACTCACGCCGTCTGGACCCGGCCGTCGTCGACGTCGATCCTGACCGGCCGCGCCCCCTCGAATCACCGGACGTGGTCGACTGAGCTCGCGCTCTCGGACGACATCCCGACGATCCCGGAGGGGCTTCGCGACGCGGGCTACCGGACGGTCGGCGTCTCCCCGATCGCACAGGTGAGCGCCGCGACCGGTCTCGACCGCGGGTTCGAGCGCTTCCACTACCTCGGCAAAGACCAGCTCCTCGAACAGGTCGGTCCGCGTATCCTCGCGAAGTACTTCCTGAACCTCCGGCGCCACTCGGCCGGCTGGACGACCGACACGAGGAAACACAGCACGGGCTACATGATCGACGCGCTGGCGAGCCGCCACGTCCGCCGGGCGTCCGGCGGCGACGACCCGCTCTTCCTCTACGCGCACCTCGGCGACAGCCACCACCCGTACTACCCGCCGAAGGGCTGGCGCGACCGGTTCGAGGACGACCTCGACGCGTCGATGGATCGGGCCCTCGCCGCGTCGCTCGACATGTCCGATCGGATCCACGAACACATCGCTAACGGGCTCCCGTTCGACGCGGAGACGTGGAACGCGATCGACGTGATGTACGACACGTCGCTGGCGTACGTCGACGCCGTCGCCGAGTCCATCGTCGAGACGGCCCGGACCGAGCTCGACGACCCGATAATCGTCGTCACCGCCGACCACGGCGAGTTCTTCGGCGAGGAGGGGCTGCTCGCGCACATGCTGTCGACGCATACGGCGGTCACGAACGTCCCGCTCGTCGTCGCGGGGCTGGACGGCCTCTCCGGCGATCATTCGGGCGTCGTCCAACACGCCGACGTGATGCGGACGATCGTCGCGGAGCTCGGACTGGACGTGCCGGTCCCGATCGGACGGGACATCCGGACCGACCCCAGAGCGGTCGCGTTCACCCAGCGCGGCGAACCGCGAAGCGCGACGAAGATCGAGGAGCTCCGCCGGCATAACCCGTCGTTCGACGCGAGTCGGTTCCTCACCGGAGTCGTCACCAGCGCCCGGACGACGGAGCACCGGTACCAGCGCGGCGACGATCGCGCGGACCTCTTTCGGCTGCCCGACGAGTCCGCCGACGTCTCCGAGTCGGCGCCCGACGTCGCCGAGCGCCTGGCCGGCGAGACCGACTCGTGGCTCGCGACGCACGGCGCGCCGGGCGACTCCCGGGAACGGACCGCCGATTTCAGCCCGGAGATGGCGAAACAGCTGGAGGACTTGGGGTACCTCTGAGTCTCTCCCCGTCTGCGGCCGGCCGCTCTCTCCGCCGGCCGCTGGCCCTCTTGCTCCGTCGGCCGCGCGCCCGGTTCCGTCCGATAGGTCGGGAGTAACAATGTGGTCGAAGGCGGTAGGGACGTGACAGCTATGGACCCACTCGGCGCAGGGCGGAGCGAGCGCGCCCGCGAGAGACGTGACGGCTATCGGCCCCCGCGACCGACGCCCGACTATCGGAGTCCCCGTTCGACGCCCGCCGATCGACGCCGCACGACGGCGACGCGTTCCCCCGGAGCGGTGCAGCGATGACCGCGTCCGAGCCGGAACGGGCGTTCGTCCTCGGACTGGACGGCGTCCCGTGGTCGCTGGTCGAGAAGTGGATGGACGAGGGGGACCTCCCGACGTTCGAGCGGCTCCGGCGGGAGGGCGCCGCGGGACCGTTCGCGAGTACGGTTCCGGCCAACACGCCGGTCGCGTGGCCGTCGATAGCGACCGGCTGTGACCCCGCCGGCCACGGGCTGTTCGAGTTCATGAAGCTGAACCGCCGGTACGGGCAGCGCCCGAACACGGGCGCGGACCGGAGCCGACCGGCGATCTGGGACATCGTCTCGCCGGCCGTCGTCGGCAACGTCCCGATGACGTTCCCCGCTCGGGAGTTCGACGGCGAGATGGCCACCGGGATGATGACGCCGGAGGACGCCTCGGCGTTCACGTACCCCCCGGAGCTCGGGGCGGCGATCGACCGTCGGATCCCCGACTACGAGATCGGGCTGGACTGGAAGGAGTACTTCGGCCGGCGGGAGGCGTTCCTCGACGCGCTCGACGGTATGCTGTCGGACCGTCGAGAGCTCATGCGGGTCCTCCTCGAACGGACCGACTGGACGCTCTCCTTTTTCGTGTACACCGCGCCCGATCGACTCCAACATCTCATCTGGGACGAGGCGGTGCTCAAGGCGCACTACGAGGAGCTCGACGACCTGCTGGCCGAAGTCGTCGAGCGGTGCGAGGAGGCCGGCGCCGTCCTCTTCGTCGTCTCGGACCACGGTTTCGGCCCCGTCTCCCGCCAGGTGAACGTCAACGAGATCCTCCGTCGAGAGGGGCTCATCGCGCGGCAGGAGCAGGGGGGAGTGCGGGGCGTCATGTCTACCGTCGGCTTCGATAAAGACGACGTGCTCGCGGCGTTGAAGCGGGTCGGCGTCGACGAGGGGACGCTGGTTCGATACCTCCCCGAGGGACTGATCAGCCAGGCGGCGACCCGTATTCCCGGCGACCACGCGCTGTACGACGCCGACTTCTCGCACACCGAGGCGTTCCTCCACGGGCTCGGGAGCGTCTACGTCAACGACACCGAACGGTTCGCGTCGGGGACCGTTCCCCCCTCGGAGGTCCCGGCGGTCAAACGCCGGGTGACGGAACTCCTCGAGAACGTCCGGGACCCGGAGACGGGCGACCGGCCGCTCGTCGTGGTTGACCCCGACCGCGGGAGGGCCGGTGCAGACGGAACCGGCGACGAAAAGCCCGACGCGGACGGTCCCGGTCACGAAGCGTCCGCCGACGGCGACACGCTCGAACCGGACCTCCTGATCGAGTCGATCGAGGGCTACACGGTCAACTGGCAGTTCGCCGACGAGCCGTTCACCGTCCCGCAGAAGGCCGCGGACCACGAATCGGAGGGGATCTTCTTCGCGCACGGCCCCGGTATCGAGGCGGAGTCGCGGCCGGCGGACGCCTCGGCCGTCGACCTCGTCCCGACTCTCCTGCACCTGCTCGATCGCCCGGTGCCGTCGCACGCCGACGGCGGCGTGATCGAGGAGATACTCGCGGCCGGATCGCCCGCCGCGGAGAGGCCCGTCCGGACCGCGGAGTACGACGCCGGAGAGCCGCAAGGGGAGGTCGACGGCGACTTCGACGAGGTCGAGGACCGGCTGCGGGGATTGGGGTACATGGAGTAGCCCGACCGGAATGAGGACGTTCTCGCCGCGGCGCGCCGGTAGGCGGTCGCCTCTCGGGACGCGATGGCGTTACTCCTCGGCGCCCGACCGCCGGGCTATCCCGACCGCGCGGCCCGCGAACCGCATCAGGTTCCCGCCCGACCGAACGAGCGTGTGCTTCGGCGAGAACCCCACGTAGTTCATCGGGTTCACCACCGTTTGCAGCGTCCGGAAGTACTGACGAGACGAGGGGACGCCGTCCTGCTCCCAGAGGTACGGCGTCTGTAGCTCCAGCTTGTACTGCTTGCGCCAGTAGTCGACCACTGAGTCGGCGTAGACGTGATACACGAGCAGTTCGGGGTCGTAGTAGATCGGGTAGTGGTTCAGTATCCGCTCGGCGAGTTCTTTCTCCTCGTGGCCCCACGTAATCGCCTCGTTCCACATCCCGGCGTCGTCGAACACCTCCTTTCTGCAGGCCGCGTTGCAGCCCCAAAACCGAGTGACGTAGCGGGGCTTCGATCCCATGTCGTAGTGGCTCGTGAACCGCTCGATGACGTCGTTGTGCGGGTGAATTATCTTCCCCGTCACGACGGCTTCGCGCTCTAACAGGTCGGAGACCCGTTCGAGGTACCCCTCGACTGGCAGCGAGTCGTCGTCGAGGAACACGAGCTTCTCCGCGCTCGCCCGCCGGATCCCCTCGTTTCTGGCCTTCGTCGCCGAATTCTCGTCCTGGACGAGCACCTCGTAGTCGGTGAACTCGTGTCGTTCGAGCCTCGCGACGGACTCGATCTCGTCTCTCGGCTTGAGGGTGGGGACGATTACGCTGAGTTCAGGCATGGGTCCAATTTCCCGCGATCGGTCGATCTGTCTCTCGAGTGGATGGTGGTGACCACGACTGACGGGGTGATTGTTATTCCGTACCTATCCGGCCGACGAGCGCGAGCGGAGCGCGCGGGCGAGCGTGCGGGAACGCGACGCTCTCCCTCAGTACCGATCTCGAACGGATGACTGACGGCCACGGCCGCGTTTTCGACGATCACGGCTTAATACGCTGCTATGGCTTGATCCGATTCCACCCGAGCGGTATAGACGCTATATAACAAACTCGGTAGAATACGGTCTGGTTCGTGTCAGATGTTTCGAAGAATACGATTCGGCGAACAGTCGCACGTGACGTTGCCTCGACCCAGCTACCTGATCGGAGCGCCGTAGTGATGAGACGACACTACTACGACTTCTTCGGATCGGTGCTGCTAGAGGTTCGCGGAGATGGCGGGCGCTCCACTCAGCAGTTCTACACGATGTTCGACCACTTCGAGGTCGAAGACCCGGGACGCGAGCCGGACGTCGTGGTCGAGCGGACGACGGAGGAGCCGGAGCTCGACGCGGTCCTCGGCGACCCCTCCGACCACTACGGCTGGACCGGCGATCGGTTCGTCGTTCGGAGCGGCTCGAACTTCATGGCGGTCGAACCGGGGTGGGACCACATCTACGTGTCGCCGAACTGGGAGCCGTTCAAGGCGACGTATCCCGTCGAGTTCCGGATCAGACAGGAGCTCGCGAAGGAGGGGCGGGCGCTCGTTCACGCGTCCGGAATCGAGCTGAACGGGGAGACGACGCTGTTCCCCGCCTGGCGCGGCGGCGGGAAGACGAACACCCTCCTCTCGCTGTTGCGGGAGGGAGCGGGGTACCTCTCCGACGATCGCCTGTGGGTCGGCACGGACGGAACCGCTCTCGGCTACCCGCTGTCGGTGAATCTCCAGCCGTACAACATCCGATCGTTCCCCGAGATCGAGGTCGAACACGACGACGTCCAGGACAAGATCCGCGACGAGGTGAGCCAGTTCATCGAGGTGAACGTGAACGCGGGCGACAGCGTCGTTCATAAGGGTATCAGCTTCCTCAGCGAGAGGTTCCTCGCAGAGCAGGGCCGGGAGTTCACGGACGTCTCGGAGATATTTCCGCGCTCGGAACACGTCCCGGAGTCGACGGTGGACAACGTCGTCGCTCTCAGGGCGGCGCCGAACGAGGACCACGTCTCGGTCGAGGAACTGTCGGCCGAGCGGATGGTGACGGAGGTCAACGCGATCAGCTACTACGAGTGGAACGAGCTCCTCGAGGAGTACTTCCTGGCGTACGACGCGCTCTGTCCCGGACCCTCCTTCGCCGACCAGCTGGAGGAGGTGGTCGAGGCCGAGGAGGACGCGTTCCGGCAGCTGTTCGAGGAGGTCGACACCTATCAGGCGTGGATTCCGCGCACCGCGGACTGGAACGCGGAGGGGATCGACCGCGAGATCGTCGAGCGTATCGAATCCCTCCCCGATCGGAAGCAGGCCCACACCGCCGACTGACGGACTCGAACGGAACTGACGAGGGATCTCGTCTCGCCGCGGCCGTCGTCTCGGACGACCGAACGCCTCCCGAGCCGCGGCTATCGCGTCCGGCGTCCGAAACGGAGGAACCCGTACAGCAGCGCGCCGGCGGCGAGGACGCTCGTCACGCCGAATCCCGGCACCTCCGACTGGGTGACGCCGGGACCCTCGGTAGACGAGTCGCTCGTCGCTCCGGAGTCGCCCGCTGTCGTGCCAGAGTCGCCCGTCGTTCCGTCGGAGCTGTCCGCCGCCCCGTTCTTTCCGTCGGCGTCGCCAACCGTCCCGTTCGTCGCGTCGGAGCCCTCGGCCGTGCCGTCCGCATCTCCGTCCGATCCGGCCGAGGTACCGTTCGCGGGGTCGGCCGCGGCGTCCGTCCGGGACGAATTCCCCGCCGAAACGACGACCCAGCCGAGGCGTGACGGAGCGGCGGTGAGCGTCACGGTCGCCTCGTCCGAACCGTCGACCGCCGCGTCGACCCCTACCCACTGTCCGGTCGCCTCGTCGTAGCGCTCGATCCGCAGGCCGTCGACGCTCTGATCGGACGCGTCGACCGCGCTCCGATTGAGCGCGAGGACCAGCTCCGCCGGCGCGTCCTCGGACCCGTCCGGCGCGCCGAACTCGATCACGGTGAGGACGTCGTCGGCGTCGCCCCTGGAGTCTGCGAGGTCGGTCGGAAGCCGTTCGAACTCCGTCGTGACGTACTCGCCGGAGACGGCCGCCTCGAACAGGAGTTCGACGCGCTCGATCGTCGGGCTGATCCCGTCGAACGTCGTCACGATAGACGCCTCGCCGTTCATCGATGCGGTGTGAGCGGCGACGCGCGGGGGACCTTCGGGCGCCTCGTCGTTCTCATCGGCACCGGCGCTTCCCCCGCTCGTCCCCCCACCGCTCGCTCCGCCGCCCGGACTCCCGCCGCCGTTGCCTCCGTCGTCATCGCCGCCGTCGTTATCGCCATCGTTTCCTGACCCGCCGTCGCCGCCGTCGCCACCGTCGCTGCCGTCGCCACCGTCGCTGCCGTCGCCACCGTCGCTACCGTCACTACCATCGTCACCGCCGTCACCGCCGTCGCCACCGTCGCTACCGTCACTACCATCGTCACCGCCGTCACCACCATCGCTGCCGCCGCTACCATCGTCACCGCCGTCACCACCATCGCCGCCGTCACTACCGTCGCCACCGTCGCTCCCCTCTCCGCCGTCACCGCTCGAATCGGATTCGACGATGACGGTCAGATCGCCGTACCCGTCGATGCCCAGCTCCCGGGCCGCGTCGTCTGCGAGTTTCGTATCGGACTCCGCGAACGCGAGCGTCGTCTCGTTCCCGGCGCCGCCGACGAGTTCTAGCGTCACCGTCGCGAGCCGCGGATCGGTGGCGTTCGAGGACCGGTACTGGTTGAACGCGACCCAGCCGCTCTCGTTGTCGACGTTGGCGACGGGGTCGTCGAAGTCGTCGGTCCCCGACACCGACACGATCCGCACGACGTCGGGGTCGAAGGTGAGATTGGCCTGGTAGGCGCTCACGTTCGACGCGTTCGCGCCGACCGTCACCGCGACCGTCTCGCCGGGGGCGGCTTCGACCGCGCTCCCGCCCGATCCGTCGGTGACCGCGACCGACGACCCGTCCGCGTCGACGACGCCGACGGTGGCGCCCGAGAGGGCCGCTCCGAGGAGCAGCGCCGTCGTCACGACGACGACGGTCGCGTGGCGCAGACCGCCGACGCCGATTCGTCGGGTCATCGTCCTCCCGTCTCGTCGACTATCTCGACGACGTCCGTGATGTCGATCTCACCGTCGTCGTCCATGTCCGCGGCCTCGCGGTCGATGTCGACGTCCTCGTTTGCGACGTGTCGCTGGGCGAGATCGACATCGGCATCGTCTACGTCGCCGTCGCCGTCCGCGTCGCCGGGGAGTGGTTCGTTCGGTTCGTCCCCGCCGTCTCCGCCGTCGCCGGTGCCGTCACCGCCATCGCTGCCGTCGCCGGTGCCGTCCTCGCTATCGTCATCGCCGCCGTCGCCGGGTTCAAACGTCACGGTTAGCTGCGGCGGCGCGTCGCCCTCGGCGGTCGAGAAGTCCCACCCATCGTCGCCGAGGGGAAGGATCGCCCACCCGTGGTTGGGCTCGCCGCCGACCCACTCCCGGACGCTGGCCGTGACGTCGATTTCTGTCGGCCCCTCCGAGACGGCCTCCGCCTTCGCTTCGGGGTCCGCGGTCGCGTCGGAGCCGTCGGCGCTGACGCCGCCGCCGAACGATTCCCAGGTGTCGCTCTCGCTCCACTCTCTGAGCAGTCGGTGTACCGCACCGCCGCTCCCCTCGTCTACGGTCTCGACGGTCAGCGTGGCCGAGTTCACGGTCGCGTTCGGCGGGACCTGTCCGTCCCCATCGCCGATCACGCCGTCGAACCGGACGAGCGCCTGCGCGCGATTATCCGAGTCCTGCGGTTCCTTGGTGTCGACCGTCACGGTCGAGGCGTCGCCGTATCCGGTCTGGGGGTTCGCTTCGCGGAGGTTAGTGTCGCTCGTCCCTTCGTAGCCGTCGGCGCCCTGCTCGAAGGAGAAGCGCTCGGTGGGATCCGTCGACGACTCCTGTGCGAACCGCTCGTCGAAGTCGAGATCGAAGGCGAACTCGCTGTTGTCGTCGGTCTCGTACTCGTCTTTATACGTATTGTACGTGCTGACGCTGATCCGATCCGGGTCACCGCTCCCCGGCTCGAACGAGATCCGCCTGAGTAAACTGAACCCCGATCCGTCCCTCTTTTGGTAGTTCGCGAGCATCTCGTAGACGTCCTCTCCGGCGTCGTTCTCGGACACCTGGTGGTACTCGCCGCTCGTCTGCGGATCCGCGTCCTGATTCAAGTTCTCGTGGAAGTGGCCGCTGAGAACCATGAACACCTGGGAGTTCGGGGCGACGAGCCTCCGCCACACCTGTTCGCCCGAGTTCCCGTCCCCGTTCTCCTCCTCGATGAACCGCGCTCGTCCCGGATTCGACTCGTCGCCGCCCTCCCTGTCGCCGTCGGTCAGGTACGCGTGAGTCGTGAGAACGGCCGGTCGCTCGGGGAACCGGTCGAGCACGTCTCGTGCCCACTCGAGCGTCTCGTCGCGCGGCTCCCACTCTAACGCGAGGTGGAGGAAGTCGTACCCGCCCGCCGAGAACAGCTGGTAGGAGTTCGCCTCCTCGTCACTGGGGCCGGTCCCGCCGAACCAGTCATACCCATCGAACCGCGACGCGCCGAAGTAGTCGACGTAGTTGTCGAGCCCGGAGCTTCGATTCCGCGTGTCGGCGTAGTCGTGGTTGCCCGGCAGCGTGCTGTACGGGACCACGCCGTCCAGCGTCGCCATCGCGTCGTCCATTCGGTCCCACTGCTCCGTCTGGTCGCCCTCGTGGACGACGTCGCCCTCGTGGCTGACGAAGGCGATGTTCTCGGCGTCGGCGTTCTCGGCGATCCAGTCGGTCTGGTCGACGGCGAACCGGTACCGGCGCTCGTTGTTCGCGTAGTACTGCGTGTCCGGGAGCGCGACTATCGTCCACGAATCGGACGCGGCGCTCGACGCTCTGCTCGACGCGCCTGCGAGGAGCGGTGCTGCCGCCCCCGCACCGACGGCCCTGAGAACCGAGCGCCTGGACACGCTCGCGAACTCCGTGGGACCCGTGGGAGCCGCCTCGACCGGCTCTGGGTCGTGATCGGAAGACATTGAACTGAAACCTTGGAGGAGGAACGCGGTTCGCTTGTAAAATTATAGACCGATTTATATGTATATGCGAGATTATTACGATGTTAGCACCGCCCCTCCGACCGCGAGTCCCGTCGTCGGTTGGCAGCGGGTCCGTCTCCTCCGAGCGACGCCAGGTCTCATCTCGTCCCCGTCGCCGAGATCGGCACGTCCACCTCGTTAACAGCCACATACTATTGGCTGGTTCCTCAGTACGACGTTCCAATGGCAATGAGAGCCGCGGTCATCGGTACCGGCGCGGACACCGACGAACCCGACCGCACCGGCTACGCGATGGCGTATCGGCACGCGCCGGGGTACCAGCGACTCGACGGGGTCGAGCTGGTGGCGTGCGCGGACATCGTCCGAGAGAACGCCGAGTCGTTCGCCCAGTCGTTCGGCATCCGGCCCGAGCATGTGTACGAGGACTACGAGGCGATGCTCGCCGGCGCGGAGCCCGACCTCGTGAGCGTCTGCGTCCCTCCCGCGCTCCACGCGCAGATCGTCGTCGACTGCGCCGAGAGCGGCGTCCCGCTCGCGATCCACTGCGAGAAGCCGATGGCGACGACGTGGGGGGACTGCCGCCGGATGGTGGAGGTGTGCGACCGCGAGGGCGTGCAGCTCTCGATCAACCACCAGCGTCGCTTCGGGGCCCCGTTCACGCGGGCGAAGTCGCTGCTCGACGACGGGACCGTCGGCGACCTCGAGCGGATCGAGTTCGGCGAGGTGAATCTCTTCGACGCCGGCACCCACCAGTTCGATCTCGCCGGCTACTTCGCCGACTGGTCGCCCGTCGAGTGGGTGTTGGCTGGCGCCGACTTCAGCGAGGAGAACGAGTGGTTCGGAACGCGGAACGAGAGCCAGGGGCTCGCGCAGTGGTACACCGAAAGCGGCGTCCGCGGCATCGCCTCGACGGGCGAGGGACCGGGCATGGGTCCCGAGTTCACCGGGTGTTACATGCGACTGATCGGCGAGGACGGCGCGATCGAGCTCGGCGTCGAGGGCGGGCCCCCGCTCAGATACCGAACAGACGGCGGGTGGAACGCGGTCGACACCGATGAGAGCATTCACCGCCCGCAGCCCGGGAAACTCCGCGTGGGGCTCGGGAAAGTCGCCGAACGGAGCCCGTTCGGTGACAAGCGTGCGTTCCTCCCCACCTCGTTCGTCGAACGGGCCATCGAGGACGTCGTCGACGCGCTCCGAGAGGACCGGGAACCGGCGACTAGCGGCGATCGGTCGCTGTACGCGGCGGAGCTGCCGTTCGCGTCCTGGGAGTCGGTCAGGCGGCGCGGTCGCGTGGCGCTCCCGCTGGAGATCGACGGCAACCCCCTCGAGGCGCTCGTCGAATCTCAGGAACGAGACGGCGAGGGTGACGGCGGCGAGACCACCGGGGCGGAAACCGACGACCAGACCGCGACGTCGGCGAACGAGTGAGGTCGTCGGATCGGCCCCGACCCGCTCCGTCCGTTAGCTCGCTGCTACCGCTCCGTTTTTACGCAGCATAACAAAACGTCACTGTCCTAACGTTCCAACGAGATGTACAGCCACGCAGGCGACGAGATCGGGGTCACGACATGAGCTCGTCGGACGACGACGGGAACGGTACGGCGGACGGCGACGTCGGGTCGGGCGGCAACGGGGACGTCGCGTCGAACGCGACGCTCGGAACCGGGGACGGAGCCGAGCCGGTCATCGGGACCGACGCGACGATTCGTTCGGACTCGGTGATCTACGACGACGTGGTCGTCGGCGACGGGTTCCAAACCGGACACGGCGTGCTCGTCCGCGAGGAGACCGAGATCGGCGACGACGTGCTCGTCGGGACGCAGACGGTCATCGACGGGTACTCCACCGTCGGATCCGGCGTCAGCCTCCAGAGCCAGGTGTACGTGCCGTCGAACACGACGATCGGCGACGACGTCTTCGTCGGTCCGGGCGCCGTGTTGACGAACGATCCGTTTCCGGTCCGTCAGGACGTGGAGCTGACCGGGCCGACGATCGAGGACCACGCCTCTATCGGCGCGAACGCGACCGTGCTTCCCGGGGTCACCGTCGGCCGCGGCGCGTTCGTCGCCGCGGGCGCGGTCGTCACGAAGGACGTCCCGCCGGAGACGCTCGCCGTCGGCTGTCCTGCGACGATCGAGCCCCTCCCCGACGAACTGAGCGGGGACAACCGGATCCGGGACGAACCGGGGTCCGATAGCCGATGATACCCAGCGCGAATCCGTCGCTCGGCGCCGAGGAGAAACGCCGCGTCGAGGCGGTGATCGACTCCGGGATGTTGGCGGAGGGCGAGGTCGTCGAGGAGTTCCAGTCGGAGTTCGCCGACTACTGCGGCGCCGACCGCGGAATCGCGACCGCGAACGGGACCGCGGCCCTCCACGCCGGGCTCGTTGGCCTCGGCGTCGGGGAGGGGGACCGGGTGCTCACGACGCCGTTCAGCTTCGTCGCGACGGCCAACGCGGCGCGGCTGGCCGGGGCCGAGGTGGACTTCGTCGACGTCGACCCGCGGACGTACAACATCGATCCGGACGCGCTCGAAGCGCGGCTCCGGGACGGCGAGCCGGTCGACGCCGTCATCGCGGTCCACCTGTACGGGCTCCCCGCGGACGTCGGTAGGCTCGGCGAGCTCGCCGACGAGTACGACTTCCGGCTCCTCGAGGACGCGGCGCAGGCGCACGGCGCGCGCTACGAGGGCGAGCGCGTCGGGAGCTTCGGGGACGCGGCCTGCTTCTCGTTTTACCCGACGAAGAACATGACGACCGGGGAGGGCGGGATGATCCTCACCGACGATGAGGCGGTCGCCGAGCGGGCGCGCCGGTTCGTCGACCACGGTCGAACGACCGGATACGAACACGCGTCGGTCGGTCACAACTTCCGGATGACGAACCTCGCGGCGGCGATCGGCCGCGCCCAGCTCGACCGCCTGCCGGAGTTCACTCGGGCGAGGCGGGAGAACGCGGCCGGACTGACCGACCGGCTCGCCGACGTCCCCGGCGTCGTCACGCCGCTCGAACCGGACGGGTACGAGCACGTGTACCACCAGTACACGGTTCGGGTTCCGGACCGCGACGCGCTCCGGGATCACCTCGAGAGCCGCGACGTCGGGTCGGGTGTGTACTACCCGATCCCGATCCACGAACAGCCGGCGTACGAGGGCGTCTCGGGGTCGTATCCGGTCGCGGAGAGCTGTGCGGAGGAGGTGCTGTCGCTCCCCGTTCACCCCGAGCTCGACGAGGCGGACCTCGACAGGATCGCCGAGGCGACCGCGGGGGCGATCGTATGACGGCCGACGACGGTGGCGACGTCGATGTCGGCGTCATCGGCGTCGGCGCGATGGGCCGGAACCACGCGCGAGTGTACGCTGAGCTCCCCGGCGCGCACCTCGTCGGGATCGCCGACGCGGACGCCGACCGCGCCGCCGACGTCGCGGCCGAGATCGGCACGACGTCGCACGCGACAGGCGCGCTGCTCGACCGGGTCGACGCGGTGTCGATCGCCGTCCCGACGGAGTATCACGCGGACCTCGCCCGCGACTGCATCGACGCGGGGGTCCACGCGCTCGTCGAGAAGCCGTTCGTGACCTCGGTCGCGGAGGGACGGGACCTGATCGAGCGGGCGGAGGCGGCGGACGTGCTCGTCCAGGCCGGCCACATCGAGCGGTTCAACCCGGCGGTGGCGGAGCTGACTCGGATCGTCGACGGCGTGTCGCCGATCGCCGTCGACGCCCGCCGCCTCGGGCCGCCGAGCGACGACGGGCGGTCGCTGGACGAGAACGTCGTCCACGACCTGATGATACACGACCTCGACATCGTCCGGTCGCTCGTCTCCGGGGACGTCGCCCGGATAAACGCCCTCCGGACCGACGACGGGCAGCACGCGACCGCGCAGCTCCGGTTCGGCGACGGCACCATCGCCACGCTCACCGCCAGCCGCGTGACCCAGCAGAAGGTCCGCGACATCACGATCACGGCCGAGGAGTGTTACATCGAGCTCGACTACCTCACGCAGACGATCGAGATCCACCGCCAGTCCCGCCCGGAGTACATGGAGATCGGGGGGAACATCCGCTACCACCATGAGGGGATCACGGAGCGCCCGATGGTCCAGTCGGGCGAGCCGCTGCGATACGAACTCGAGTCGTTCGTCGAGTCGGTCGCGGAGCACGCGACGCCGCGGATCACGGCCGAGGACGGGCTCCGCGCGGTGGAGCTCGCCGACGCCGTCCTCGAGCGCGCGGACGCGACCGAGGGGCCTCGAACCGACGCCAGACACGCGGTTCCGTCGGACCGATGACCCGGCCGCCGACGAAGCCGGAGCCGCTGTACGACGCCGCCCGCAGCGACGAGGAACTGCGCGCGCTCGTCGACGGGCGGGGCGCGTCAGTCGCGGTGTACGGGCTCGGAAAGATGGGGCTCCCGCTGGCGACCGCGTTCGCCGATCGGGTCGGCGACGTGGTCGGCGTCGACGTCGACGAGTCGGTCGTCGAGTCGGTCAACCGCGGCGACTGTCACATCGACGGGGAGCCGGAGCTACCCGACCTGGTGGCCGAAACCGTCGGGGACGGCGCGCTCCGCGCGACGACCGACGCCCGGGCGGCGGCGGAACGGGCGACCGCCCACGTCGTCATCGTTCCGACGCCCATCACTGAGGCGAACGAACCGGACCTCTCCATCTTCGATACGGTCGTCGACTCGGTTGCCTCCGGGCTCTCGCCCGGCGACGCGGTGTTCGTCGAGTGCACCGTTCCCCCGGGGACGTGCCGCGACCGGCTCGTCCCGACGCTCGTCGAGCGGAGCGGGCTCGCCCCCGACGAGTTCGGCGCCGCGTTCTGCCCGGAGCGCACGTCGAGCGGCCGGGCGCTCGAGGACATCACCGGCGCGTACCCGAAGATCGTCGGCGGCGTCGACGCGGAGAGCGCCCGCGTGGCCGAGGCCGTCTACGAGCGCGTCACCGACAACGACGTCATCCGCGTCTCCGACGCGACGACGGCCGAGGCGGTCAAGCTGTTCGAGGGGCTCTACCGCGACGTCAACATCGCCCTCGCGAACGAGCTCGGGACCCTGGCGGACGACCTCGGGGTCGACGTGCGGGAGTCGGCTGACGCGGCCAACACGCAGCCGTTCTGTCACATCCACAGCCCCGGCCCCGGCGTCGGCGGCCACTGCATCCCGTGGTACCCGTACTTCGTGATGAGCCGGGTGGACACGCCGACGCCACTGCTCCGGACCGCGAGGGAAGTGAACGACTCGATGCCGGCGTTCACCGCGGGGATCGTTGAGCGCGAGCTCGCCGAGCGAGGGAAACCGATCGACGGATCGCGGGTGCTGGTCCTCGGCGTCACGTACCGTCCGGGCGTCAAGGAGACGCGCGCGACGCCCGCCGGACCGCTCGTCGCCGACCTGAAGCGGCGCGGCGCGGACACGTTCGCGACGGATCCCATGCTCGACGACGAGACGATCGCCTCGTTCGGCGCGGAACCGGTCGCGCTGGCCGAGGTCGGCCGCTCCGACCCGGACGCCGTCGTCGTCGTCACCCCCCACGAGGCCTTCGACGCGGTCGAGTGGGACGGCTTCGAGGACGTCGTCGTGGTCGACGGCCGGGATGCGCTCGGCGACGTCGGCCACCCGACGTACACCATCGGATCCGGGCGGACCTGATCTGTGAGCGCCGAAACGATCGCGGTGTCGACGGAGCCGCGTCGCGTCTAACGCCGCGGACCGACCTCGTCACCGAACGAGAGGGCGTGCCGCGTTTCCGTAGGCCTTCCATAACTTTGCCGTCTGCACGTCGTTGGAGCGATATGAACTACAGGAGCGTCGCGGACCTCAATGCCGACACGCGTCGGCTCGCGCGCGCGAGCGCGACCGACGCCGACCTGATCGTCGGAATCCCGAGAAGCGGTCTGCTGGTTGCGAACCTGTTGTGTCTCTACCTCGACGTTCCGATGACGGACGTCGACGGGCTCTGTGAGGGCGATCTCATTGACACGGGAGACCGGTACGATGGGGACCGTACGATCCGCGACGTCGACTCCGTGCTCGTCGTGGACGACTCCGTGAGATCGGGCGGACAGATGACGGAAACGCGGGAGCGACTCGAAGCGCACGATTTCCCGTTCGACGTCTCGTACGGCGCCATCTACGTCTCTCCGTGGGGACACGAGTACGTCGATCACTGGGTCGAGGTCGTTCCCACCCCTCGCGTCTTCGAGTGGAACGTGATGCATCATCCGATGTTGCAGTACTCGTGCGTGGATATCGACGGCGTGCTCTGTCGAGACCCGACTCCCGAGGAGAACGACGACGGGGAACGGTATCGCGAGTTCCTCGCCGACGTCGAGCCGAACGTCGTCCCGAACCAACGGATCGGACACCTCGTCACGAGCAGACTGGAACAGTACCGGCCCGAAACCGAGCGCTGGTTGGACGAACACGGGATCCGGTACGACTCGCTCGTGATGATGGACCTGCCGAGCAAACGAGCCAGGCAGGAGCGGGGAAACCACGCGCGGCACAAGGCGGACGCGTACGACTCGACCGACGCGCCGCTCTTCATCGAGAGCGACCCCCGGCAGGCCGCTGCGATCAGCCGGCGGACCGGCAAGCCGGTGTTCTGTTACGAGACTCAGGAGATGGTCCGACCCGGTCACGCGAAACGCACGTACCGAACGGCCGAGAGAGCCGTTTCGAAGTTCAAAGAGGACCCGGTGGCGTTCCCGGTGAGTGCCGGTAAGTTCCTCTACTATCGCGGCTACCACTTGGTCTCGAAGCTGCTTCCGTAGGGCGAGATTCCTCGACGGCACCGTCTCGCTCCACGCACTTCGGTCGAAGGGCGGCTCGCCGCTCTCAGAGATAGCCGAGGTCGGTGAGCTGCTGTTCCATCGCGGCGGAGTACGTCGCCTCGGCTTCCCCCGCTTCCGGCGTGGTCATGTCCAGAAGCCGTGCCTCTAGGCGCTCGTCGAGCTCGTCGCGGACCGCCGGATACTCGTCGCCCACCTCCGTCTCCTCGTCCGGAAGTCTGAACAGCTCCGCCTTCTCGGACCCCTTCACGTATTTGAACTCGTCCGTGCGGAACGCCGTCATCGGCGTCTCGTGGTACCGGGAGGTGTCGAACTCCGGGTCTGCCTCCAGGTACTCGTCGAAGTGCGGGATCCCCCGCTGGCTGATCGCGCCGTCGGGGGTGGCGTCTCGTAGATCGACACCGCTGAACTGGTCGTGAGAGACCCCGAGCCGCTCCGCGAGGGTCCGCGTGACGTCGATGTGCTGGACGACCTTGTCTCGCGCGTGCTCCAGTCCCCCGATCCCGGAGACGACCATCGGCACGTTCGTCAAATGGTCGTCGAGGACGAGGTTGTGGCCGAGCACGCCCTGCTCGCCGAACAGGTCGCCGTGGTCGCCGGTGACGACGAAGACGGTCTCACCGTCGGTCAGCTCTTGTACGTGATCGTACAGCGCCCCGACGAACTCGTCCGCGTACGCTATCTCGGCGTCGTACATCGCTTCGAGCGCCTCCCACTCGTCCTCGGAGAAGGGGCACCCGTCGACGATGCGCTGGATCATCCGGTCCCGGCTCGCGTACGTCTCCAGCGACAGCTCCAGCGCCTCGCTCGTCGAGAAATCGATCTCGTCGGTGAACCGATCGATCCACTTCCGCGGCGGCGCGTACGGGAGGTGCGGGTTCGGACAGTGCGTGTAGAGGAAGAAGGGGTCGTCGTCGGCCGCGAACTCGTCGAGCCATCCCTTCAGGACCTCGCGCATGATGTACGTCTGGTTGTGCCGCCGCACGTTGAGCGAGAATCCGGGGCCGTACTCCCAGGCGCGCAAGAGGTACTTTAACGCCGCCGTCCGCGTTTCCGGTTCGTGAAACGCGCGACGGAGCAAGGCGTGGTGATATCTCTCAAACCCCCGATCGAGCCCCGTCGCCTCGCTGAGATAGGCGTTCGGCGTGAAACACGCGGTCTGGTACCCCCGATCTCGTAGCAGTTCGGGAAGGGTGGCTATCTCCGGCGGGAGCGGCTCCTTCGCCTTCCCGTCGTACCCGACTCGGTGTTCGAACAGATACGTCCCCGTGAGGATGGAGGCGCTCGACGCCGGTGTCCACATCGACTGCGAGAAGCAGTGCTGAAACGCTGTCCCATCGGGCTCTGACGCGATCCGCTCAAGGTTCGGGGTCGTCTCGCGGTCGTACCCACATACCGACGAGTTCGCCGCTCTGACGCTCTCGAGGGTTATCCAGACGACGTTAACCCGATCTGCACTCATGAGGTGTACTCGCTCGAACAGCGGCATAACTATCCACAGAATAACGCTGGATACCCCGCAGCGCCTCCTTCACCGAACCGGTCGATGTCCGCTCGTTCGTTGGACGAAATCCGCGGCCGTCCCGCGATTCGAACGGACTCGCGGGATCTCAGATCGGCCCCGACTGGTGCGTGTCCGCAGCGCCGCTCGTTCTCGACCGTCGGCGGCCCGTGCGCGGCGAACGGGTCGGGGCTACTTCCCCGCGGTGACGGATCGCCGGCGAAGCACCTGCCACACGGGTCTGACGCCGGGCGCGCCGTCGACGAGCCACCAGACGAAGACGGCGCTCGCCAGGCCGAGGTCGACCAACACCGTCCCCTCGAGCTGCGCGTTCAGCAGGTACTGAACGATCCCGATCGACGGCCCGGACCCAGTCTCCACCTCGAAGAACGGCCACAGGAGGAACGCGAGGTCGTGGAACCGGCCGTCGATCAGAGGCCGGATCGAATCGCCGAGGAGATGCGAGTAGTAGCCGAGGGCGAACGGCCACCCCCGCAGATCGTATCGCCTGCAGAGCGCGACCGCGGCGACGACGATGAGCGTGCCGACGAGGACCGAGTGGCCGAGCGATCGACCGCTCGGGAGGATGTTAAGCGTCCACGCGAGCGGCTTGTCGATGAGGTCCGGCACCTGCGAGCCGAGCGCCACGAGTGCGACGCCGGGCCACGCCGGACGTCGGCGATACCAGAGGTGCACGACCGACGAGTGAAGCAGGTACGCGAACGCGAGGTGTCCCCAGGGCCACACGACTCCTTATCGGACCCTCCGTCGTATTTATTTGTCGGTTTTGAAACTGGTGATGAGGGTGGTTAAACACCGTATAACTGATTCGAACGGTTCGAAAACGAGATCGCTCCGATATTTATGTGATAACGCCGATATAACTATGCAGCCCGATTGCTCGGGTGAGGGTGCACGGCAGCACCGTCGCCTCGGAGAGTGTCGAACCGCGCAGACGGCCACCTCTTTCGCACCCCGCTCCCGGCGAATCCGAGGCGACTACTCAAATGCCCGGCCCGCCATGGACGCGTATGAGTAGCGATCCGGAGTCCGAAGCCCCGGCGAAAGGAGACGAGTACGCCCTCCCGAACGGGTCCACGGAGATCGTGTTCCACGTCGAGGGTGGCCACGTCCTCACGGTTCGCGAGTACGAGAGCGTCGACGCGTTCGAGGAGAGCGTCTCTCGCGGGCGATACATGGGAACGCGAGAGGACGTCCTCTCGATCCCGGATCCCGAGGAGTTCGCCGATCCCGAGTCGACGCCCGGCGGCGAGGAGTAGCGGCGGAGGCGAGGCGGGGAGAGAACGCGACGAGATCGGTGCTCAGGCCTGGTGCCACACGTCGACGGTGCGGTGCGCGTACCCCTTGCCGACGACGTCGAGCCGTCCGTCGCCGTCGAGGTCGACCAGTTTCGCCTCGTGCGTCGGCACGCCGCTCGCGACCACCTCCGAGTCGAACGTTCCGTCGCCTCGGTTCCAGAAGACGAACTGCCTCGGCTCGTGTCCCTCCTCTAACCCCATTTCGGCGACGAAGATGTCGAGGTCGCCGTCTTCGTTCAGGTCCGCCACTTGGAGCGAGTGCGGGTTCGACATGTCGTCGTGCAGTACCGTCAGCTCCCAGTCCGGCGGGTCGAAGACCCCGAGTCGCGCGCGGCGGTCGCCCTGATACGGGAGGTCTCCCTCCGTCACGACGAGCTCCTTCTCGCCGTCGCCGTCGACGTCGGCGGCGACGATCCGGGTCCACTCCCACCCCTCGGCGACGACCTCGCGGTCCCACGTGCCGTCGTCGCGCCGGTGGAACACGTTCGTACCGGCGACGATCTCCGTGCGTCCGTCGCCGTCGATGTCGAGGACCTGCACGCCCTCGACGTCCAGGTTCTCGGCGACGAGGTGGCGGTTGGTGACGGGCCACGGCTCCAAGGTCGGATCGTCGGGAACGTCGTAGTAGAAGACGGTCTCGCTCTCCTGTGAGAGCGCGAGCACCTCGAGCTCTCCGTCGTCGTCCACGTCGGCGACGGCCACGTCGTGGTACTTCTCGAAGTCGTCGGTGATGAGCCGGCGCGTCCACCGACTGCGCGGGTCCGCCCCCTGTTCGAACCAGTAGAGCTCGTGTTCGTTGAGGTTCTGCCCGGTGACGAGCTCGACGCGGCCGTCGCCGTCGACGTCGCCGAGCGCGGCGCCGACCGACAGCTCCGGCGACTTCGCGACCTCGTGTCGCTCCCAGCCGGGGTTCTCGTACCAGAAGACGTTCCACTCGAGTCGGTTGATGATCTCGCGGGTGCCGACGAGCTTCCCGAGGAAGATTCGTTTGTCGATTATCGGAATGGTGACGGGGGCTTTCCTCCCGACCGCACCGACGATGACGTCTGGGCGACCGTTTCCCGTGAGGTCGGAAGTGAGACAGAAACTCATTCGAGCGGTCGGCGGACTGTCGTCGATACACTCGTGTTCGAGCCGTAACCGTCGCTCGTCCTGCAGTGACATACCCGACCGGTGCGTCGGTGCGGGTATTGTAACGCAGTTGTTAATGGTTCACGGTCGGTTCCGGCGTGCGTTCCACACCACCTTACCGACGTTTGCGGGCGGCTACGACGCCAGTTTGCGGAAGATCATCTCGAAGTTGTCGGTGACCGTCCACTTGGTCGCGAACTCGAGCGCCAGCACCAGCGCGCCGTAAATGACGGCCCCGGTGGGAATGAGGAGGACGAGGTTCACGAGGGAGCCGAACGGCGAGACCCCTGCGAGATACCAGACGGCGACTCCCATCGGAACGCTCGCGACCAGGGGGTAGACGAACTCGTAGTATATCTCGCGCATCGGCATGTCAATCATGTCTGACATGATGTACATGTCGAGCGGGAGCATCGGGAAGACGAATATCCCCGTGACCGTGAGGGCCGTTCCCACGATGCCGAACGCGTTGGTCATCGGGTAGATGAAGACGGCGATCAGCGCGACGCGGAGCGCGGACAGCTTCGTGATGAGGTCCGGACGGCCGAGGGCGTGCCAGACCGGTCCGACCGTCTTGGCGAGCGCGCGCATGAGCCCGTAGAACGCGAGGACCTGCATGGCCGGAACCGCGGGCATCCAGTCCTCGCCGAACACCGTCATGACGAAATCGGGCGCTATCGCGGCGATACCGATCGCCGCTGGGAACGAGACGAGCGCGGTGAACCGGAGCGTCTTGGAGAACGCGCTCCGAAGCTCCTCCGCGTCCGACTGCAGCTTCGAGTAGGCGGGGAACATCACGCTCGTGAGCACCTGCGACAGCTCCGTCGCCGGGGCGTTCGAGAACCGGTAGGTGTACTGGTAGTACGCCAGCGCCGTGGGGGTCAGGAGCCAGCCGACGAAGGCGTCGTCGCCCTGGCTGTACAGAAAGTACAGTATCGACGATCCCGTGAGCCACTTCCCGTAGTCGACGAGTTCCTTGGCGACGTCGAGGTCGAACGACGGGAACGGACGGTAGTCGTGCATCGCGTACGAGACGACGAGTTTGGTGACGTCGGCCGCGAGGAACCCGACCACGAACGCCCACGCGGTCGGCTCGATCAACGCGTACCCGACGCCCGCGACGAACTGAGCGGTGTCTCCACCGATCTTGTAGGCGAACTGCTTGTGGAAGTCGAGGTTCTTCTGGAAGTAGACGATACCGGGGTTCCGGAACCCGAGGAGGAGCGGCGAGAGACCGATGGCCTGTATCAGCCGCACCGCTCGCGGCTCTTCGAAGAACCACCCGCCGACGAAGGGGGCGATCGCGAAGAGGATCGCGGCGATGAGGATCCCCCTCCCGATCTCCAGCATCCACGTCGTGTTGAGGTGGCTGTCGACGTTCTCCTCCGCCTTCTGGATCAGCGCCTTGTTCAGTCCGATGGTGGTGAAGTTCTGAGTCGCGCTCAGCGTCAGCATCGCGATCCCCACGAGCCCGAGTTCGGCCGGGCCGACGAGCCGAGCGAGAACCGCGAGCAGTCCCAGCTGGAGCGCTCGGCCGACGACGTTCTGACTCATCAGCCAGGCCGCGCTCTTAACGGTGCGTTCGGCGGTTCCGCCGCCCGGCTTCATCCGCCTGATCAGCGCGAGCAGTCGGTCGAGCGGACTCATCGGTGACGTTCGAAGACAGGAGCCGTCCCGGCCGATAATAGTATATTATTTGATAGACGCGTCTGTCTCATCGGACCGTATTGAACGGTCATCGGCACAATGTAATGGCTTTCCTAACGGCGATGCGGCGATAAGGATCCCTCAACCCCGATCCTCGATCGGACGCTTTCCCCCGACACCGAGCGTTGGGCCGTCCGGACTGCCGGCCGGGACTCTCCACGGCCTCCGGCCGAAGCCCGCCGGCGTCGGTTAAGAGCCGATGAACTATCCGCCCGCTAGCCGACCGCTCGGGTAATGCGAAACGAACGCGGCGTCACGTCGACCGTTCGATCGATTCGGCGCCGAACGGCCGCCGTCCGCGTCGGTTCGGGGACTTCCGGTGTCGACGCGGCCCTCACCGGCGTCGGTCGGCGCGCTTCGAGGCGGATCGAGCGATGAGCGGCGCGACCGTCCTCTCGGTCGTCGGCGCTCGTCCGCAGTTCATCAAGGCGTTCCCGGTCTCGAGGCTCCTCCGCGAGCGTCTCTCCGAGGTGCTCGTTCACACGGGTCAACACTACGACTTCGGCATGTCAGACGTGTTCTTCGAGGAGCTCGACATCCCCGAACCCGACTACAACCTCGGCGTCGGCTCCGCGAACCACGCGACCCAGACGGCCGAGATGCTCCGCCGGATCGACGAGGTGGTCGAGACGGAGCGGCCGGACCTCCTCCTCGTCTACGGCGACACGAACTCGACGCTGGCCGGGGCCCTGGTCGCGGCGAAGCGGAACGTTCCGGTGGCCCACGTCGAGGCGGGCCTGCGGAGCGACAACTGGGCGATGCCCGAGGAGGTGAACCGCGTCCTCACCGACCGGTGTTCCGACCTGCTGTTCGTCCCGTCCGCTCGGGCGGCCGAGACGCTGGCAGCGGAGGGGATCACCGACGGCGTCGCCGTCACCGGAGACGTGATGTACGACGCGATCACCCGGGTCCGCGATCGCGCGCCGCCGGCAGCTTCGGTCCTCGACGACCTCGGGTACGGCGACGGCGAGTACGCCCTCGCGACGGTTCACCGGCAGGCGAACACGGACGACCCGACGCGGCTGGCGTCGGTCGTGGAGGGGTTGGCGTCGTCGCCGCGTCCGGTCGTCGTTCCCCTCCATCCCCGGACCGAGGACGCGCTCAAGCGACACGACCTCTGGGAGCGGGCGACGGGGGAGTTGGACGTGATCGAGCCGGTCGGCTACCTGGAGTTCGTCGGGCTCCTCGACGGGGCGGAACGCGTGGCGACCGACTCCGGCGGCGTGCAGAAGGAGGCGTTCTACCTCGACACCCGGTGCGTGACGCTCCGCGACGAGACGGAGTGGGTCGAGACCGTCGAGGCCGGTTGGAACGAGCTCGTCGGGGCGGACGCGGAGGCGATCCGGGCGGCGCTCCGTCGGACCGACGACCTCTCGGAGAAGCCCTCGCTGTACGGCGACGGGCGAGCGGCGGAGCGGGTCGTCGACGAGGTCGTCGGGCGTCTCCGGACGCGCCCTTAGGCGGTCCGCCGGCGTCGCCGGTCTTTTTTTCCGGCTCCGACGAGTCACTCCAGCGCGGACGTGAGGTAGCGCGAGATGCCGTGCGCCATCCACGCCTGGCACCACCGCATGAACGTGGTTCGTTTCGTGTAGTGCCTGTGCTGTTCGTGGTAGAACGCCCCCTTCTGGTTCGAGAGGTTCCTCACGGCCCACTCGATCAGTCGCCGGGCGAACTCCCTGTCGCCGAGCATGGTGAACACGACGGCGCCCTGCGCCGACGAGTGGACGTCGCGCGGGTACTCGTTCGACTCGTCGAACCACGGCGCGCCGTCGTCTGTGAACAGCCCGCGGTAGAACCGCACGGCGTCGGAGAGCGTCTCCGCGTACCGGGTGGTCCCGCTGATCTCTTGGAACCTGAGGAGCGACTCGATGACGAACCCGTTGTGGAAGTTGTCGAGCGAGAGGTGAGAGCTCTCCGGCGGATCGCGGTACATCCAGCCGCCCTCCTCCGTCTGCTGGGCCGCCACGTAGTCGAGTATGTTCCGGGCGCCCTCTCGGAACCGCGGCTCGCCGGCCACGTCGTAGAGATTCATCAGCAGCCGCGCCCCGAGCGCGTTCGCGTTCAGCGTGTAGTGATCGCCGTTGTCGACGGGGTTGTACTTGATCCGCGCGCCGGCGGGGTGGCTCGAGTATTCGAGGTCCTCGAAGACGAAGTCGGCGGCGGTGAGCGCCACGTCGCGGTACGACGGGTCGATGTACTCCCCGGCGGCCAGCAGCGCCTTCACCGCGTACGTCGTTCCGACGATCCCCGGATCGTTCGGGTACTTCCGCTTCGAGAGCCTCTGTAGCGGGTGTTTGTGCCCGCCGCAGAAGCCGTGATACCCCTCGCTCTGGTTCTCGATGAGCCAGTCGACGAGCTCGCGGGCGTCCTCGCGGAACCGCTCTTGACCGGTCAGCTCGTACGCCCGAAGGTTCGCGACGGCGAACAGCGCGATCCCCATGAAGTTCCGGCGCTGTTCGACGAGGAGGAGCGGGCGAATGTTCACCGGTGACCGGCGGACGGTCTGTTGGAAGACGAGGTTCACCCACTTGTTGTTCATCGGCATGGCCCTGAGAACGCGGCTGCTCTCGCCGTCGTAGAGGTCCCAGCCGCGGTACTCCCGCTCGCGGGCGTAATCGAGCGCCGCGACGAGATGATGTCTCGCCCACGGGTCGGCGTCGGTCTTCGACCGGTCGCCGCCGGCTTTCGGGAGGGCGGGAACGTTGCGGCTCATTCGAGGTAACCGAGGTCTTCGAGGCGGCTTTCGAGCTCCTCGTCCTGCACGGCGTCCCGCCCCGCTCCCCCCGCGATCGGCTCCCTCGTCCGGCGTTCCGGGAGCCCGTCGCGGAAGGGTTCGCCGAACGATTCGCCGTTCATGTCGGTCGGGACCGGCGCGTCGAGGTATCGGAGCACCGTCGGCGCGATATCGAGTATCGACCGCGTCTGAAGTTCTCCGGCGGTCACGTCGGCGCCGTGGACGAGGAGCACCCCGATCGGGTGGTTGCCGGACGTCCACGAGGTGGCCTGCCGCTCGATCACGGAGGGAGTGACGCCGCCGTACACCTCCCACTCGTCGGCCGCGACGAGCAGCAGGTCGGGCGCCTCGTCCAGGTGATCTCCGCTGTACACGTCCTCCGCGTACGCGACCGAGTCGAAGGGGGATTCCCCCTCGATAGACACCGACTCCAGCTCCGCCTTCAGATCGTCTCTGAACCGCTCGTAATCGTCGCCGAGCCGGTCGCGGTTGACGTATATCGGTCCCTGACTCAGCGCCACGGCGTCGGACTCCTCCCAGTTCACTCGGTTCGCAAGCTCGAAGGTGGGTATCGGGTATCCAGACTGGACGAGCCGCTCGTAGAGCCCCTCGGGAAGCACTCGCCGGGCGAGCGCGCCCGCCGTCCGCGGCGAGATCCCGACCCGCTTGAGCGCGGTGTAGATGCCGCCGGTCACCTCGTCGCCGGCCTGGCTCTCGATCGAGAGGTACCCGTTGTCGATGAGGTACTTGTTGATGACGAACGTCCGCTCTATGTGCGAGTGGCCGTGATCGGAGTAGACGACCTTCGTCAGGTCGTCCGGGAGCTTCCCGAGGTACTCGTCGATGAGTTCCCACCCGCGCTCCGTCTCCGGCCCGTCGCCGAAGTGGTGTTGGAGGACGTTGATGTAGAACACGGTGAGGTGGACGTAGTCGAACTCCCCGTCTTCGAGGGTGTCGAGCAGCAGCTCGAACCGCGATCGGATCAGGTCGAGCGCCTCCTCGACGCCGCCGGGGTCGTTCACGTCGTCGATGCCGACCTGCCAGTCGTACTCCTCCTCTAACCGGTCCTGCAGCTCCGGCGGGTGCGTTATCGAATCCGCGTCGAGGTCGATCTCGAACGGCGCGCCGAACCCCGACACCATGACGCCGTCGAGCTCCGACGGAGGGTACGTCATCGGGACGTTCAACACCGCGCAGCGCCTCCCCTCCTCGGAGAGGTAGTCCCAGACGTCGGCCGTGTCGAACGAGTCGGCGGTCGGCGAGGTGATCCGACCGGTCGGTCGGTCCAGGTTGAGCCACCAGAACACCCCGACCT
This sequence comes from Halorubrum depositum, assembly GCF_007671725.1. Taxonomy (NCBI): domain Archaea; kingdom Methanobacteriati; phylum Methanobacteriota; class Halobacteria; order Halobacteriales; family Haloferacaceae; genus Halorubrum; species Halorubrum depositum. Next base: position 866,993 of record NZ_VCNM01000001.1, on the reverse strand, counting down.
GTCCGGGGTTCTTTCCGGACGTGGAGCAGCGCCACGCCGGACAGGTCACCGGGGGAAGCACGGTTTCGAGCGGCGCCCTCGTCCCGTCCTCGACCATCCGTTCGAGGTTCGGGAGCTTCCCGTCGGCCATCATCCGGTCGAGTTTGTGCCACGCGGCGCCGTCGAGTCCGAGTGAGAGCAATTTTGTCATTTATTGAAACTTTTTGTATATGTCCGCGACTACGTTCATGAGTCGTGTCCCTCGCTCGACAGCGTAGTAAGACACGAGATCGGGGTTGTACTTCGATTTGAAGTCCGTGATCCGCTCCGTGTTCGCGCCGACGAGATCGCAGGTTTTGACGCCCCGTTCGGACGCGTCGTGGAGTATCCAGAGGTGAACGAGGTCGGTCAGGGGTAGGTCGCTGTCCGGCTTCCCGGCACCGAACCACCACTGGACGACGCCGTCGTGCTCGAGCGTTACGACGCCCGTCTTCCACTCGCCGTCGACAGCGGCGACGTAAGATCTGACGACGCCGTCGGGAAGCCGTTCGTACATCGTCAGCACGTAGTCGACGTCGACGTCGAACGTCTTCCCCTGGGCCTCGTATCGCTCTGCGATCTTCTTGAGGACGAACTCGATACCCTCTTGATCGGACTCGAATACCTCGTAGTCCGCGTCGACGTGCCGGAGGATGTCCTTTCTCCGGCTCCGCTTGAACCGCTGGAGTATCTCCGTTCGAGTATCGCCGATAGGGAGGTGGTAGGTGTACCGCGGCCGAACGTCGAACTCCCGCCAGGCGTACGGACGGGCGTCCTCGTACTCGGGAACGGTCTCGAACCGAACGAACTTGGGATCGATGACCGACTCGGCCCACTCCATCACCTCCTCGACGAATCCGCTGTGCATGTGCTCGAACGAGTGTTGTTTCATCTTCTCGTAGTTGGCGAGTATCGGTCCGAGGTTCGGAATCGCCATCCCCGGTGGTGGAGAAAAGAGGACGCTGAATGGGCCCTTCCGCATCTCGAACAGCGGAAAGAGGCCGATGACTTCGTCGCCCTTCGAACCCACCAGTCGGTGCAGCTTCGCGTCGGTGTGTTCCGCGACGATGTCGAGCACTTCCCAACGGTGAAAGAGCGTCCCCATCGGAGAGCGCCGGACATGGTCGTTCCACGTCCCGTCAAGGCCGTCGATCGACTCCGTACGGACCGGTTCGACCGTGACACTCATACGGGCGTACGGCGCGTTCCGACTCCTCGGTTGTTCGTCTCGGCGCACATCTGTGTATCAGGTGAATTATACAGCGAACGGTCTCCATATCGTTATACGCCGGATACCGCTGACGCGGCGTTCGGTCCGCAAGACGATCGCACGAGGCGGACGCGACGACGGTCGAACACCCCGTTCAGCGTGCGGCTAACACCGAGGAAAACCCAGTCGTATCGGCGGATTCTCTCTGCACCACGTACGGCCTCGACGTGTAGCGCCCGTCCGTCCGAAATCTATGCCGGCTTCGGGAGCGATTCCCGCGTCTCCCGGTCCAGCAGATCGCCCGGCGGACCGACCCACCCCCCTCGCTCTAGCGCGTGTTCGACGAGCCGCCGGTAGAGCCGTCGGTACCCCGGGAACTCACGCTCGTTGAAGTACCGTGGATGCCACAGCACGGTCATCACCGCGTCGTTGGCGACGGCCTCGTCGATCAGGTCCTCGCAGGCGGCCCAGGCGGACTCGAAGTCCTCGCCGGGATCCGGCAGCGCGACCTCCATGGCGGTGAGCGGGAAGACGACGAACTCGTCGTCGAACGGTCGGACGGGGTCGTACCCGTGAACGAAGCCGACGGACGAGCTCGACCCGAGACTCGCGTCGTACTCCAGGCCGAGATCGCGGTGGTACTCCCACGTTTCGTCGCCGAGTTTGAGGTGGTGTTGCCGTCCGCCGCGCACCTCGTGTCCGAGGACCGACTCCAGCACTCGCTTCTCCTCGGCGAGCCGTTCTCGGTCGGTCGCGGAGTGAAACGAGCCGTGGAGCCCGACCTCCCATCCGTTCTCGTCGAGCCGTCGGAGGACGGACGCGATGGCGTCGTCGGTCGGATCGTATCTCCCGGCGTGTTCGAGGAGGCTCTCCGGACGGAGCCACTCCCCCGGCTCCCGGTTCTTGAACAGGTTCGGCTCGTTCAGCACGTAGAAGGCCGAGCGCACGCCGAGATCCGATTCGATTTCGGCGATCTCCTCGAACTGCCAGTACGGATTGACCCCCGGTCGCAGCGAGGAGAGGTGGTACAGCGGCTCCTCGGTGAGCGCGTAAAACAACCCCTGATACGTCTTGTACGGTCTGTCGACGTCGTGAGTCAGACAGAGCGCGAACTCGTACCCCTCCGGAACCCCGTTCTGCGACCGATCGACGTCGTCGGAATCACGATACATGAGTGTTCGAACGCAGCGTCACTGGAAGCGACGTTCATTTCGCGATTGCTTCTCTTCGAACATAGTTACGCGCTCACATCTCCTCGGGTTGAGAAAAATAAACGGCGTCTAAACGCCCCGCCGAGATCGCCGGCGGGAATTAGTTCGTCGGGCGCGGGCGACCGATTCCACCGCGGTGTGGCGAAGAGCGACCGCCTCCGGCGGATGCGACGCTTACTCGACGGTCTCGAACGTCGCGACGGCCGACCCGCGGAGTTCGAGCTCCTCGATGTAGCCGGAGAACCAGTACGCGTCCTTCCCCTTGTGAACGAGCCCCACGGCAGAGTCGGTCTCGATCTTCGATTCGAGCGCGTCCCACTCGCCGTCCGCCGCGACCGTGTGTTCCGGGCTCGACTCGACCGAACCCGACACGGCGAACTTGTACGAGCTGACCTCGTCGTCGTTCGACCCGTCGAAGACGATGAGGTGACGGTCCGAGGAATCGCCGTCGATCGGCTCGCCGTCGAGGTACACCTCGACGTCTCCCGTGACCGTGAGGTCGGTCAGTTCGCCGGAGAAGTCGTACACGTGCGTCCCGGTCTCGATCGCCCCCTCGGCGCTCGAGCTGGAGATGTTGTCGGCGATGTCGTCGTTCGGGCTGCTCTCTGCCTCGATCTCCCCCGACACGGTGAAGCGGTAGCTCGTGGCGCTACCGGTGCCGACGAGGCTGAGCGTGTGGGGAAGCTCCTCGCCTCCGATTGTGGAGAGGTCGTCGACGACGGTGCCGTTGACGGTGACGGTGACGGTCTCGGGGTCGGTGACGGCGACGTCGTCGACCGAGCCGGTGAAGTGGAAGGCGGCGAGGTCGGTCGTCGAACCGTTGACGGTGCCGTCGGTGACGGTGGCGCCGTCGCCGGTCGCGCCGGGTTCCACGTCGCCCGACGCGGTGAACTCGAACCCGCTGGCCCGGCCGTCATCGGATTCGACGGTGAGGACGTTTTCGCCGAGCACGGCGGGGTCGACCTCGCGGAGGTCCTCGGGGTTCTGGAGGACGTAGTTGTCGACGTCGACGTCGACGCCGTCGTCAGCGAAGTAGACGTTCGCGTAGTCGAAGCTGCCACCGCTGAAGGCGGTGACGTAGCCGTCGAGGTAGAAGTCGTCGACACCGCGGAGGCTGCCGACGCGACCACTTACTGTGTTGCCGTTGGGTTCCTCGCCGGCATACTCGCCGCTGGTGAGTCCGCCGCTCGCGGTCAGATCGTATCTGACGACCTCGCCTTCGCGCACCTGTGCGACCACGATCCGGTTCTCGCCCGCGTCGGATTCGCTCGCGGAGTCTCCGATCGTGGAGAGGTCGGCGCCGTCGACGGCGGTGCCGTTGACGGTGACGGTCGCGGTCTCGGGGTCGGTAACGGCGACGTCGTCAACCGAGCCGGTGAAGTGGAAGGCGGCGAGGTCGGTCGTCGAACCGTTGACGGTGCCGTCGGTGACGGTGGCGCCGTCGCCGGTCGCGCCGGGTTCCACGTCGCCCGACGCGGTGAACTCGAACTCCGTCGCCTGATCGCCGTCGGATTCGACGGTGAGGACGTTTTCGCCGAGCACGGCGGGGTCGACCTCGCGGAGGTCCTCGGGGTTCTGGAGGACGTAGTTGTCGACGTCGACGTCGACGCCGTCGTCAGCGAAGTAGACGTTCGCGTAGTCGAAGCTGCCACCGCTGAAGGCGGTGACGTAGCCGTCGAGGTAGAAGTCGTCGACACCGCGGAGGCTGCCGGTGCGGCCGGACACCGTGTTGCCGTCGGGTTCCTCGCCGGCGTACTCGCCGCTGGTGAGTCCGCCGCTCGCGGTCAGATCGTATCTGACGACCTCGCCTTCGCGCACCTGTGCGACCACGATCCGGTTCCCGCTCGTCATGGGGTCCGTCGTCGTGTCCTCGTTTCCCGACCCGTCGCCGCTGGTACCGTCGGTCGAACCGTCGTCCGTTGAACCGTCGTTGTCCGAACTCGAATCTCCGTTCCGCCAGGAGTCGGGCTGCGGGGCGGGACAGCTGTCGCTGGACGTGAGGTTCGTCGTCGTGACGTCCGCGTTTTCGAAGACCGTCGCCCGCCCGCCGACGTTCACGTTCGTGTCCTCTATCGTCGCGTCAGACGTGCCCTCGAACTTGATCCCGTCGGTGTTCGGCATCTGGATACAGCTGTTCTTGATCGTTGTCCCGTTGCGATCCTGGACCTCGATAGCGGGCTTTCCGCTCCCCGGACCCGTGATCGACACGCCGTCCAGTACCGCTTCGTACGGTTTCCCCGCTTTGCTCGTCGATTCGTCTTGAATGAGGATCGGACGGATGTCGTCTTGGTTACACTCGATCCGGGTGTTGCGAAGCTCCATCCCACCGGTGTCGCCGTGGTTGAGGATCCCGGCAATTCCGTCGCCGGCGTTGTTGATGATGATCTCGCAGTCCTCGATGAGCGGTCCGCCGCGCTCGACGTCGTTGCTCTGGGTCCAGATCCCTCGGTTCAGCTCGATCCCCTCCGGATCGACCGTCATCGCGTCCGGGTGGAGGTCGTCGATGTCCATCACGACGGTCGTGTTCTTGACCCAGGAGTCATTCCCCGTCACGCGGACTGCCGAGTGCGCGCAGTTCTTGAAGTAACTGTCTTCGACGCGCGTGGCCCCCCTGGCCTTCCCGGCGTAGAGTCCGGACTCCGTGGCGTTGTGGATCTCGAGGTTCCGGTACGTGATGTCCCCCGTGGTTCCCCGTCCGTTGAAGATGGTGATGGTCGTGCCCGGGTACGCGGGGAACTGACTCGGTCCCCGACGAGTCACGCCGTCCACGAGCGCGGAGCCGCTCGAGTCGACGATGTTGAAGATGAGCAGCTGTTCGCCGCCGTCGGGCGCCCACCCGTTGACGAGGAGGTCGGTTACGTACACCTTATCGGAGAAGTTCCCCCGCATGAGCGTCAGCGAGCTGTCCCACTCGTCGCGGCGGTCGAGCGTGACGGACCCCACGTAGAACCCCGAGGGATCGTCCCTGGGACGGAACATCGTGGGATCGGTCCCGGACACGGGCTTGAACACGACGTCCTCGCGGTTTCCGGTCGTGCTTTCGATCCCGAAGTTGTCCGCGCGGACGCTCATCGAGCTCCGGACGAGGTACTCCCCCGGCGGGAACTGGACGAGCGTGCCGTCCTCGTTCGCCGCGTCACCGAGCGCGCTGTCCACTCGGTCGCCGTCGTCGATTCCGAGGTCGGTGGTCGCGTTGACGACCCGATCGAAGGTGATCCCGTTGCGTTCCGCGGCCCCCGAGGAAGCGGCGGCCGTCGCGCCGGAGCCGACCCCGACGGCGCCGACCGCCGCCGCGCTGAGACTGAGGTACTTGCGTCGATTGAGAAGCCCGTTCTCCGAGCAGCCCGTGTGCTGCTCCGTTTCATTTTTGCACTCGTTATGGTGTGCTTTCGAATCCATCGCGACTGTTAATCAGGAATTACCACTAATAACTGTTTCTTATCTTATATATTTAGAGTTACGTGAATGTCTCCGAAGTTCATTAATACTGGAATGATATTCATCGTTGTATGGATGTTTTGGCAGGTACAGAAATAGCGGTTTCTGGGGCTGTTAATGGATAATTAACGTCTGAGACGGGTCGAAAAACGTCTCAGGGGCCGGGGAAAAGTCAGACAGAAATCAAATAAACTGAGAGCGGTAGTTCGGCGTTCAGTTTAATAAGCCGACAATAACGGACTGCGATCCGCGCGCGCCAGACCCGCCTCGGTTACTCGCGCACCTGGCGGAAACTGAGTCGGTCGTCCTCCACCCCGGTAACGAGGAGCGCGCTCACGTCCTCGCCGGCGTCTCGGAACGGGAACACGGTCCGGTCTCCGCCGATCGGCAGGTCGAGCGACCCGTCGAGACCGAAGTTTCGACGCATGTTGAACTCGTTGGTGCCCCTGAACTCGACGGAGTAGTCGTCGACCGGTATCGACGGCCGTTCGATCCTGAGCGGGATCCCGTTCGTATCGATCGTCACGTCCTCGAAGACGGTCCCCTCGCTGTCGACGACGGTGATCCCGTGACGGAGACCGAACTCCCGGGGCGTTTCGACGGTCACGTCTCGAAGGACCGAGTTCGGTCGGCTGTCTATCTTGAGCGCCGATCCGAACCCCCCGTGCTCCTCGATCCGGACGTTCTCCAACGTGACGCCCCACGGTTCGTCGACGTACTCGGAGGGTGCGATCGCCCGGAACGAGAAGTGGTCCGTCCAGTTCTTCAGCTCGGAGTCGCGCAGCACCATCCCGCCCTGGTTGTGCGCGATGTGTACCAACGACTGCGTCCGGAAGGTCGAGCGAAGCTCCAAGGTGGTGTCCTCGATGACGCCACCGGTCAGCCCCTTATTGCCGGACTGCATCCGGATCCCGCGCATGTTTCCTTCCACGCCTCGGTTCTGCGGGTGGAAGTCGTCGGAGTCGATGACGACGGTCGCGCCGCTGATGTACGACCCGTCTCCGGAGATGCGGACGCCGTCGTTTCGGTTGTTCTTGTAGAATCCGCCTTCGACGTGGACGTCTCCGGGACACTTCGACGCGTAGACCCCGTTCTCTCCGGCGTTGCGGATGTCGAGGTTTCGGTACGTGACCGTCCCCCGGTGGCTCCGTCCGGAGAAGACGCAGAGTTCGTTCCGCGGATAGGGGAGGAACTCCTGCGGCCCCGTTCGCACGAGGGTGTCCACGACGGCGGACCCGTTCGGGTCGGTGACGTTCAAGGCGAGCGCGCTGACGCCGGTCGGGTTCTCCGTCGGATTCGCACCGGCTTTTTCGACGTTGCGGATGCGGAGGTTGTCCTCGACGAAGAACGTCATCCCCATCGAGCGGTCGAACCGGTCGCCCTGGTCGAACGCGAAGTTCTCGAGGAGCACGTCGCTCGCGGCCAGCAGCTTGAAATCCACTCGAGAACCCTCGTTGGTCGTGAACCGCACGTCCGTTCGATCCTCGCCGACTCCGCGGACCCCCCAGTTGGACACGCCCTCGCCCTCTATCGGCTCCAGGATCTTGTACTCTCCCGGCGGCACCTCGACGAGGACGTCCCGTTCGAAACTCTCGACCAGGGAGTCGTCGATGGGGAACAACCCGTTCGGGTCCCATTCGAGGTCGTCGACGGCGTCCACTCGCTCTTCGAAACCGAACCGCTCCCGCAGCGTCTCCCATTCCGTCTGTTCCTCGCTCGGCTCCGCGTCCGACCGGTCTCTCGACGGCTCCCTCGACGTATCGATAGAGTCGTCTCGGCCGCCGCAGCCGGCGAGAGAAGCGCCACAGCCGATCGCGAGGGATCCGAGGAGGGCCCGTCGCTTCATTGCTAGGGGACAACCGCTCGGCGGCTTTTGTTATGTCTGTCCTACCGGACGGCGGACGGTCCGTCAGCGACCGTCTCCCGGCGATCGAACCGGTCGCGCGCGAGACGGATATCCAGTCGCAGGGCTCCTCGATCGCCGGCTTCCGCTTCAGCGGTGGCGGTGCCAACGCCTATTCGACCGGCGGTAGATTCTTCGTAACTATACCCGAAAGCGCCGTAGGCACCCTAACCAGCATGCGAGTCGGCATATTCACCAACACCCCCGCGCACGTCCACCTGTACCGTAACGCGATAGGGGAACTGGAAGAGCGGGGCCACGAGACAGTCGTGTTCGCTCGCGACGACGGGTGCGCGCTGGACCTCCTAGAGTACTTCGGCATCAACCACTACCGGTACGCCACCCGCGACGAAACGAAGCGAAACCTGTTCCTCCAGCTTCCGAGCCACCTGCGAAACATCTACCGAATTCTCCAGAAAGAGGACCTCGATCTCGTCTTCGGGATGGGTCTCTACTCGGCGTTTGCCGGCGCGGTCTCGCGGACGCCCGCGGTCTCGGTGACCGACTCGGAGCCGATGGCGTGGCGTCACGTCGCCATGTCCCCGTTCGTGGAGGCGTTCCTCACTCCCGACGCGTTCACGCGGAACCTCGGACCGAAACACTACGCGTTCACCGGTCTGAAGGAGACGGCGTACCTCCACCCGGACGTCTACGCGAGCACGGGGACGGTCCGAGAGGAGCTCGGCGTCGGCGACGACCCGTTCGTTCTCGTCCGGTTCAACGCGTTCAACGGCCACCACGACGTCGGTCGGCGGGGATTCACGCCGGCCCAGAAAGAGGAGCTGATTGCCCGGCTCTCCGAGCACGCGAGGGTGTTCGTCTCCGACGAGACGGGCGCGCTCGACGTCGGCGAGAGCGCGGCGGAGCCGTACGACGCGCATCCGGCCCTGATGCACGAGGCGCTCGCGGAGGCCGAGCTGCTCATCGCCGACACGCAGACGATGATCACCGAGGCCGCGCTCCTCGGCACGCCCGGGATCCGCTCGAACTCCTTCGTCGGCGACGACGACATGGGGAACTTCAAGGAGCTGGAACGGGCCGGGCTCGTCTACAACTTCTCCGAGTTCGACTCGGTCGTCTCGACCGCCGAGGAGCTGCTCACGAGGGACGACACGGCGGCGGAGTGGGAGCGCAAGCGGCGCGAGTTCCTCGCTGACAAGTGTAACCTGACGGCGCTCATCGTCGACATCGTCGAACGGGCCGACGTCACCGGCTCGGTCGACGCGGCGGTCCGAGAGAACGAGGATCTGTTCCGCCGTCGCGGCTCGGTCTTCTCCTCGCCGTGAGTCTCTCACCGGCGACTCCCGACGCGCCTCCGAAGGTCGATCGCGCGGAGTTAGCAGCGATATAACGGGACTGTCGACCGATCGCCGCCTCACAGGCACTGCATACCAAATACGGTCCGATCGCTACTCCACGACAGATGAACCCGAACAGGCCACGCGGCGAAGCGGACGGTCCGCGCGCCGACCCGAGCGGTCCACACCCCGGTCCGGGCGGACGACCCAGCACAGTTCGCGGAGCCACGGAGCGGAGCGCCCCCTCGGGTGACCGGAACCGGAGCGACGGACCGCCGCCGAAGCCGGCGTCGTCCGACGGCCGATGACCGACGCCGTCGACGTGGGCGTCTTCGGCGTCGGGAACATCGGGACCGTCCACCTGCAGACGCTGTTGGCGTGCGACGACGTGGACCGCGTCGCCGTCGCCGACGTCGTCGACGAGAATCGGGAGCGGGCGCTCGCGCTCGGCGCGACGAACGCGTACGAGGAGTACGAGGAGCTGCTCGCGACCGCCGACCCGGACGTCGTCGTCGTCGCGCTCCCCCCGTTCCTGCACGCGGAGGCGACGATCGCAGCCGTCGAAGCCGGCTGTCACGCCTTCGTCGAGAAGCCGTTCGCGCGGAACCCCGACGAGGCCGAGGAGATGCTCCGAGCGGCCGACCGCGCGGGCGTCTCCCTTGGCGTCGACCACACCAGCCGGTACCGCCCCGAGGTCCGCCGGGTCAAAGAGCGGTACGACGAGGGGTCGATCGGTCACGTGCCGACCTGCTCGATCTGGCGGTTCAACAACGGCCCGTTCTCGAGTCCCCCCGCGAGGGAGACGCCGGCGGGCTGGCAGCTCGACCCGGAGGCGACGGGCGGTGGCGCGCTCCTCGATCTCGGCGTCCACCTGCTCGACGTCCTTGCGTGGTTCTTCGGCGACCTAACCGTCGAGCACGCGAGCCTCGACCGGACGCTGACGCTCCCGTACGAGGACGCCGCGACCCTCGTCGTCTCGGCCGAGTCGGGAACGACCGCGACGCTGTCCTGCGGCTTCTTCCAGTGGGAGGACCCGCCGAACGTCACCGGTGGGATGCGCCTCGACGGGATCGCGGACTCGCTGTCGAGCGAGGAGTTCATGCCGTCGAACTTCGTGGGCCACGCGGCCCGGTCCGCGCTGGAGAACGTCGGGAACCGGGTCCGCGGCCGCAAGCCGGAGATATTCAAGCCGACGTACTTCTACCAGGCGCACTACCACGCGCTGACGGAGTTCGTCTCGGCGGTGAAGGAGGGACGCGAGCCGCCCGTCACGGGCGCCGACGGCGCGCGAGCCGTCGAGCTCGTGACGGAGGCGTACCGGATGGCCGAGGGGGTCGAGGAACCGATCGAGGTGACGCGATGACGATCGTTCACGGCGCGCGGCTCCCGGACTGCGAGCCCGACGCGATCGCCGAGGGCGTCGCCGAGGTGCTCGGTAACGCCGACGTCGAGTTCGAGGGTCGGGTCGTGCTCGTCCCGGACCTCCACTACCCCTACCACCCGAGCACGGGGACGGTGACGAATCCGGACACCGTCTCGGCCCTCGTCGACCGCCTGCTCGCGGCCGAGGCCGTCGACGGGGTCGAGATCGCCCGCGCCGCGACCGCGTGGTCCGACGACGCGTCCTGCGCGACGTATCTCGGCTACGACCGGCTCGTCGAGCGGTCCGGCGTCGAGTACTTCGACCCCGACGCCGGGCCGCAGGCGAGTCGGACGGTCTCCGTCGACGACCAGGAGACGGTCGTGACTGCGCCCGAACGGCTGTTGGACGACGCGCTCGTCGTGCCCGCGCTCCGCCGCCGGGAGGATCCGACGCTCGCCGGCTGTTTCGACCGTCTCGCGGCGGCCGCGTTGAGCCGGGAACCGACCGCTTTCGAGGTTGACTCCTTCGCCGCGGCGGCCGACCCGATCGGTGCGGTGTTGGACGCGACCTACTCGTACGTCGGCGCGCCGCGGCGGACGCGGGCGCTGCTCGCGAGCGCCGACCCGTTCGAGGTCGAACGGGTCACGGCGTATCTGCTGGGTCTGGACCGAGACGCGCTCCCGAGGGGGGCCGCGCGCGACGACCGACCCGCTCGGGTTCGCGGCCTCGACGCCCGCGCGCTGGCCGACGAGCTCCCGGACGAGTCGGTCAGCGAGGGGTCGCCGTCGAGGCTGATGACGTCGGGGTACCGGCTGTACGCTCGCGTCACGGGGGATCAGCTGCCGCCGCAGCTGATGGACCGATGACCGGAGCCGCCGACGCGCTCGTCACGGGCGCGAGCGGGTTCCTCGGTTCGTACCTCCTGGAACGGCTCGCGGACGAGGAAGGGGACGAGAACGGGACCGTCACCGCCACCCGACACAGCTCGTCGGCGCCCGACGAGTCCGACGACGCCGTCCGGTGGGAGCGGTTGGACGTGTTCGACGAAGCGGCCGTGCGAGCGGTCGTCGACGGTCACGACGAGGTGTACCACCTCGCCGGGACCGGGTTACAGAGCGCCGACGAGCGGACCGTCCGGGCGGTCAACGAGATCGGGACGCGAAATGTCGTCGAGGCGTGCCTCGACGCCGGGGTCGAGCGCCTCGTGTTCACGAGCACGGCCGGAACGCGGCGGGCCGACGGCGTCGCTGACGAGACGGACGTGGCGCCCCCGATCGGCGCCTACCAGCAGTCGAAGGCGGCGGCAGAGCGGATCGTGGACGCGGCGACCAGTCGCGGCCTTGACGCGGTCACCGTGCACCCGACGTCGATCTTCGGCCCGGGAGACGAGGGGTTCACCGCACGGTTCTTCGCGCTCGCGAGCGACCCGAAGCTGTTCGCGCATCCCCCCGGCGGCGCGAGCTTCGTCGGCGTCGAGGACGTCGCGGCCGGGATCGTACGGGCGATGGAACAGGGAGAGCCGGGCGAACACTACGTCCTCGGGGGCGAGAACCTGCGGTACCGGGAGGCCCTCGAGGTGATCGCCGAGGAGATCGGCGGGTCGGCTCCCCGGATCACGGTCCCGGCGGCCGCGATCAGAGCGGCCGGGCCCGCCGTGGGCGTCGTGAACCGCCGGACCGGTCGACGGATCTTCCCGTTCAACGCCGAGATGGCGGAGCTGGCGACGGACACGCACTTCTACGACAGCGCCAAGGCGCGCGAGGAGCTCGGCTACGACTACCGCCCGTTCAGGGAGACGGTGCTGCCGGCGTGGGGGTGGTTCCGCGCCATGGCCGAGGCGTCGCGGTAGTCGCCGGAGCGTCGATCCCCGAACCGGCTCCGCGCGGGGGACGGCGTCACACGACGTCGTAGAGCCCCATGAACAGCGAGTCAGTTTCGAGCGATCGCGTGTCGGCGCCGTACGACGTCCACATCAGCACCTGTCTATCGATCTGGGCCCACGCCGTCCCGGGGTCCGCGTCCGAGAGCAGCAGCGCCATGTCCGCGTCCCGCTCGATCGCGGCCTCCTCGATCCCCGCAACCAGCGCGTCGCGGACGTCGCCGTCGGCGGCGACGAGGTCGAGCACCCACGCCTCGAGCGTGTCTTCCGTCTCGGTGAGCGCGACCGGCGCCGCGCCGACGACGGTCCCGTCCCGCCTCGCCGTGACGACGCCGAGCAGCCGCGGGTGGGCGAGCAGGTGACGGAGGTCGTCGGCCTCGCGCCGAAAGGCGAGGTCGTACTCGGCCGTCGCCTCGACGTAGAGCGTCGCCAGCGATTCCAGGAGGTCATCTCCGACCGATCGCTCGACGCTCACCTCGACGTCGGCGGCGCTCGCGGAACGATCGGTCGTCCCGGGCCGACCGATCGGCGTCCGGCGCTTCAGGCTCTCGCGGAGCGAGTCGGTTCCCGCCGCCTCGACCGCGGCCGTGGTCGCCCACTCGGGGAAGGGGACCGGAACGGACCACCCCGACTCGGTCTTCGACTCGCCGAGCAGGCGGTCGAGCCGGAGCGACTCGCCGCCCGACCTGAGCGTGACTCTCCCGCCGAGGCGGTCGAGGAGGTCGGCCGCAGTCCCGTCCTCGTCGAGGACGAGCCGCGCGTAGTGCGGTATCACGTTCCCGGGCGAGAGCACCCGGAGGTACAGTGGAAGCGTGCGATACTTCCACCCACGGTCGAGCCCGACCTCGAACGGGATGTGGCCCTTCCGGGTGAAGATCCCGCAGAAGTCGCTCCCGCTCCGTTCGATGTCGGACTCCGTCGCGTCACGGATCCGCGAGTAGAGCCCCTCGCCGCGGTGGGCCTCGGCGACGCAGGCGTCGCCGCAGACGTGGCAGTCGTAGCCGCCGCCCGGCCCCTCGATGGTGCGCTCGAACATGCCGCGGAACGCCGCGAGCTCGCCGTTTCGAACGACGTGGTACCCCGTCGCCGGCTCGACGCCGGGCCGGTCGTACTTCCACCGCAGGAACGCCTCGTCTCCCCAGTTTCCGAAGGCCTCGCACAACAGACCGAGGAGCTCCTCCTCGTCGGGGAGCCCGCGAACGACCTCGTACTCGTCCGTCATCGCCCCCGCGAGCTCGTCGGCGTCCGCCGTTCGAGAATCGTTCGTATCATGCTCCTCGTCTCTCCGGGATCCCGCTCCGGCGCCGAGAGTCACCACGGTGTCGCGCGTCGCCGAGACGCGGCGTCGCGTTCCGGTTCGGCCCTCCGAGATATTGTTATAGACTCTGTTATTTCTGGAAGCAAGCTAATAACAATTCGGTCTATCCCCCGATACTCTCTCATGACCGACGGTGGACCAGACGAGAAGATATCGCGCCGAACAGCACTTCAGAAAGGCGGTCTCGTGGTAGCGGGGACGGTCGTCGGGCTCTCCTCGATCTCCACGACGGCCGCCGCGCCGACGGAGGTCGACCGATGCGCGTCGCTGACCGAACCGGGAGAGTACGTTCTCACCGCCGATCTCGACGCGGAGGGCGACTGTCTCACCCTCGGTCCGGGCGTCACGCTGGACGGGAACGGGCACGCGATCTCCGGCGACGGCTCGGGGATCGGCCTCTCGTTCGACCTCGGTCGCGACGAGAGCGCCGCCGTCCGCGATCTGCGGATAACGAACTTCGGCGCGGGAACCTCCGTCGGTTCCCCGGGCGGCGAGATCGCGCTCGAAGCCGTCTCGGTCACCGACAGCTCCGTCGGGATCCGCGGCGGGCCGAAGGGGCGTATCGCGGTCCGCGATTCCGTCGTCAGCGACAACGGCGTGGGCGTCGGTCCCGGGGAGGGCACCCGGCTGTCGATAACCGAGAGCACGCTGAGCGGGAACAGCGACGCGGCGGTGTCCACCGACCTGGGACACGTCACGGAGCTGAGACGCAGCACCGTGCGGGAGAACGGCGCCGGCGTCGCCACCGGCGAGGGGACGTTCGTCGACAACACCGTCGCCGACAACGACGGGTTCGGCCTCCGACTGATCGGGCTCGTCGCGCCGACCGACCTGGGGTCCGCCACGGTCGTCGGGAATGACATCCGGAACAACGCCGGGCCGGGGATCGAGTTCGCCTCCAGCGGCGGAGACGTCCGCGGAAACGCGATCGTCGGCAACCGGACCGGGATCCTGCTGTCGGGCGTCGCGGACGGCTTCGGCGATTCCGTCCCCGAGTACGCGTTCACCGGGAACGACATCGCGGGCAACGACGAGTTCGGGGTCCGGAACGCGTCGGAGCAGACCGCGGTCGCGTCCTGTAACTACTGGGGCGATCCGACCGGCCCCGCCGCGGAGGAGACCCCGGCAGAGGCCCCGAAGGGCGACGAGGTCGACGGCGGCGTCGAATTCGTCCCGTGGTCCGTCGAGCCGGTCCGCGGCGGCGACCCCGTCTGTTTCGGTGGACAGGCGATAGGCGACTTCGAGAGTCAGCCGACCGACCCGGACGGGGACGGTCGCTACGAGGACGTCGACGGCGACGGCGACGTCGACGCCGACGACGTGGAGGCCATGTTCGCGAACCGGGACGACGAGCTGGTCCGGAGCCACCCGGACGCGTTCGACTTCAACGGCGACGGTGACGTGGACGCCCTCGACGTCCGGGCGCTGTTCAACGAGGTGTTGGACCGATGAACCTCGGCGCACTCTCCGCGACGCTGAACGCGAAGGGCGTCGCCGTCCTCGTGGCGATCGCGGTGGTCGGCATCGGCGGCATCGGCGGGGCGGTCGCGGGCGTCGGCCCCACCGGCGGTCTCGACCTCCCGTTCGCACAGCAGGAGGACCCGGCCCCGGCCCCCGAGACCGCGGTCCATCTCGGACCGAGCGACGCGACTGTCCGCGTCGGCGAGACCGCGACCCACGACGTGGTCGTCGCGAACGCGTCCGGCGGCGTCGGCGCCCTCGCCGCCGTCGTCAGCGTCGGCGATCCGAGCGTGGCCACGATAACGGACGTCTCACTGCGGGGGAACCAGTCGGACGAGGCGGCCGGGGTCTCGATCGCCGCCGACGGCTCGTCGGCGAACCTGACGGCCGCGCCGACGGACGCGGCCGGCGGCGGCAGCGTCGCCGTCGCGACCGTCACGGTCCGCGGCGACGCCCCCGGCACCACCGATCTCGGACTGCGCGTCGACGGGCTCGGCACCGACGCCGGCGACGCGTACGACGTCACCGCCGCGACCGGCGCCGCGATCGCCGTCGAGCCGAATCCGGACCCGGCGGCGTTCCGGGTGTCGAACCTGAACGCGTCCCGCGACGTGACGCGGGGAGAGCCGTTCAACGTCTCCGTCTCGGTCACCAACGACGGCGATCTGGAGGCGACCCGGACGGTCCGGTACGGAGTCGACGTCGACGGCGACGGGGCCCTCGACGCCGACGAGACGGCGGCCTCGCGGGAGGTGACGCTCGCGGGACACGACCGCGAGACCGTCGCGTTCGGCGGCGTGAACGTGACCGGGGTCGACCACGGATCGCACGTCCACGGCGTCTTCACCGGGAACGACTCCGCGACCGGGATCGTCGACGTCGAGGGGGCGGCGGGATCGGCTCCGATCCCCGAGACCGCGGTGCTGCTCCGCCCGAGCGGCGAGGCGGGTGAGCCGAACGGCACCGGCGATCCGAGTGACGCCGACGTGACGGTCGACGCCGGCGACGAGACGACCTACGACGTGGTCGTCGCGAACGCGTCCGGCGGCGTCGGCGCTTACGACTTCCGCGTCGAGTCGAAGGACGTCACTCACGCCACGGTGACGGACGTCTCCGCGGGAGGCGGCGCGTCCGACGCGACGACGGCGATCACCGTCATCGAGGACGGGAAGGCGGTGAACGTCACGGCCGCGCCGACGGACACCGCGGACAACGGCAGCGTCGCGATCGCGACCGTCACGATCAGCGGCCACGCGGTCGGCGCGACCGACATCGGCCTGCGCGTCGACGTCCTCGGCACCGAAGCCGGAACCGCCTACAACGTCACGGGGACGAGCGGCGCCTCGGTCACGGTCGAGAGCGACTACGACGGGGGGTCGACGTCGTCGGACGGCTCGGACGGTTCCGGGGACGACGCCGCTGACGCCGACGAGGGGTTCACTCGCAACGAGATCACCCGGGCGAAGTACAGCGTCGACTTCGCCGACCTCGGAAGCGAGACGGTCGGCGAGGTGCAGGCGATCTACAACCGGCAGCCGTTCGCCGGCAACGCGGTTCCCGCCGACGTCGAGACCCGCGACGAGATAAGCGGCGACCGGTACGACGCGCCGTTCTCCGAGCTGGACCGCGACGCCGCGATCGAGGTTCAAAACGAGTACGACGCGCAGTTCGGGCCGCTCCCGTCGGATCCGGCTCACAGCCGGGACAACATCAGTCGGGCGAAGTACGACGCCGACTTCGCGGACCTCGACGCCGAGCGGGCGTGGGAGGTGCAGGCGATCTACAACCGGCAGCCGTTCCCCGACGACGTGGCTCCCGGCGAGATCAGGACCCGCGACGAGATCACCCAGGACCGATACGGAATAGAGTTCGACTACGACGACATCAGCCGCGGGACGAAGATAGAGATCCAGAACGACTACGACGCGCAGTTCGGCGACGGCGAGAACGAGTAGGTCCGCGGCCACCGTTTTCCGTGCGAACCCCCGAACCGGCTCGCGGTCGTCGGCGTCGCGGGGAGTTTATACGATCCAGCGAGTAAGGACCGACCGTGGTGGCCGTGACGACGTGTTACCCCCACTGAGCCCCTTGTGACGAGGGTTTCCCACCGAGCCACCACGTTCGACGCGCCGAGCGGCGGCGCCGTCACGGCCGCTTCCGTCGCGCAGTGAAAGTGGTCGTACGCGGGCGCGACCGCTCGCTGTCCTGCGGTCTCGACGCGAAAGCGGTGGGTTCGGTCTCAGTACGACGCGGCGCGCTTGTCGAGGCCGGCGGCCTCGATGTCCTCGCCATCGACGGAGGTCCGGAGGACGTCCATCCCGTCGTCGCGGTCGATATCGAAGTTCCGCGCGTACAGCTCGTCGACGCGCTCGTACTCGGCCTCGGAGAGCGGCGGCACGTCGCTCGCGGCGCTCCACTCCGCGATGTCGTCCGCGTCGCGGAAGGTGGGCGTCACGGAGGCGACCTCGTCGTGCGCGAGCAGCCAGCGGATCGCCGCCTGCGCCATCGTCCGAGTGCCCTCCGCGTGGTCCGGCTCCTCGAGGAAGCGGATCGCCTCGACCTTCTCCCAGCCGGTCTCGTACCACTCTTTCGGGCGGTGCGAGCGGTGGTCCCCGTCTTCGAGGACGGTGTCGGGCGTCACCTGCTCGTTGAGCAGGCCCGAGGAGTGCGGGACGCGGGCGATGACCGACGTGTCCGAGCCCGTCTCGCGGATAGACTCGACGAAGTGGCGGCCGGGCTCCTGCTCGAAGAGATTGAAGACGGTCTGGACCGCGTCGAACTCCTCGTACTCGACCGCGGCGTCGCCCTCGGCGAGCCAGCCGATCGAGGGGCCGAGCGCCCAGCCGAGCGCGCGGACGCGGCCGTCCGCCTTCCACTCGGCGAGGAGGTCGCGCACCTCGGGGGTGACGTCGTCGACGTTGGCGTTGTGAAGCTGGAGCAGGTCGACGTGGTCGGTGTCGAGCCGGTCGAGCGAGCGCTCGAACGCGGTCTCGAGGTAGTCGCGGTCGAGCTCCTTCGGGAGCTCGCCGTGGCCCGCCTGCGGGTTGTTGTAGAAGTCGTAGCCGATCTTCGTCGCGAGCGTCACCTCGTCGCGGCGCCCGTCGATCGCCCGCCCGACGATCTCCTCGCTGTCGCCGTGGCCGTACACGTCGCCCGTGTCGACGTAGGTGACGCCGGCGTCGAGCGCCGCCTCGACCATCTCGACCGCCTGTTCGTCCGAGCGGTCGCCCCACCAGTCGGTGCCGACGACCCACGCGCCGAAACCGATCTCAGAGACCTCGACGCCGGAGTTCCCGAGTTCGCGGTGCTGCATACCCCGAATTGGGGATCGGGACACTTAGCGAGTGCGGTCTCCTTCACGCAGCGGGACCGCGGCGCCGGTTTATAAATGCCCGCCGTCGGGATCGTTCCGCGACGCGCGCTCGGTCGAGACGTCGCACAACCGAATCCCTTTGAGGGACGGCGACGAAGAGGACCCGATGACAAAGCGACACGTGTCCCTCCCCGACGGCGCAGAGGCAGGGGTCCGGGGGTTAATCGACGAGGTGGACGAGCGGCTCTCCTCGGACGAGGACACCTGCGACGTCGTTCGCGACGTCCTGATCGACCTCCACGGCGACCGCGAGCGGTGGGAGGCGTGGCGGGACGGGGAGTCGGTGTCGCGAGCCGAGCGCGTCCGCCTCCAGGGGTACGACCCGTGCAACGCCACGCTGGAGTCGGAGTACTACGCCGAGAAGGACGAGGACCGCTTCCAGCGCTCGAAACACCTCCAGTGGCTCTGGCGCCAGTTCGACGCGACGCCGATGGCCGACAACGTCGAGTTCGCCCTCCGCTTCCGGCAGATGCTCGGCAACCACCTCTTCGCCGAGTGCGGGGAGAACTGCCGCTTCTTCAAGGGGATATCCGTCACCTACGGCCACAACATCGAGGTCGGCGACAACGTCGTGATCCACGACGACGTCCACCTCGACGACCGCGGGAAGCTGACGATCGGCGACCGCGCGTCGGTCTCCGACGGCGTCCACCTCTACAGCCACGACCACGACCTCGTCGACCAGACCGAGGTCCGCAACTTCCACACGATCGTCGAGGACGACGCGCGCGTCACCTACGACGCGATGGTGCGGGCTGGCTGCCGAGTCGGCGAGAACAGCGTCGTCGGCGCGCGCTCGGTCGTGCAGGGCGACGTGCCCGACCACCACGTCGTCGTCGGCTCCCCCGCCCGGAGCGTCCGCGTGAAGCCCGGCTGGGAGGAGGTCGCCGCCGACCTGGAGGACGGTCGGCTCCCCGACAACCAGGACGAGCGCGAGATCGAGTACGAGCTCCCCGAGGACCTCGACCAGTTCGACGAGTTCCAGCGAGACCTGCAGCCGCCGAAGTAGGATCGACCGTCGGTGAGTCGCGGTTCGAAAACTCCGGTCGATCACTCGTAAATAACTGATCGAAGTCCGGTATACATCGTTGCTGTCGGAGGGATCACGAACATCTCCAAAGCCCCGGCCGCGAACTACTGTCGTGGTATGTCATCGCTCGCCAGTACCGT
Source organism: Halorubrum depositum (assembly GCF_007671725.1). NCBI lineage: Archaea > Methanobacteriati > Methanobacteriota > Halobacteria > Halobacteriales > Haloferacaceae > Halorubrum > Halorubrum depositum. The sequence continues at coordinate 847,351 of NZ_VCNM01000001.1, read as the reverse complement.
TATTGGATAGCAGTGCGTAGATCGGCGTGGTGTTATCTACATGACAGGACAGCGGATTCTGATGATCGTCGGCGACTTCGGCGAGGACTACGAGATCATGGTCCCGTTCCAGGCGCTGCAGGCGGTGGGCCACGAGGTCCACGCCGTCTGCCCGGAGCGGGAGGGCGGGGAGTCGGTCAAGACCGCGGTCCACGACTTCCGCGGCGACCAGACGTACCTGGAGACCCGCGGGCACGACTTCGAACTCACCCACGGGTTCGACGAGATCGACCCGGCGGAGTACGACGCGCTCGTCGTGCCCGGCGGGCGCGCGCCCGAGTACCTGCGCGGCTACGATGAGGTGCTCGACGCGGTGCGCCACTTCTTCGAGACCGACAAGCCCGTTGCGTCCATCTGCCACGGCCCGCAGATCCTCGCGGCCGCGGGCGTGCTCGACGGCTACGAGATCACTGCCTACCCGGCGGTCCGGCCCGAGGTCGAGGCCGCCGGCTGCTCGTGGGTCGACGGCGTGACGACCGACGGCAACCTCGTCACCGGGCAGGCGTGGCCGGACCACCCGGAGTGGATCGCGGGGTTCCTCGACCTGCTCGGCACCGAGATCGACCACGACGCGCCCGCCGCCGCGGCGGAGTGACCCGCCCGAACTTCCCTTTTTGATGGCCGACCCCCGCGCCGTCGCCGTCAACGTCGCCGCCAACACGAACCAGCCCGGCTTCCGCGGCCCTGTCTACCCGGACGGGTGGTTCGCGTACGTGCCGATTCCCGAATCGGCGGCGACGCTCCCGCGCGAGCGGTTCCCGGTCGACGAGCCGCTCCCGACGTACGCCGACCTCGACCTCCCCTTCGCGGTGCCGGCCGACCTGCGGGAGACGCCGGTCCACCTCGACCCGGAGTTCCCCGGCGTCCACGGGCGCGACCGCGCGACGTACGGCGACCCCCACGGCGTGAAGGCCGGGCGGATCGCCGGCCTCGATCCGGGCGACTGGCTGCTGTTCTACGCGACGCTGTCGCTGCGCCCGCACGGCTGGGCGGGGCCGGGAGAGAGCGCTTCCGCGGGCGAGACCGAACGGGCGGCGCTCGCCGACCGCGACGACGACCTCGCGCCCGACTGGGGCGCGTACCTCTTCGCGGGAATCCGCGTCGAGCGGGTGCTCGCGGTCGGTGACGGCGGGACGGGGGACGACGCGTCCGGCGGTGAGGACGCGCCCCGCACCGTCGACCGCGCCGCGGCGGCCGCGCTCGCGCCGACCAACGCCCACCTGAAGCGCGACCCGTTCGACGCTCGGGTCGTCGTCGCCGGCGACGCGTCGGCCTCGGGCCCCTTCGAGCGCGTCGTCCCCCTCAGCACCCCCGAAGCGGGCGCGGACGCGAACCGCCTCGTCACGGCGCTGTCCAGCGACTCGGGGAGGGGGCCGTGGTGGCGCCGGCCGATGGCGTTCGACGCCGACGCGACGGAGATCCTGCTGAAACGCATCGAGCGGGCCTGAAACGCCGGGATGGCGACGGCGACGGAGGAACGAACAAATATTGTGGGTATCTCGGTTGCGAACTGTTCTCACTATCGACCGAGAACCTCCCTTAGACGGGATCTCGCACCGACCTGCGGCCGTTTTCCAACCGGACAGACGACCGAACCCGTTCGCCCGTCGCAATATTTGCGTGAAAACGGTTGCACCGCTCATCCTTGTCGGTTTCCGGAGCTATACCTTACAATAAAACCAAGAAGCATTCGATGTCAGATCTCAATGTCTCCCACGAATACTTCACGTGGAGACTGGTGCAGGACGTCGCGGAGGAGAACGGGTACTTCGAGGACGAGGGCGTCGACGCCGACCTCTCGTACTTCGCGCCCGGAACGCAGGACTTCGAGGGCGAGAACGCCTTCGACGCCGACTGGTGGGACGACATGGACGAGGACGGCGGCACCCACGGCGTCTGCGAGTGGAACGCGGTCCAGGAGGTCTCCGAGACCGACCGCGACATCGTCGGCTCCTACAGCGAGTGGGACCGCGTCGTCTTCGTCGACGCCGACGACGACGCCGAGACCATCGACGACCTGCGCGGTCGCAGCGTCGGGATCAACAAGTACGCCACCTCCTTCTACTCGATGCGCGAGATGCTCGAGAACGAGGGGTTCGAGGACGACGACATCGTTCTGGAGCACGTCGGCGAGGCGGAGGACCGCTTCGACGCCGTGAAGAACGGCGAGGTCGACTCCATCGCGGTGCTGGAGCCGTTCGTCACGCTCGGCCGCTACGACGAGGAGCTGAAGGAGGTGTTCGACGGCCCGTGCCGCGCCGCCATCACCACGCGCGAGCAGCCCGAGCCGGAGAAGCTGGAGGGGTTCCTCGCGGCGCTGAACCGCGCGGTCGCCGACATCAACGACGACCTCGAGGGGTACACCGACCGCTACGTCGAGTTGCTCGAAGAGGAGGCGGCCGACAAGCCCGCCTTCGACGACGTGAACTTCGAGCGGCTCCGCGAGGAGTTCGAGCTCCGCGAGTTCCTCCCCGTGCGCGCCCCCGACGAGAAGCGGATCGACGCGACCACGGACTGGATGCGCGAGAAGGGATTCGTCCCGGACGACGCCGACATCGGGACCGCCGAGGAGCTCGATAACGAGGGCGTGCTCCCGGACGACGAGGCCGAGTCCGAGGAGGACGAGCCCGAGGCGACAGCGGACTGATCGATGTCCCTCGAGTCCCGTCTGAAGACGGCCGACGACGGCGAGGAGTCCGACTCCGCGTCCGCGGTCGGGTCAGACGCCGGCAGCGCCGGCCGTCGCGCGACCGACGCGGCGCCGGTCGTCGCCAGCGACCTCACGAAGCGGTACGACGAGACCCTCGTCTTCGACGGGCTCGATCTCGCGGTCGACCCCGGCGAGGTCTGCTGTCTGCTCGGGCCGTCCGGCTGCGGCAAGACGACACTGCTGCACCTGCTCGCGGGGCTCGAAGATCCGACCGGCGGCCGCGTCGAGATCGACGGCGAACGGGTGACGGGCCCCGACTACCGGTGGGGCGTCGTCTTCCAGGACCCCCTCCTCTACCCGTGGCTCTCGGTGCGCGAGAACGTCGAGATCGGCCCGCGGCTCCGCGGCGAGGCGCCTGACCCCGACCACGTCGACGAGCTGCTCGAGCTGGTCGGCCTCGACGGTGTCGCCGACGCCGACACGTCCGACCTGTCGGGCGGGATGGCGCAGCGCGCGTCGCTCGCGCGCACGCTCGCGAATGAGCCCGAAGTGCTGCTGCTCGACGAGCCGTTCTCGGCGCTCGACCAGCTGACGAAGATGGAGCTGCAGGACGAGCTGTTGCGGATCGTCGACGAGCTCGGCGTCACCGCCGTGTTCGTCACGCACGACATCGACGAGGCGGTGTACCTCGGCGACCGCGTCGCCGTCATGGGGCCGGTCCCCGATGGCATCGAACACGTCGAGCGGATCGACAGCGAGACGCGCTCGCGCGACGACGAGGCGTTCCTCGCGGAGCGGGCGGCGGTCTTCGAACGCCTCGAAGCGGTGGGACTCGAATGACGCACGAACATCACACGAACCACGACGACGCCGACCCCGACGTCGCCGCGAGCGCGCGCGAGCTCGTCGGCGGCGCCGGCTGGCGGAACCCCTCCGAGACGGCCCGTACGAGCGGGCTCTCTCGACGCGAGTTCATGAAGGAATCGGGGCTGGCGTCCCTGGCGGCGGCCGGCGTCGGCGCGACGGCCGGCTGTCTCGGCGGTGGCGGGGGCGGCGGCGACGGCCCGCCGACCGCCGAGATCGGTTACCTCCCGATCACGGACGCAGCGCCCCTGCTGACGGGGTACGCCAACGACCACTTCGCCGACCACGGCGTCGACGCCGCGGAGCCGAAACTGTTCCGCGGCTGGTCGGACCTCGCGGAGGCGTTCCTCTCGGGCGAGGTCAACGTCGCGCACTTCCTGATGCCGATGACGGTGTGGATGCGCTACGGCGACGAGCTGGACGCGAACGTGCAGGTCGTCGCGTGGGACCACACGGACGGCTCCGCGCTGACGGTCCAGCAGGACGTCGACGAGTGGGCGGACCTCGGCGGCGGCACCGTCGCCGTCCCGTTCTGGTACTCGATCCACAACGTCATCCTCCAGATGGGGCTCCGCGAGCACGGGCTCACGCCACGGACGGACTCCTCGGCCGACGAGGTGGCCGACGACGAGGTCAACCTCGTCGTCACGCCGCCGCCGGACATGCCCGCGGCGCTCGAGAACGGCTCCATCCAGGGGTACATCGTCGCCGAGCCGTTCAACGCGATCGGCGAGCTCGACGCCGGCGGGAAGATATTGCGTTTCACCGGCGACGTCTGGCGCGAACACGCCTGCTGCGTCGTCGTGATGCGCGAGGAGCTGGTGGAGTCGCGGCCGGAGTGGACCACCGACGTGATGAGCGGGATCGTCGACGCGCAGCAGTACCTCCGCGAGAACCGGTCGGAGGCGGCGCAGCTGCTCTCCTCCGAGGGGAGCGGCCTGCTGCCGCAGGGGCCCGAGCCGATCGACCGCGCGCTCACCCACTACGACGAGCACGAGCCGTACCTCGAATCGGGCGCGATCCGGAACGAGGAGTGGGACATCGACCGGATCGGCTTCTACCCGTATCCGTACCCGTCGTACACGGAGGAGCTGATCCGCCGCATGCGCGAGACCCGCGTGGAGGGCGAGGACGTCTTCCTCGACGAGTTGGATCCGACCGAGGTCGCCGACGACCTCGTCGCGTACGACCCCGTTCGCACAGCGCTGGAAGAGGCCGGCGGCCCGCCGGCGTTCAACGTACCCGAGGACGATGGCTACGAGAGACAGGAGACGATACGGTTCTGAGCTGCTCGGGGAGAGCGGCCGCCTGCTGCCGGCGGTCGGACTCCTCGGCGGCCTCGCCGTCTGGTGGGCGGTGACGGCGCTCGGGAGCGGCATCATCACGAACTTCGCGCCGGCGGCGACGTTCGCCGTCCTCGCCGAGCTCGTCGTCTCGCCCGCGTTCTACGACCACGTGCTCGTCAGCGTCTACCGGTTCGGGATCGCGCTCGGCCTCTGCCTGACGGTCGGGCTCCCGATCGGGATCGTGGTCGGCTACTTCGAGGCGGCCGAGCGGGCGACCACGGTGCTGTTCCAGTTCATGCGCATGATCTCGCCGCTGGCGTGGTTCCCGATCGCGATCATCCTCTTCGGCGTGGGAACCCAGTCGGCGGTGTTCGTGATGTTCATGGCCGGCCTCTGGCCGATCGTGTTGAACACCGCCCACGGGATCGCGACGATCGACGACGACTGGATCACGGTCGGGGAGTCGCTCGGCGGCGACACGCGCGCCCTGCTCCGCCGGGTGGTCGTCCCCGCGGTCATCCCGGACATGCTCACGGGGATCCGCCTGTCGATCGGTATCCTCTGGATCATCCTCGTCCCCGCGGAGATGCTCGGGGTCAACACCGGGCTGGGCTACCTCATCTTAGACGCCCGCGACCGGTTCTCCTACGCGGAGATCCCCGCGATCATGCTGGTGATCGGTTTCATCGGCTTCTGGCTCGACCTCTCCGTCCGCCGGCTTCACGCTCGGTGGAACTGGGGATAGCGGCCGCCGTTTCGGCGCTGCCGGCCCGGTGCAGCTTCCGTGCTGGCCGTCGCGTCGCCCGCACGTCGATTTATGTGTCATGCTACCGTACGTACGTCCATGAGAGACGACACCGACGCGATCGAGACGTCGACCGACCGCGGCGCGCCCTCGCGGCTCGGTCGTGTCCTGCTCGGGATCGGCCTCGCGGCGCAGGCCTCCGAGGACTTCCGCGACATGGACGAGACGATCGAGTACGCGGAGTCGGCGGGCGTCCCCGCCCCCGATCTGGCCGCCCCGTTCGCCTCGGGGATGATGCTCGTCTCGGGGATCGGAATCGCACTCTGGCGGGCGCCTCGACTCACGACCGGTGCGGCCGTCACCTTCCTCACGGTCGTGACCGCGACGATGCACGACTTCTGGAACGCCGACGAGGACGACAGGAGCGGCGAGCGGCTCGCCTTCTTCGGCAACCTCGCGATGTTGGGCGGGGCGCTCGTGTTCCTGCGAGAGGCGTTCGACTGAACGCGGGACGCGAAGTCAACGCGGTCGGGAATCCGGAGAAATGAGTGCCTCGTCAGTGACTCACGATTGAAGTCGGGGACTTCCGCCTTGCCGGCCTGTGAGATGCTATCGGCTTAATTTGACTTAATCGGGTGAAAGTCGACCTCACGATTACATTGTTATAAACCAACACGACTCGTGACCGCGTGGTGAGATGCCGAACGACCTCAGTACGTCCGACGTTCTTACGCTACTTGCCAAACGACGACGGCGGCTACTACTACAACTGTTGCGGGACGCTGGCACACCGCTACCGACGACCGAGTTGGCCGAACGCATCCGAGACAGCGAGTGCGACGAGCCCGCGTCAAGCGATTTGGTGTCGATTCGGCTGAGGCTCCGCCACGCCCACCTTCCCAAGCTCGAAGAAGCCGCCGTCGTGGAGTACGACGAGAGTGAGGGGACGGTCTGCCCCGAGCGAAACTTCGGGACACTCGTCAATTTCTTAGAGAAAGTGGGTGAAGAAGGATCACCCTGTTCCGACCGCTGAGCGATTTCGCGTGATTCCGTTGTGGCGGTCTCGCTGGCCCGCTGTCGGCCGAACAACGAACGCGAACGACCGCCGAACGAGAACGACCGACGCGACCAACTTCGTTATAGCTCGCCCGCGTCGAGCGGGTCCTCGAGCTGTCCCATCACCGATTCCAGCGCGTCGGTCGCGGTGACGAGCCCGACGACCTCGCCGTCCTCGATGACTAGGGCGAGCTCCTGGCCCTCCGCCTGGAACTGGTCGAAGGCGTCGCTGACGCTCGTGTCCGTCGAGAGCGTCATCGGCGGGGCCGCGATCTCCTCGAAGGTCGTCTCGCCCGCCCGGAGCTCCTCGTAGCGGCTCACAATCGACGGGGCGTACACGACCCCCTCGAACTCGTTCGGTCCGTCGCCCACGAGCGGGAACCGGGTGTGCGGCGTGTCGCGGATCCGGTCGAGGTTCGTCTCGACCGACGCCTCGGTCGACAGCGACACGACCTCGTCGGCCGGGGTCATCACGTTCGCCACGGCGCGCTCGCCGACGGCGAGCGCGTTCAGGACCTCTTCCCGGCGCTCCTCGGGGAGTTCGACCTCCTCCATCATCGACCCGAGTCGGTTCCGGAGCTGCGCGCGCGACTCGATGACCTCCTCTTCCGCCTCGGTCCAGGCGCCGGTCATCTCGACACCGAACAGTCCGAGCGTCGCCTTCGCGACCCAGTCGCCGACCTTGATCAGCGGCGAGATGAGCCACGCGAACCAGTACAGCGGGCGCGCGCCGTACTCGGCGACCTGCTTGGAGCGCTCGACGCCGAGGTAGGTCGGCGTCTGCTCGCCGTGCGTCAGGTGCACCATGTTGATGATGAAAAAGCCCAGGAGCGAGCCGGCGCCGGCGGACGCGAGCGCCGTGTTCTCGAACAGCGGCGCGAACAGCGCCGCGAGCCCCGGCTCGGCGACGATACCGAGCGCGATGCTCGTCCCGGAGATCCACACCTGACAGGTGGTGAGGTAGAACTCCAAGTCGTCCGTCATCTCCCACGCGCGCCGCAGTCCGGGGGTGTCGATCTCCGACTCCGGATACTGCCTGAGGCGGGTCAGGGCGAACTCGACGGCGACGAAGTACGCGTTGATCAGGATGAGGGCGACGCCGGCCGCCACGCGAAGACCGATCTCGCCGGGAGTCATCGCTGTCGCGAGCGGGATCATCGTCCCCACGGTCCCGGCGCGACGCAAAAAAGCGTTCAGGGATCGCGACACCCCGCGTTCGTCCGGACGTCGCGTCGCCTCGTCCGGTCCGCTATTCGTAGTCCTCGTACGTCGGGAGCCCCTCCTCGGGCGGGAACTCCTCGACCGGGACGGTCGTCTCGTCGCCGCTTTCCATGTCCTTCACCGTGTACTCCCCGTTCTCCAAGTCGCGCTCGCCGACGACCACGACCGTCTCGGCGTTGATCGAGTCGGCGTAGCCGAGCTGCGCGCCGAACGAGCGGTCGGAGACGTCCTGTTCGACGACCACGTCGTCGCCGAGCGCGCGGAGGTCGCTCGCCAGCGCGGCGGCCTTCGCGCGCGTGTCGCCCACACTCAGCACGTAGTAGTCGGTCGAGAGCTGCTCGTCGGGCCAGACGCCGGCGCGCTGACAGAGGAGCTTGAGGGTGGCGTGACCGGGGGCGACACCGACCGCGGGGGTCGGCTGGCCGCCGAAGCTCTCGATGAGGTCGTCGTAGCGACCGCCGCCGAAGACGGAGCGGGACACCTCGCCGGTGGAGTCGAAGCACTCGAAGACGACGCCGGTGTAGTAGTCGAGCCCGCGGGCGGTCGTCAGCGACACTTCGCAGAACTCGCCCGCGCCGAAGTCGTCGGCCGCGGCGAGCACGTTCCGCAGGTTCTCGACCGCCGCCTCGACCTCCTCGCCGCCGGCCTCGGCGACCGCGTCGAGGTCGTCGGGGGCGTCGACATCGCTGATCAGGTCGTCGAACTCGCGGGCGGTCGCGCGGTCGAGCCCGGCGTCCGAGAGGAGCCCGAGGTACTCGCCGTCGTCGACCTTCGCGCGCTTGTCGACGGCGCGGATCGCGGCCGCCGCGTCGACCGCGTCGGGGTCGTCGGCGAGCGCTCGGACGAGCCCGCCGAGGATGTCGCGGTGCGAGACGCGGAACTCGAAGTCGTCGCCGGTGAGGCCAAGATCCGTGAGGGCGTCGGCCGCGACCGCGAGCACCTCGGCGTCGGCCTCGGGCGCCGACGAGCCGAACACGTCGATGTTCGTCTGGTAGAACTCCCGGAAGCGGCCCTGCTGGACCTGCTCGTAGCGCCAGAACGGCCGGGTCGAGACCCACTTGATCGGCTTCGACAGCTCCTGTCCCTTCGCGACGACCATCCGGGCGACGGTCGGGGTGAGCTCGGGCGTCATGGAGACGCCGCGGCCGCCTTTATCGTCGAAGGCGTACAGCTCCTCGACGATCTCCTCGCCGGACTTGTCGACGTACATTTCCGTCCGCTCCAAGGCGGGGGTGGCGATCTCGCGGAAGCCGTACCGGCTCGCGGCGTCCTCGATCGCGTCGGTCACCTCTCGGCGGGCTGACTGCTCGCCGGGGTAGAAGTCGCGGAATCCCTTGAGACCGTCGTACATACGCGTCGGTTCGGCGACCGCCCGCTTGAAAGCATCCTTTCGGGGCCGCCGGGCGGTCCGGCGGCTCGCTCGCCACGCCGGCCGACTCCTCCGTCCCGACCGCTTCCCCTACTCCCCGCCGTCGCGCGTCGGGAGGTCGGGCTCGAACGCGGCCGCCTCGACGGCCATGTCGAGGACGTCCTCGACGTTCTCGTCCTCGGTGACGCTCATCGTCGCGTCGACGGACTCAGCCTGCACCGCCTCGAAGCGGTCGTGTTTGTTCGCCACGGTGAGGAACGGGACCGCGTCGCCGAACAGCTCGCGGACCTCCTCGCGCAGCTCCAGCTGGACGTCGAGGGGGTAGCCGCAGTCGCCGGAGGGGTCGAGCACGAACACGACGACGTCCGCGAGGTGTTCGAGGGCGCTGACCGCCTGCCGCTCGATGTCGTTGCGCTCCGCCTCGGGACGGTCGAGCAGCCCGGGGGTGTCGACGATCTGGTACCGGACGTGATCCCGCTCGAAGTGACCGATCTGAACGCCGCGGGTGGTGAACGGGTACTCCGCGATCTCGTTGGAGGCGCGGGTGACGCGGTTGACGAACGACGACTTCCCGACGTTCGGGTAGCCGGCGATGACGATGGCGGGCTCGTCGGGGCGGATGTCGGGGAGCACCTTCAGCTGGTCCCGCGAGTCGCCGATGTACCGCAGGTCGTCCTCGATCTGATCCATGATGTCGGCCATGCGCGCGAACGCCTGCTTCCGGTGTTTGCGCGCGGTGTCGACGTCGGAGTTGCGGATCTTCGTGGTGTACTCGTCGCGCAGGTCTTCGATCTGCCGGCTGGCCCACATCACCTGCGAGAGCGCCTGACGGAGGCGGTCGACGTCGACGATGGCGTCGGCGAGCTCGTAGTAGAACGGGTCGACGTCGAAGCCGAAGTCCGGCCACGAGACGACGACGTTCTCCAAGTTGTCCGAGAGCACGTTGCCCGCGGTGCGCAGCATCGACTCCTGCGCCTCGTGGCCGCGCTTCGCGCGTCCCGCGCGGGCCGCCCGCGAGAACGCCTTGTCGACGAGTTCCTCCGATCGGGGGGTCGTCGGGAGGCCCTCAAATATCATGTTGACGGCTCTAGCCCACCGACGCGTATAAGACCGTCCGTTCGGGGATCCGCGCGACACGGCGGCACACGGTCGTTCACGGAGGGACGTGGGCGGCACCGACGATCCCTCGCCGACGAAGCTCCGCAGACGCCGATGAACGATCGTTATCTTTCTCGCGCATATTTCGAGCCATATTTATGCTTCAGGGGAATACACCCGTTCATGGCACGCTCGTTCACGCCCACGACGTACGAGGACATCGACCCGGACCGCCGCCCGAGCCTCGCGGCGGCGCTGGTCCCGGTCCTCGCGGTCGTGGCGTTCCTCGGCGTCGGCTCGGCCGTCCTCGGCCTCGACCCGCACGCCCCGCTCCTCTGGAGTATCGCCTTCGTCGGCGCCTTCGGCCTCCGGCTCGGCTACGACTGGGACGACCTGTTCGACGGGATCGCGAACGGCCTCGTGATGGGGCTCCAGGCGCTGCTCATCATCTTCACCATCTACGGGCTCATCGCGACGTGGGTGAGCGCCGGGACGATCCCGGGGCTCATGTACTTCGGGCTGGAGACGCTCACGCCCGCGACGTTCCTCCCCGCCGCCGCGGTCGTCGCCGCGGTCGTCGCCTTCGCGATCGGCTCCTCGTGGACCACCGTCGGCACGCTCGGCGTCGCCTTCGTCGGCATCGGCGCGGGGCTCGGCGTCCCGGACCCGATGACGGTCGGCGCCGTCCTCTCGGGCGCGTACGCCGGCGACAAGCAGTCGCCGCTCTCGGACACGACGAACCTCGCCGCCGGGGTGGCGAACACGGACCTGTACGCGCACATCCGCCGAATGCGGACCGGCACCCTGATCGCGTTCGGGCTCGCGGTGCTCGGCTTCCTCGCGCTCGGGCTCCGCGCCAGCGGCGCCATCCCCGCGGGACGGATCGCCGAGATCCAGGGCGCGCTCGCTGGGACCTACGCGATCACGCTGCTCGCGTTCGTCCCGCTCGCCGTCACCTTCGGGCTGGCGCTGCGCGGGTACGCCCCGCTCCCGACGCTCGTCGCCGGCGTCTTCGCCGGCGTGCTCACGACCGTGTTCGTGCAGGGCGCCGGCTTCGTCGCCGCGTGGGACACGTTCATGTACGGGACCGCGCCCGAGTCCGGCTCCGAGCTGGTGAACGAGCTGCTCGCGACCGGCGGCCTCACCGGCTCCGCGTGGACGATCACGGTCGTCGTCGCGGCCCTCTCGCTCGGCGGCATCCTCGAGCGGACCGGCGTGCTGGCCGTGATCGCCCACGCGTTCACCTCGTCCGTGAAGAGCCCGGGCGCGCTGGTCGCCGGGACCGGCGTCTCGGCGATCGTCATCAACGCGCTCACCGCCCAGCAGTACATGAGCATCGTCCTCCCGAGCGTCACGCTCCGGAACACCTACGAGGAGTTCGGGATGGACACCGACCAGCTCTCGCGCGCCGTCGAGGCCGCGGGGACGCCGACCGGCGCGCTGTTCCCGTGGCACGCGGGCGCCGTCTACATGGCGGGCGTCACCGGCGTGCCGACGCTGGAGTACGCGCCGTACTACCTGTTCGCGTTCCTCTCGCCGCTCGTGCTGTTCGCTATGGCCGCGACCGGCTACAGCCTGAACGCGACGCCGACCGACGCGGGCGGCGTCGGTGCGGCGGCGACGACGACCGCCGCCACCGACGACGACTGACGAGCCGACGGCGACGCCCGACCACTGTCTCGTCGAAGCGATCAGACGGCGCGTTCCGGCTGTTTCGACTCCGTGGATCTGTTCGCCCAGTGGTGTCTCTCAGAAGCCGCGCTGAACACAGGGCGCAACGTCAGCAGATGCGTCGAACGACGACGGCTTGCGGCGACGAAGGTCGTGTGTCACATCGTCGGGCGGGGCCCGTCGATAGCGCCACCGGCCTCTCTCCAAGCGTTGAACCCACCCTCGACGTTCGCAACCCGGTCGAGTCCCATCTCCTTGGCGCGCTGTGCGGCGAGTAATGACCGACTCCCGATTGCGCAAACGAAGACGAACTCGGAGTCGTCACCGAACTCGCTGATGAAGTAGGGACTCTCGGGATCGATGTGGAATTCGAGCATCCCTCTCGGTGCGTGCACCGCGCCCGGTATCTCGCCGTGTTCGAGCGATTCAGACGTGTCGCGGACGTCGACGAACGTAACGCCGTCCTCACCGAACCGCTCGATAGCGTCCGTCGTTGAGTACGTATTGACCTCCTCGGCCGCTTCGCTCATAAGTTGCTTGTAACCCCTGGTGATCCCGGCCGTTCCATCCTTTTTATTCATAATTAATCATTATGGTTTGGCGCCGCAAGGGGATAAACCGTATCGGTACGTCCACTCCTCGTTCTATCGACGAGATCTAGTTCGTTGTGAATTCCATACCGACTCACTCTGGACCCGCGTCTATTCGAACGACTCGTGACCGCACGTACTGAATCTCCTGTGTGACTCGGTTACTTACCGGTCGGACTCCGCGTCTGCGCCGCGCTCGATCCGTTCGTACAGGTAGTACGAATAGACCACGGTGACGCCCGCTGTCAGAAGCGCCGGGACGAGGAGGAAGTAGACTGCGTACTCACCGAAGAGGAGGCCGATGAGCGCGAGAACCGCAGTGAGTTTGAACAGCCTGCCCCCGAGCCGGTGGGTTCGATCCCACACCTCGTCACTCGAGAGCGTCCACGGCGTCCGGATGCCGACGAACCAGTTGCGTTCCGTGTGGGTGAGTAACACTCCCACGTAGTAGAAGAGGCCCGCGACGGCGGCGAGGACGAGGAGCGTGAAGTCGAATTCGTAGCCGAGGTTGAACACGAGGATCCCGCCGTGAATCACCGTCATGAACACCGCGAACACGACGACGAACCAGTCGTACACGGGACGGAATCCGGCGATGTTCTCTCGGAGCGGCCCGACGCGCGGAATGACTGCGAAGAGAACGAGAAGCGCGGCGGAGATCCCCGGAAGGAGGGCGAGGGCAACGGGCTTCGACATCGTTCCGTCCGGTTGCCCAGCGGCGTTCCAGTGTGTCGCCATCTGAGCCGGGAGGTCCGGCGCGGCGAGCACACTCGCCACGCCTGAACTGACGATGACGACCGCCGCGATGAGAAACCGGTGACGCGAACTCATGACCGGTGGTAGACGCTCATCGCGGATGAAGAGTTGGTTCGGTTGCTCTGTTGAAATCCTACTTTTCAGACATACCCTTCTCGGTAATAGATGTTCGCTGAAGACTGTGAATCAGCCGTTAATATTTCTACCAGTTTAGAGAGACCTTCTGATAGCCGTGCAAGATGTATCGCGCGTATCTTGCACAGAGCCCCCGAGCAGGATCGACTGTTCAGATCGGTTTATACAGGGAGGCTACATACCGAGAGACGACACTTGATCATGGTTTGTCTCGGGAGTTTCATAAAGATCAAAAACTGTAAGCCGGCGATACGGTTATGCCCTCAGAAAGCTTAGTATAAGAATGAGTTCACAAACGACGAGATCGCGGAACACGGCCCCCAAAGAACAGGAACGACCCTCACTTCGACCGTTCGAGGGGTTCGTTTCCCCGGGAATCGCTTTCGAGAGCGGCCACACAGTCTGGTTATTAAAATTCGACGAGACGCCGACACCGGTGGGTGCGTACTCGGAAATTTGGATTGAATCACCGGCGGGTGACGTGACGATGTACGTAGATCCGACGACTGCGGGCGAGTACGTCAAAGCCTATCACGACTTCGACTACATCGTGGGCGCGTCTATCAACTGGCGTGTCGCCGATCTCGATCGTATCGAAGTTCAGCTAGAGGCCGACGACGGGACGACTCTCGAACTCAGCGCCGTCCTCGCTCGCCCGATCAGTACGCGGCTCATGGAAGGGCTGGCTGGCGGCGTTCCCGGAACCATCCAGCGGTCGGCGATGGGGGCCGCGGTCAGCAGTTTCACGCTGGACCGCCTCATGGGAGCTAACGGTCTAGCATTGCGTGGGAGAACCGAAACGGGAACCCGCTACTGGGGCGAAGCCGACCACCTGCGTACCGTCAGCGACGCGTCTGCGACACTCGATGGCGTCGATCTTGGCCGGAAAGTGTCTGGGACATCGATCCATGACTTCGGCGACATCAAAACCGCACGAGAACCGTACGTCGTCTTCGGTGCCCTTCACTTAGAGTACCCTGCACCGGGGCAGCCACTCTGACGACTCGTACGTCTTTTTGAGAGCGAGCCGCGCTAGCGGCAAGTGAGTGAGGTAGTTCACAGCAATCGACTGGGCAGTACGCACTTCGAGTAGCACAGGCGATCCGGTAGATCAGAGACGGAATGAACACGGTCACCGTGCTGCATGGAACCTCTATATCTCGCAGGGCGTTTCTGACAGAAATAGGATATAGATAGACCGACTCTGGTCTGTAAGTCCTCTGTACTGACCACGAGGGCTCAAAATGCGTCAGCTGTTGAGGGTTTCAATAGCGCCGCTACTTGCGACGTGTTCAGTCCGGAAGCCGGAACGCGAGGCCGTACATCCGACCCGTCGATTCCGATCCGATCTCGCTCGCGAGGCGCCGGGCCTCCGCCGCCAGCGCGTCGCCCGTCTCCTCGGGACCCTCCGCGGCCATCGAGACCGCCCGGTCGGCGTGTGCGGAGACGTGGCTCTCGGTCCAGGGCACCGGCTCCAGAAGCGTCCGCTCCCGCTCGAACTCCCAGCCGTGCCCCGCGAAGAACCGCCGCAGGAACGCCGCCGGGTAGAAGGTGAGCGCCGGGCGACCGAGTGAAAGCTCCGACGCGGCGTTCTCGACGGCGAACAGCCCGCGGACGGCGGCGCCGTCGGGCAGCGGGTCGTAGTCGTCGACGACGAGGTGCGCACCGGGAGCGGCGACCCGCGCGAACTCCTCGGCGATCGCCGACAGCGTCGCGGGTTCGAGGACGTTACAGAGCCCGTGGGCGGTGATCAGGTCGACGGAGTAGTCGGCGAGCGGGACGGACCGAAGGTCGGCTTCCAGCACCGCCAGTCGGTCGCCGACGGCCCCGTTGTCGCCGTCGCTGTCGCCGTTCCCGTCGCCGTCGGTGTCGCCTCCGCCGTCCCCGCCGTCCCCGACGCGTCGGCGCGTCGTCCGCGCGTGCTCCCGGTCGGTCGTCACGGCGTACACCCGTTCGGCGCCGTTCGCGAGCAGCCCGGCGGTCGCGTTCCCGGCGCCCGCGCCGGCCTCTAGACAGCGCTTCCCGGCCACCGGTCGGTCGCCGAGCGCGGTCGCGACCGTCTTCGGGACGTCCATCGGCCGCCTCAGTGGTGCAGCTGTTCGGGGACCGGGCTGTCGTCGTGGCGCACTCGCTCGATCAGCGACCGCTGGGCGGCCTCCTCCATCCCGTCGTACTCCGCGGCGGCCTCTAAGATCATGGTGACGAGCTTCGGGTCGCCGGCGCTGATCACGCTGGTGAGTCCCCGCGCGGCGGCGAAGTCGAACCGCTCGCGGATCTCGTCGGGCGCGGTGACCGGACGGTACCAGTTCGCGAACGGTCGGTCCGCCTCGGGGAGCTCGTCGGTCGGGGGCCACGAGCCGCCGGCGAACGCCTTGATCCCGAGCGTGCCCACGTCCTTCTCCTCGGCGCGGGCGAGGACCGCCTCGTAGTCGTACTCGTCGCCGTCCTTGCCGGCGACGACGGGGTTCAGCGGGAACATCACCGAGTTGAGGTCGTCGACACGGTCGAGCGCGTCGAGGATGAGGCCGGGGTCGCCGTGGCTCGTCAGTCCGATGTGATCGATCAGCCCCTGCTCTTTCGCCTCGCGGAACGCCGCGAGCGCGCCGTCGTCGCCCGTGATCGAGTCGAGCTCCTCGTCGTACTCGAGCCCGTGGACCTGATACAGATCGATTTTGTCGACGCCGAGGCGGTTCAGCGATCGCTCGAGCTTGCGCCACGCGCCCTCGTACGTTCGCTCCTGGGTCTTACAGCCGAGGAAGATCTCCTCGCGGTGCTGTCGGAGCTTCGGGCCGAGCTTCAGCTCCGCGTCGCCGTACTCCGGCGCCACGTCGAAGTGGTTGACGCCGTAGTCGAGGACGTGTTCGACCAGCTGGTTCGCGCCCTCCTGTTCGAGCCAGTTGAGCGCGATGGCGCCGAACGTCATGACGGTGCTTTCGTGGCCGGTGTCGCCGAGCGGGCGGGTCTCCATGCGTTCGGCATCACGCCCGCGTGGCATAACGGTTGGCGGGGCTCGATCGGCCGAGGCCGGACGATGTCGACACCTCCCGAGTCCGGCTCGCAGTCCGGTAGGTTTACCGCCGTCGACCCCCCGCCGTTCGAACATGAGCCTGGAGGTCGCCGTCGCCGTCCCGTTCAAACACCGCGCGAAGGAACGGCTGGGCGAGGGCGAGTTCGTCGTCGCGCTGTCGCTCGACCGCGACTGGTTCTCGCCGGATCAGGCGAAGCGGCTCGTCGACGTCGCCGTCGGCCGCGGGCTGGTGGACGAGGAGGACGGCGACCTCGTCGCGCGCTTCGACCCCGACGAGGTGCTCGTCCCCGAGGGGTTCACGCCCGACGAGTCGATCCTCCGCGAGCAGTCCACCTTCGAGACCGCCCTCGACGCCATCGTCGCGGCGGGCGTGGAGAAGCAGCGCGCCGTCGCCGCGATCAATGAGCGCCAGCGCGCGCTCGCGGTCACCATCGAGGCGGCCGCGGTCCTCGTCGCGAAGGAGCACGGCGCCGCGGTCGACCACCTCGCGGCCGACGTGCGCGAGGAGCTCGCGGCCGCCGGAGAGCCGGCCAGCGACGGCAACGAGGTGGCCGACGACGCGGCGGCCGACGCCCCGGGTGACGCCTGATGGTCGCGGACCGCCTGACCGACGGCGTCCGGATCGCACAGCTGCTCGCCTCGGAGGTCTCCGGGAACGAAGGGAGACTGCGCGACCTCGCGCTCGTCGACGCCGACCCCGACGCGGAGCCGACGCCCGACGGCGCGCTCGCGTACCGGATCGTTCGCGAGGACGAGGGCGACGTAGAGGCCGTCCTCGTCGCCGAGGTGTACCTCCAGTCCGACCGCGTCCGGATCGAGTTCGTCGGTGACGACGCGGGCGGCGGTGCGGACGCGGTCGACGAGGGCGACGGGTCCGCCCTCCCAGAGGTCGTCGCCGACGCGGCCGACGGGGCGGGGCTCCGCGTCAGACCGAAGGCGGTGCGACCGCCCCGGACGCTGGTCTTCGTCGAGGACGGCGCGCAGGTGAAGCGCGCGCTGCCGGTGCTGGCGGACGCGGTCGACGCGATTTGAAAAGAGTAGCCGCCGAAGCGTCGCGGCCGCCGTCTCAGTCCGACTGCCCGCCGTCGCCCATCGCGACGGTACGCGCGCCCGACGCCGACGGGTCGTCGGGCGACTCCCCGCCGACCTCGAACTTCCGGAGCAGCGCGCGGAGCCGCTCGGCCTGGTCGGCGAGCGAGCCGGCCTCGTCGGTCGCCTGCGACATCGCGGCGAGCTGCTCGTCGGCCGCCTCGCCCACCTCGTCGGCCTCGTCGGCGGTCGACTTGCTGATCCCCGCCACCTCCTCCGCCATCGACACCGTCTCCTCGGTGCTCGCGGCCTGATCGTCGGTCGCCTTGCTGATCTCGCGGATCCCGTCGTCTGTCTCCGCGGCGTTGTCCGCCACCTCGGCGAACGCGTCGGCGGCGTCGCTGACCGCCTCGGCGCTGGCCTCCATATGCTCTTCCGCGGTCCGGACCTCCTCGACGGTCGCCTGCGTCTGCGCCTGCGTGCCGGCGATGAGCTCCTCGATCTCCTGGGCCGCCTCCTGGGTCTCCTCGGCGAGCTGTTTCACCTCGTCGGCGACGACCGCGAACCCGTCGCTCCCGCCGCTTCCCCCGCCCGCCCGCGCGGCCTCGATGTTGGCGTTCAACGCGAGCAGGTTCGTCTGCTCCGCGATGTCGCTTATCAGGTCGACGATCTCGCCGATGTCCTCCATCCGCTCGTCGAGGACCCTGACCTTCTCCGCCGTCTCGCCGATCGACTCCCGCGAATCCCGGACGCTGTCTATCGCCTCGCCCGCGGTGTCCTGCCCCTCGTCGGCGATCGACGCCGTCTGCTGGGCCGCGTCCGCGACCGTCTCCGTCGAGGAGGCGACCTCCTCGATCGTCGCCGAGAGGTTGTTCATCTCGCCGGAGACCTGTTCGAGCATCTCGCGCTGGTCGTCCGCGCCCTCGGCGATCTCCTCGATCGACCGGCGCACGTCCTCGCTGCGGGCCTCGGCGGTGTCGACGCCTTCGACCGTCTTCTCGCTGGCCGCGGACACCTCGCCGGCGAACGACTGGACGTCCCGCATCGTCGCCTCGATCTCCTCCATCATCTCGTTGAACGCGGCGCCGATCTGCTCCATCGCCTCGCTCTCGCTGTCGGCGTCCAGCCGGACCGTGAGGTCGCCGTCGGCCGCGCGGGCCATCGTCGCGCTGTAGTCGTCGGCCTTCGCCTCGAGGTGCTGGTTCAGCCACTCGACCTCCTCGCGGCGCTGCTCCACCTCCGCCTTCGCCTCCTCGACGTCCTGTATCTCCGACTTCTGCTGGGCGACGAGGTCGAGCTGGCGCTGCGCCTCCTCGCGCGACTTCTCGATGGAGTACCAGTTCACCATCAGCGCCGTCGCAAGCGCCATTATAAAGACGGCGTGGATCCCGCCCCAGACGATCGGGTTGGCGATCGCGGCCGGGTGGTTGTAGACGAGGCTGGAGTCGATGAGGCTGAACGCGCCGTGGCCGATCGCGACGTACAGCATGCCGACGGCGAACGGGAGCCAGTCCTCGTACAGCGCGAGCACCGCGATGAACACGAAGAAGTGGAAGTGCGCCTCGATGTAGCCGCCGGAGAGCTTCACGAGCGCCATCGACACCGTCATCGCGCTGAACGCCGCGAGCACCGTCCGCTGGCGGCGGCCGAGTCGCGACCAGTTCGCCAGCGCCGCCGTGCCGAGGATGAGGGCGGTGAACCCGCCGAGCATCCACGCGGGCACCGCGGGGATCTCCGCGCCGGTGAACGACTCGGTCCCCGAGTACAGTCCCAGCGCGATCAGAAGCGGCACCTGCACCGCAATTCCGAGCAGGATGTTCCGGTGGCGGCCGCTCCACATCTCCTCCGGTATCGTCGTACCGTCCGGAATGTATCTGATAATCTCGCGGATTTTCGCCACTCCGGACGCTCCCGACGCGTCCGCCGCTGCACCGGTCGCTGATTCGGTCATGGTCGGTCATCGTCGTATCGGTTAAAAATTCACGTCCTCCGAATATTACGACTGATACTCTCGTTCGCCGCCCGAACCGACCTCCGAACGGGGTCGCGGCCGCGAGATACCGATTGTCGAAACCCGGACAATCACAATATAAGTACATTCTCAATATTGTGAAAATAATTTATGTGCCATCACCGAGTAGTCGGGTTAAGGTGATGATACGACCATCATGTCGCTGAGAGTGATACGGGACACCGATAAAGATCTGCTTAACCAGCTCACCGGCCTCACGGGGCTCGGGTGGACGGCGTCGGTACTGGGGTATCTGAGCACCGTGATCGGCTACGGGAACGGACTGATAAGTCGGCTCGTCGCCGAGCCGCAGTCGCTCCTCTACGTCGGCGGGAGCTTCTTCGTTCTCACGCTCGGGCTCGACCGATTGCATAACAGGGCCGTGACCCGACGGGCGAGCGAGGAGAGAGGGGGAGAGTAGCGCTCCGCGCTCGGCCCTCCGAGGTCTCGGGACGGCGCGGCTCGCCCGCCGGAGCCGACGCGCTTTATATCCCTCCGGACGGCGGTACGGCCGTGACGCTCGATCCGATCCACGTCGAGAACATCGCGCGGCTCGCGTACGGGATCGCGAGCGACGTGGACACGACCGACCACGACGACCTCGCGGGGCGGGTGTGGCGCGACTGGCTCCCCGAGCTCCGCCGCGACGGCCGCGTCGTGATCGAGCCCGTCGGCGAGCACGAACGCCGACTGGCCCCCATCGACGACGCCGCCCTCGCCGAGCGCCCGTTCGAGACGGTTCACGGGCTCGACTCCGGCACGATCAACCCGACCACGTTCAAGAACGGGCTCGTCGTCGACGTGGCGCACGCCGCGATGGCGAGCGATCCGACGGACCTGGAGCTCCACCGCGACCGAACGATCGTGGCGACGGTTCACGCCGGCGACTCCACCGCCGACTTCGACGACGACTGGCGGAAGCGCGACGACGGCCACACCCGCCAGCGCGTGCTCCACGCGCCGCGGGTGAACCGGTACGCCGAGGGCGTGGTCCACGCGCTCGCCCTCTACCTCGCCGAGGGATCCCACGCGCTCGACCACGCCGACGAGGTCGACGACCTGCTCGTCCTCGACGGGCCCATCTATCCGAAGGAGCTGTTCACGTGGGACGACCGCAACCCCGAGCTCGGCGCGCTCGCCCGCGAGGCGAAGCCCCGCGCGGTCGTCGAGAAGTACGTCCGGCTGGTCGAGCGGTTCGTCGAGCGCGACGTGCCCCTCGCCGGCTTCGTGAAGAACCCCTCCAGCGGGACGATCGTCCGCGCGCTGGCGCGGAAGGGCGTCGAGCCGCCGTGGCCCGACGACACCGCCCTGTTCACCCGACTGCTGGAGCGGCGGGCGGACCCCGATCAACCGGCCGACGAGGCGTTCGGTCGGGGCAGCGCGAGTCGGGGCGGCGAGAGCCGCCGCGGCGACCGCCTCGACGACGCGCTCACGTTCACCACGTGGTTCCGCAGCCGCGGGGGCGCCGACGCGACGATGGCCGCCGAGGGCGACGCGCTCGGGATCGACCGCGAGCTGGACCCCGAGCTGTACGAGCCGACGTTCATGATCGCCTACGACCCCCGGACCGACGTGACGTACAAGCTGGAGGCGCCGTACGCGTTCGCCCGCGACGCCGAGACCCGCGACCGGCTCACCCGACAGGTCCTCGCCGAGGTGGCGACGACGCGGGGGCCGCCCGAGGCGATCGCGAAGGCCGACGAGCTGGCGCGGATCGCCGCCACGGAGAAGGCCGCGCTCCGCCGGAAGTTCGAGGAGCGGTTCGACAGCGACCAGCAGGCGACGTACGACGACCTGCGGTGGGGGAAGGCGCAGTTCTAACTCCTCGTAAACGCGGCCGGCGCGTGCCTCCGAGCGCCCACAGGGCGCGAGGAGCACGCGCGAGGGACGCGGCGAACGCGAGCGGCGAAGCCGCGAAGCGTGAGCCGCGAGGCTGGGGAGGCGTGAGGTGCGGTGCTGTGCGGGGCGGGACTCAAAGGGGCAGTCGCGAGGTGGGCACAGGCGACGCAAGCACCGCAGGGAGCGAACGAAGTGAGCGACTGAGGAGCGCAGCGAGCGTGCGCCCACCTCGCGGCTGGGGCTTTGGAGGTGGTCACCGCGGAGTCGTCGTTCACGTACAGCCGAGCGGCTGGGGCTTTGGAGGTGGTCACCGCTGATCCGCGATCAACTATTTACAGCGACTGCGCGAGCAACACCACGTAGATGACGGCGTTGTACACGCCGTGCGCGAGCCCGGGCACGATCACGTTCTCCGTGTGCTCGTAGAGCAGTCCGAGCACCGAGCCGAGCACGAGGACGACGGCGACGTACGCCCATCGCTGGCCGGGGCTCCCCGAGACCGAGGGGAGGTGGACCAGCCCGAACGCGAGGCTCGCGAGCAGGATCGCCGGGGCCGCGCCGAACGCGCGCCGAAGGCCGCCCTGGACGACCCCGCGGAACAGCGCCTCCTCGACCGGACCGACGACGAACAGCGACACGGCGACCATGACGAGGTAGTACGTCACCGGGTCGCCGTCGGGCACGACCGCCCGGTTCTGTCCGGTCGTGAGCCCGATCTCCCCCAGCACGAACAGCGCGCCGTACTGGAACGCGAACAGGGCCACCCCGCCGCCGAGGACGAGCCCGGCGTCCCGGAGCGTCGGTCGGGAGACGCCGACGAGCCCCCACTGGTCGGTGATCGCGAGGTAGCCGACGACCGCGGCCAGGAACCCGGCGAACTGGAGCAGGGTCCGAAGCACCTGCAGGCCGGTCGTCCCCTGGCCCACCAGCCCGAGCGAGACGGCGAACTCGGAGAGGGGCGCGGTCACCGCGCTGGCGACGAACAGCGCGAGGAGGACGGCGAACGCCGCGCTGGCGACGCGGAGGACACGGTTCATCGGCTCGGGCGGCGTCTCGCTCATCGGCGGTCGTACGACTCGCGGCGGTTTATCGGCACCGGAAGGCGACGGGACTCGCGCCGGGGATCGCGCACGGATCGCGCACGGCTCGCCGACGGCTCACCGCTCGATCCGCAGTTCGCGCTTGTCGGCGACGGCGTCGGCCTCGGGGAAGTCGCCGCCGCCGAGCAGCCCGCGGGCCGCCTTCTTCCCCCACTCGACCGCGGGTTGCGTGAACGTCGAGACGCTCGCCAGTTCCCCGTACAGCACGCAGGCGGCCTCCATTCCGTAGAGGAGCTCGCCGAGGCTCCGCTCGTCGACGCGGTCGATCTCGACGCGCAGGTTCGGCACGCCCGCGGCCGCGAGGCTCGCCTCGGTCGCCTCGAACTCGGCGTCCAACAGCTCGCCGAGCGACGAGCCGCCGAGGTAGGCGAGCCCGTCGAGGTCGGTCTCCGGAATCCCGGTCTCGACGCGCTCGGTCGGACGGATCAGGGAGACGAGCTTGTCCGGCGGGCCGGCGCGGTATAACTGGAGCTGCGAGTGCTGGTCGGTCGCGCCGAGCGCCCGTGCCGGGGTCTGACCGAGTCCGTCCTTGCCGAGGCTCTCGGCCCACAGCTGCGCGAACCACTCCGCGAACGTCTCCAGCGACTCCGCGTACGGCATCACGGCGTTCGTGAGCGCGCCGCGCTCCGCGAGCGCGTACGTCGCCGCGCCGTAGGCGTACGCGGGCGTCTCGAACAGCGAGCCCGAGAGGCTCTCCATCCCGTCGCGTCCGCCCGCCAGCACGGCCTCGATGTCGTGGCCCTGCAGCGCGGGCACCGCGAGCCCGACGGTCGAGAGCGCGGTGAAGCGCCCCGGCACCCCGTCCGGCACGTCGAGCGCGGGGAGGTCGTGGTCGTCGGCGAGCGCGCGGAGGTTCCCCTCCTCGCCGGTCGTCACGAGGGTGCGCTCGGTCCAGTCGACGCCCGCGTCGTCCATCGCCTCGCGTACGACGAGGAAGTTGGCGAGCGTCTCCGCGGTCGTCCCGGACTTCGAGACGACGTTGACGACGGTGTCGGCGAGGGGCAGCTCCCCGAGCAGGGCGCCGACCGCGTCGGGGTCGACGTTGTCGAGGAAGTAGGCGTCCACGTCGCTGTCGAGGGCGTTCGCGATCGTCGCCGCGCCGAGCGCGCTCCCGCCGATCCCGACCGTCAGGACGGCCTCGGGGCGGTCGAAGCGGTCGGTCGCCGCGCGGATCGCCTCCGGATCGGCCGTCTCCGGGAGGGTCAAGGCGGCGTAGCCGAACTCGTCTCCGTCCATCCCGGCGGCGATCCGGTCGTGCGCGTCCGCCACGCGCTCGTCGAGGCGTTCCAGCGTCTCCCGGGTGAGTCCGGGCGTCGTCTCCAACGCGTTGCCGAGGTCCACGTTCATACCCCACCACGCGGGCGAGCGCGGCTTAAAACCGGTCGGTGTGGCGGCCGCACTCGGTCGACCCGGGTCGCGATCCCACCGTCAGTCGGCCGGAATGACCGACTCGTCGCCGTCGAGTGCGGGGCGACCGACCCACCGGTCGAACGCGAGCGGACCGGAGCCGAGCGTGAAGACGGCCGACGCCATGCCGAACAGCGCCACGTGGGCGAGGACGGGATCGTCGGGGAGCCCGAACAGCGTCGTCGTGAACAGCACGAACGAGAGCGCGGCCGCGCCGCGGGTGAAGAAGCCGGCGATGAGCGCCAGCCCCACCGCGATCTCGGTCATCCCGGCGCCGACGACCCACAGCCCGGGGTCGACCGGGACGACCGACGTGAGGTCGTACTTCTCGACGACCTGCAGCGCGCTGCCGGGGTCTGCCAGCTTCTGGATCAGGCCGAGGTAGACGAACGTGACTCCCATTCCGACCCGCAGCACCGTCGGGACGTACCGCCGCAGGGGCGCCGTCGACCCGTCCAGAAACGCCTTCAGGTGGTGGACGGGGTCGATCCGACCGTAGTACGATCCGGGCGTGCTCGCGACCTCAAGCAGCATGTCGTCGGCGCTCGGGCGCCCGCCGCCGAGGACCGCCAGCGCGACCAGCACCGGAACGTACTCCATCGCGATGACGACGCCGGGGTCGACGGCGACGAGGACCCACGCGTACGTCAACAGCCCGGCCGCCGAGGCGATCCGCGTCGCGAGCCCGAAGAGGAGACAGAAGCCGAGCCCGATGAAGAGCACCCGGAGGAGCGGGCTCGCGCCGGTGTCGAAGGTGAGCGTCGGCGCGAACAGGTACCCCTGGAAGCCGGCGCCGACGAGGGGGAGGCCGACGGCGAGCCGCAGCATCCACGGCACGAGGTCGCCGTAGCCGACGAGCTTCTCGCGGAGGACCACGACGTCGACGATCGTCGGACGCACCCACAGATACGCGGCGATCCCGGCGACCGCGACGAGGCCGGAGCCCGCGAACAGCGCCGCGTTGAAGGGATCGGAGAGCACCTCGGCGGTGAACGCGACCGCGTCGAGCGGGTCGCCCGAGTCCTCGGTGACGTAGTCGACGTGGGCCACCGCCGGCCGCGCGAGGAGCGTCGCGAACAGGGCGAGCGCGGCGAGCGCGACCGATCGGGAGCGAGCGGACATAACCGCGTCTAGGGTCCGAACGCACCTAACGGTATTTCTTCACGGACGTTCGAAAGCGACCGCGAGACGGCGATTTCGTGGCTGCGACGACCGCCGCCTACGGCGCCCGGGCGACGACGGCGAACGTCTCCGTGCGCGTCGACTCGGAGACGACCTCGAACCCGGCCGCCTCCAGCGCCGCGACCGCGTCGCCGGCGGCGAACCGCTCGTCGGTCGGCGGGCCGTCGGCGCCGTCGCCCTCGGCGGTCCAGTCGAAGGTGACGAGGGACCCGCCGGACCGGATCGTCCGGGCGAGCTCCGCGATCGCCGCGTCGCTCGCGAACTCGTGGTACGTCATCGTCGAGAAGGCGGCGTCGAGCTCGCCGTCCGCGAACGGGAGGTCCGCCACGTCGCTCGCGACGAGCTCGACGTTCTCCGGCACGCCCTTCTCGCGGTAGAGGTCGTGCATCTCCGTCTGGACGTCGACGCCGTAAACCGTCTCGGCGTGCGGCGCGACGTCGTCGGTGTAGAACCCGGTGCCGCTGCCGAGGTCGGCGACGACCTCGGCGTCGGCGGCCGCGAGGGGGCCGATCAGCTCCTCGGCGGACACCCAGCGGTAGCGGACCTCGGGCCGCTCAAGCTCCGCCGCCCGGTCGGCGTCGAACGTGTGGAAACCCATGGGCGATATTCGACGCGAACCGTCAAAACGCGTCCGGTCGACGAGGGTCGCGGCGGGGCGGGCGAAGCAGGCGAAGCGGGACGGAGCGGGCGAAGCGGGACGGGACGAGGCGGCGGCTCCCCTCACCACTCCGCGGCGAGCGCGTCGACCAGCCGGTCGACCTCGGACTCGGTCGAGACGGCGTGAATCGAGGCGCGGATCGCGTTGGGATACGGCAGCGCGCGGACGACGATGTCCCGCTCCGCGAGGCGCTCGACGGTCGCCTCGGGGTCGTCGACGTCGACCGTGACGAGCCCGCTCTCGAACTCGCGGGGGCTCAGGAGCCGTTCCTCGGGGACGCCCGCCTTGAACCGGTCGGTGAGCGTCTCGATCCGGGACTCGATCGCGTCGAGGCCGACCGCCTCGATCGCGTCGAGCGCCTCGACGAGGCCGACGTGGGCGGCCGCGGTCGTCGTCCCGACCTCCAGCCGCGGCGCGCCCTCCTTGTACTCGATCTCGGACGCGCTCGGGTCCTCCACGCCGCGGTAGCCGACGGCGCGGGGCGCCAGCTCGGCGGCGGCCTCGCGGTCGACGTAGAGGAAGCCGGCGCCCCAGGGGCCGAGGACCCACTTGTGACCCGCGGCGGCGACCGCGTCGGCGCCCCACGCCGACACGTCGAGCGGGACTTGGCCGGGCGACTGGACGGCGTCGACGAGGGTGAACGCACCGGCGTCGTTCGCGACCTCGACGAGGTCGGCGACCGGGAGCCGCGTCCCGTGGGTCCACGTGATCGCGCTGAAGCAGACGAGCCGCGCGTCGGCGACCGCCTCGGCGTACTCGTCGCGATCGACGCGGCCGTCCTCGGTCTCGAGGGCGCGGACCTCGATGCCCTCGCGTTCGAGCCGCTTCCACGGGAGGATCCCGGCCGGGTGCTCCAGGTCGGTCCGGACGACGACGTCGCCGGGCTCCCAGTCGATCGCGCCGGCGATCCGGGTGATCCCGTCGGTCGTGCTCTCGGTGAGGGCGATCTCGTCGGCGTCGGCGCCGACGAACGCGGCGATCCGCTCGCGGACCGACTCGTACGTCTCGAAGGCGTACCCGTAGGGGTCGGTCGTCGCCGAGCCGTACTCGTGGTCGGCGACGAACTCGCCGGCGGCCTCGACGACGTACTCGGGGCTCGGCCCGTGCGCGCCGAAGTTGAAGTACGCCGCCTCGCCGAGCGCCGGCACGTCCGCGCGCAGCTCTCGGGGCGTCATCGCGTCACCGGAGGTCGCCGCGTCTCGGAACGCCGCGGCGTCGCCGTCGCGGTCGGCCATTCAGGCGCCGTGCTCCGCGACGGCGTCCGTCAGGGCGTCCTCGCTCTGCGCGCCGACCCTTCGGTCGACGAGCTCGCCGCCGGCGAACACCAGCAGCGTCGGGATGCTCTGGACGCCGTACTCGGCCGCGAGCGACTGGTGGACGTCGACGTCGACCTTCACGACGGCGGCGTCGGTCTCCGCGGCGACCGCCTCCACGGCGGGCTCCATCATCTGACACGGGCCGCACCAGTCGGCGTGGAAGTCGACGAGGACCACGTCGTGGGCGGCGACGAGATCGTCGAAGTCGTCGGGGTCGGACAGCTGGATCGGTTCCGCGGGAACGGATTCGGGTGAACTCATACCGCTCTCTACGCCCCCTGCGCTGATAATAGTTTTGGGCAAATCACACAATACCGTGTGGGCGAGTGTCACTGGCGCGCCGGGGGCCTCCTCGGCGGTCGCGCTCGCACGGGAGGCCTGCCGCTCGGGGCCAGCGCGCCCGCCGACAGGCATTAGTCGCCGAGGCGTCCCCGTTGAAACCGATGACCGACGCGACGCCGACCGACGCGACGTCGACCGACGCGACGCCACCGGCCGCCCGCTACCGAGCTCGTTCGAGCCGGGCGCGGCTGCTCGCGACGCTGCGCGTCCAGTACCCGGACGCGCTCGCCGACCGCGGCTACCGCCTCCTCCACCCGGAGACGGGAGACCACTACACCGACGACCGCCGACACCTGGTCGCGACCTGCCGCTCGGTCGCCAACTTCGCGCTCGGCGCCCTCGCGGACGGCCCGGACTGGTGTCGCCCCGCCGCGGAACACGGACTGACGTTCCTCCGCGAGGCGCATCGGAGCGAGGACGGCGGCTACCGGCTCGTCGTCGCGGCCGACGGCACGCCGGTCGACCGCACCCGGTCGGCGTACGGTCACGCGTTCGTCCTGCTGGCGTACGCCCGCGCCGCGGACGCCGGGATCGACGGCGCCCGCGAGGACCTCGCGGCGACCCACGCGCTGATCGAGGACCGGCTCCGCGACGACGCCGGGCTGCTCCGGAGCGACTGCGACGCGGAGTGGACCGAGCTGGAGCCGTATCGCGGCCAGAACGCGAACATGCACGCCTGCGAGGCGTACCTCGCCGCCCACGAGGCGACGGGCGAGGGCCGCTATCTCGACCGGGCGCGCCACGTCGCCGAGGCGGTCGCGGTCGACCTCGCGGCCGAGACGGACGGCCTCCTCTGGGAGCATTACACGGCCGAGTGGGAGCACGACTTCGGGTACAACGCCGACGAGCCCCGCCATCAGTTCCGCCCGCCGGGGTACCAGCCGGGCCATCACGTCGAGTGGGCGAAGCTCCTCGCGCTCCTCGATCGGTACGACGCGGACGGGCCGGAGGGATCCTCCACCGGTTCCGAGGTCAGCTGGTACGAGCGCGCCGCCGAGCTGTTCGACGCCGCCGTCGACCGCGGCTGGGCGGAGAACGGGTTCGTCTACACCCACGCGGCCGACGGGACCCCGCTCGTCGAGGACCGCTACGGCTGGGCGCTCGCGGAGGGGCTCGGGGCGGCGGCGGCGCTCGCGGAGCGGGCGGCCGCGCGCGGCGACGCGGACGCCGCGGCGCGGTTCCGGCGGTGGCACCGCCGCTTTCTGGTCCGGACCGACCTGTTCCGCGGACCCGCCGGCGTCTGGTACGAGAAGCGGCTCCCGGCCGACGCCGACGGCGACCTCGTCGCGCCGGAGCCGCCGGGCGTCGAGCCCGACTACCACCCGGCCGGCGCGTACTTCGAGAGCCGCCGCTCGGCGCTCGCGGAGGTCGAGGAAGGGGCCGGGACCGAGGGCGGTGCGGACTGAGCTCGCCGAGCCGCTACTCGCAGGGACCCTCGTCGGCGTACCGGTCCGGCAGGTACGGGGTCAGCGCCGCCGGCACCAGTGGAATGACGAGGGCGGCGAGCTCCGCGAGGTGCCGGCGGAGGACCGTGTACACGGCGGCGACGAGCAGCGTCCCGAGCACAGCCAGCCTGAGGTGGCCGTCGAGCAGGTAGATGAGCGGGAGCGACAGCCCGACGGAGAGGGCGAGGTCCTCGGCCGCGCCGTCGTACCTGACGCCGGAGCGCGGCGCGATCCAGCGTCCCCGGTAGTGGTCGTACACCGCGCGGTCGGAGTTCCCCTCCCACGGTCGCAGCTCCAGCCCGCCGCCGTACATGTCCGAGACGCTGTGGAGCGCCGCCCCGAGGAGGAACAGGGTCGCGGCGACGGTGACCGCCGAGGGGGCCGCCAGGGCGACGACGAGGGCGACGGCGCCGGCCGCCGAGTAGTAGACGGGGTAGTGGAGCGTCTTCCGGTGGCCGACGTACATGTCGAGGTCGGGGAACAGGCCACCGAGGAAGCCCGCGGCGAACCCCACGGCCGCCAGCTCCGGCGCCAGGCGCACGAGCGGCGCGGCGAGCAGCATCCCGGCGAGCACGTGGGTCGGGAGCATCATCGTGGCGGAACGAAAGCGACAGAAATATTTGAACGTGTCGGGCGGGTAGGTAACTGTTACCATCGTTGTCGGCCGAATCACTCAGACGGATGCGTATCGCGCCTGAGTGGCCTCGATTCAGATGTCTCGACGCTCGAACAGCGCC
Organism: Halorubrum depositum; assembly: GCF_007671725.1. Taxonomy (NCBI): domain Archaea; kingdom Methanobacteriati; phylum Methanobacteriota; class Halobacteria; order Halobacteriales; family Haloferacaceae; genus Halorubrum; species Halorubrum depositum. The sequence goes on along the minus strand of NZ_VCNM01000001.1, from coordinate 817,777 downwards.
TGCGAGAGGATGAGCAGGCCGACGAACGCGACGAGGAGGATGACCGAGTCGATCGGTTCGAACGACCCGTCTATCAGGATCGGCGTCGGCTCGTAGTACTGCGTCGGGCTCAGGTACTGTATCCAGTCGTACGCGTCGGCGCCCCCGACGACGGACTCGACGAGGTAGAGGACGAACACGGTGCCGACGGCGGCCCGCTCGGCGATCGCCGCGCGGTCGACGGCGACCGAGAACGCGAGGCCGACCCCCGCACAGACGAGGAGGTACGGGATCGAGAGCAGGTGGGCGAGAAACAGGTGATCGAGGGGGACCGTCTCTCCGACGGCGACGACGAACAGGTAGATGATCGGGCCGCCGAGGGCGTTGACGGCGACCATGGGGACGAGCAGGGCCGCGAACTTTTCGACGAGGAGCCGGGAGCGCGTGACGGGGAACGACAGGAGGAGGTCCATCCGTTCCGTCTCGACGTCGCCCGCGACGGTGCCGCCGGCGACGTACGCGAAGTACAGCCCCAGGCCGAGCAGCCAGACGAAATTGAACACCTGCGCGCCGAGGAACCCCTCGACGGTCGACAGGCTCTCGATGCCGAACGCCTCCAGCATCGCCGGCGGCAGGTCCTCGAAGACGTCCTCGTAGTCGACGCCTTCCAGCACGGTGAAATACCAGACGATGAACCCGGAGTACGCCCCGACGCCGGCCGTGAGAACCGCGGCGCCGCGGAGCCGTCGTCTCCCCTCGTACCGAGCCGTCTCAAGCATTCGTCGCCTCCGCGCCGTCGCTCCCGTCGGCCTCGTTCTCGTCGGCCTCGCTCCCGCCCGCCCCCTCCTCGGACCCGTAGTAGTGCGAGAACACGTCCTCGATCGGCGGTTCGCCGATCTCCACGTCGCGGACGTCGTGGCCCGCGAGCTCGCGGAGGAGCGCGTTGACGTCGCCGGCGTAGACGAACTGGACGCCTTCGGCGAACCGATCGGTGTCGAGGACGCCGTCGAGGTCGGTTATCGTCGCGACCGCCGCCTCGCTCGCGTGAACGCGCACGTGCTTTCCGCTCCGGTGGAGCAGGGCTTCGACGTCCTCGAGCTCGACGAGGGACCCGCCGCGGAGGATGCCGACGCGGTCGCAGACGCGTCGCACCTCGCTCAGCACGTGCGAGGAGAAGAACACGGTCGTGCCGCGGTCGCGCTCGCCCCGGACGAACTCGTTGAACGCCTCCTGTTTGAGCGGGTCGAGGCCGGCGGTGGGCTCGTCCATGATCACGAGGTCGGGGTCGTGCATGAACGCCTGCACCAGTCCGAGCATCCGCTTGTTCCCGGTCGAGTACTCCCGTATCGGTCGCTCGGTGGGCGGGGTGAAAAGCTCCAACAGCTCCTCGCGACGGGGCTCGCCTTTCATCGCGCCGTGGTAGTCGAGCACCGCCTCGCCGGTCGCCTCCTCGTCGAACCCGAGGTGCGCCGGGAGGTAGCCGATCCGGCGTTTGGCCTCGGTCAGCGCGGCCTCGTCGCGGACGTCGGCGCCGAGCACCCTCGCCGTGCCCGACGTGGGCTTCAACAGCCCCAGCAGCAGTCGTATCGTCGTCGACTTCCCCGCACCGTTGGGCCCGAGGAAGCCGAACACCTCCCCCTCGTTCACGGCGAACGACACGTTGTCGTTCGCGACCACGCTTCCGAACTCCTTCGTGAGCCCCTCGACGACGAGGGGGTGGTCGGCCCCGTCGGAGCGAGGCGCGTCACCGGACATAGAACCACCACGCGCCGGCGGCGACGAGGAGCAGGAGGATAATCAGCACGCCGACCTCGATGGGGACCTCGCCGCCGGACGACTCGACGACCGAGGCGGTGACCGTCGCGGTGTCGCCGGTGACGCGACTCCCCTCGGGGTCGGTGTAGCCGATCTCGACGTCCGCCGGGTACCGGCTCGTCGGCGCGTCGCCGTCGACCGCGAGGTCGAACGCGACCCGTCCCGTCTCCCCGGGCGCCAGCGACGGGATCACGGTCGTCCGAAACTCGCTCTCCAGCGGCGCGTCGACGGCGAGGCGCAGTTCGACGTCCCGGAGCTCCACGTCGCGTCGGTTCGTCACGTCGAGCCGCAACACGCCCTCCTCACCGGCCGCGAACCGCGGGTCGACCGCGGACACCGTCACCGCGTCCCGTCGCTCGGCGACGGGAACGCGCACCGCCTCCCGGACCGTCCGTTCGGTGTCGGCGGCGCTCCGGTAGCTCGTCGAGAGGACCAGCTGCTGGGGGACCGAGTCCGCGCCCGCCGGGACCGCGCCGCGGAATCGGAAGGCGGCGCTCTCGCCGGCGTCGAGGTCGCCGACGGCGTACCGCGGACTGCGGGGGACGAACGCCCCGTCGCCGACCGCGAGGACGACGCCTCGAACGTCGGCCGGCCCGTCGTTTCGGATCGTCCCGTCGACGGTCCCGTTCTCGCCGACCCGGAGCGTGGAGTCGTCGACCTCGACCGAGAAGGACTGCTCGGCGCGCGGTCGGAGCCCGACCGGGATCCCCTCGTGGGCGTCGCGGAGGCCGTCAACGCCGGTGTACCGCACGGTGCCGGTGAGGCCGAGCGACTCCGCGGCCGCGTCCGCGCGGACGCCCGCCGGGAACCTGACCGTCGCGTTCTCTCCGGGGGCGAGCCGATCGATCCGGGCGGCGTTCCGGTCCGTCTCGCCGAGCGCGAGATCGGGGCCGTTCGCGGCGAGATCGACCGAGAGGTCGCGCGCGGGCTCGCCGCCGACGTTGGTCACGTTCACCGCGAGCGTTCCGGAGCCGCCGACCTGGACGTCCGTGCCGACCGTCCGCATCGCGAACCGGGGCGCGTCGTCGACGGTCACCGATATCGACTCGGTCCGCGTCCGCGTCCGGTCCTGGACGACCCCGCTCCGCGGCGCCGAGAGGAACGTGTGCGAGTACCGGAGCCGCACGTCGAGCGAGTACCGCCCCGGCTCCGCGTCGGCCGGGACCCTGACCGAGACCGGCACCTCCCGGACCTCTCCCTCGCCTATCGATCCGACGGCGAAACGGCCCGTCTCGACGACGAGGGGCGAGCCGTCGTTCCGGACCTCGACCACGACGGCGCGCGCGGTCGTGACGGTGGCCCTCCGGGCGTCCGACCCGGCGTCGACCTCGCCGTCGTTCGCGATCTGCACCGTGAGATCCGTCGCCGTTCCCGGCGTCACCGTCGAGTCGGGGACGTACACGTCCAGCTCGGGCTCGCCGCGGACGAACGGCGGCTCCTCCTGCGCGACGGCGAGTCCGCCGAACGCCCCGACGAGGAGCGCGACGACGGCGACGACGGCGAGGGCCGGGAGGGCTCGTCGGGACACTCAGCTCACCGACCCGGCGGCTGCGGTGCGTCTCTCGGCCGAACGAACCCGGCCCGGTCGCGAGCGGAGGCCACGTGTCATACGTCCAACTCCGCCCGCCGGTCATATATGGTTACGCGTGGTGACGGACCGTCCCGATGGCGGCCGGTACGAGGCGCTTATTCCGCTGGAACCGAGTGTCGAGGTATGCTCATGACGCCGGGACCGACCGCGGTCCCCGACCCCGTCCGCGAGGCGATGAGCCGCGAGCTGATCAACCCCGACGTGGACCCCGAGTTTCGGCGGATCTACGACCGGCTCACCGACCGGCTGGCGACGGTGTACGGCGTCGGGTCGGGCGAGGGCGGCGAGGGCGGCGGCCCGGCCCGCGACGTCGTCGTCCCCGGCGGGGAGGGAATCTTAGGTCTGGAGGCCGCGATCGCCTCGCTCGTCGAGCCCGGGACGGAGGTGTTGTGTCTCTCGAACGGGCTCTACGGCGACGGGTTCGCCGACTTCGTCGAGTCGTACGGGGGCGAGGCGACGCTGGTCTCGGCCGACTACGACGAGGCGCTCCCGCTCGCGGCGCTGGAGTCGGAGCTCGCGGACGGGGACACCGAATTCGACGTCGCGACCATGGTCCACTGCGAGACGCCCACGGGAACCCTCAACGACCTCGGGCCCGCGCTGGACCTGTTGGCGGGGACCGACGGCGAGACCCTCACCGTCGTCGACGCGGTCTCCTCGCTCGGCGGGGTGCAGGTGCCGACCGAGCGGATCGACGTCTGTCTGGGCGCCTCCCAGAAGTGCTTCAGCGCGCCGCCGGGGCTCACCACGGCCGCGATCAGCGACCGCGCGTGGGCCGCGATGGAAGAGCGGGAGCCGCACTCGCTGTACACGAACTTCCTGCCGTGGCGCGACACCTCCGAGGGGTTCCCGTACACCCACCTCACGACCGAGGTCGTCGCGCTCGACGCGGCGCTCGGGCTGTGGCTGGAGGAGGGGCTCGACGCGGTCCGGGAGCGGCATACGGAGGCCGCGGCGCGGTGTCGCGAGCGCGGCGCGGAGTTGGGACTGGAGCCGTATCCGGAGCCCGAGCGCAGTTCGCCGACGGTGACGGCCTTCGAGGTCCCCGGACGGGCCGAGGAACTGCAGAGCCGGCTGCGCGAGGAACGAGACGTGCTCGTCGCGACCGGGCTCGGAGAGCTGGCGGACGACATCCTACGGATTGGCCACATGGGCCACAACGCGCGGGTCGAGCGCGTGGACGAGACGATGGACGCGCTGGGGGACGTTTTATAACTCGGAAGCGGAGTAGTCGGGAGATTTCCGAGGTTCTGGTGAGCCGATTTCGCCGAAATCGGTAGCGGGTGCAACACTCTGCTCCGGTCACCACAAAGGGTCGACGGAGCGATTAGGCCTCCGAAACGTCGATGATCAATTCGTATGTCTCGTCTCCGAGCGTGAGCGGATTCCCGGTCCGCTGTATCGAATAGCTTCCCGGAGGGGCGGCAAACTCATAGGTTTCAGACCGAGAGCCTCCGGGAGAGAGCGTGACGCTGATCCCGATGTCTTCCCCGCCGGTTATCCGGCGCCCCTCCGTCTCCACGTACTGACTCTCGACGTATCTGTCAGTCCACAAGATCGCGTTGGGCGAATCGGGGTCGTAGAGCGCTCCGAACGGTTCCGGAGCGCCGGTCACGTACTCGATATCACTCTTCGTTTCGTTTCTCGCCGTCAGTTTGACGACTGCCGGAGAACCCTCACTGATTTCGGAGTGGTGAACGTCGCAACCGAAGTCGATCGCTCCGTCGCCGGCCACGCGCGTGATAGACACCGCGATCGAACGCTCGTCACCCGACCCTGGCTCTCCGGCCGTTCCGTCCATACCGACGCTGTCTAAACATCCCGAAAGGGGAAGAGCAGACAGTCCGACCACGGCGAGGGCACGTCTCCGCTTCATGTCTCCGACTGGTGTCCAGTTATGAATAATTTTGTTGATAACACAAACGGTAGTATGAGACTCCGTTTGCAGGCCTCAGAGACCGACCGTTTCAGACGGGAAACCGTCTGCCGAACGGATTTCAACAGGGCCGGTGAGTCGTCTGTGAGTATCGACGACGACGCGGCGGTGAACGCCTCCAAAGGGGCAGGCGCGAGGCGGTCGCACGCTCGCTGTGGTCCTCGCTCAGTCGCTGGCGCTCCTTCGCTGCGGTCCTTGCTTCCCCTGCGACCGCCTCGCGCCTGCCCCTTTGAGTCCCGCCCCGCACAGCGACCGCACCTCACCCCTCCCCAGCCTCGCGGTTCGCGCTCTTCGAGCGCTCACCGCGTCCAGCGAGGGACCTTCGGTCCCTCTGGCAGCCGGCGCGAAGCGCCGGCGACCTCGCGCGTGCGACTCGCGCCCTCCGGGCGCTCGTCGGCACGCGCCACCGCAATCTGCTTATAAATATTTCCCGCCCGTCGTTCGGTTGCTTCTCGCGGTTCCGCCTCCGGAACGCCCTTGCCGCCGCCCCGATCAGGTGGGAGTGAACATGAACCACCGGGAACTCGGCGACGTCGGCGCGGTCAGCGAGGTCGGCTACGGTTCGTGGCAGATCGGGAGCGACTGGGGCGACGTGAGCGAGGCCGAAGCCGTGGAGGCCGTCGAGGCCGCCCGCGACGCCGGGATCGACTTCTTCGACACCGCCGACGTGTACGGCGACGGGCGCTCGGAGCAGATCCTCGGCGACGTGCTCGAAGACGACATCGCGCGCGGCGACGTGACGGTCGCGACGAAGGCCGGCCGCCGGCTCGACCCCCACGTCGCCGACGGCTACGCCGAGGCGAACCTCCGGCGGTTCGTGGACCGGTCGCGCGAGAACCTCGACGTGGAGACGCTGGATCTGGTCCAGCTCCACTGCCCGCCGACGGACGTCTACTACCGACCGGAGACGTTCGACGCGCTCGCGACGCTCGCCGACGAGGGGCGGATCGCGGACTACGGCGTCAGCGTCGAGCGCGTCGAGGAGGGGCTCAAGGCGGTCGAGTACCCCGGCGTCGAGTCGGTCCAGATCATCTTCAACCCGTTCCGCCAGCGCCCGGCCGAACTGTTTCTCGACCGGGCCGCCGAGCGCGACGTGGGCGTGATCTGCCGAGTGCCACTCGCCTCCGGCCTGCTGACCGGCGCGCTCTCGCGGGACGCCGAGTTCCCGGCGGACGACCACCGCAACTACAACCGCGACGGCGACGCCTTCGACGTGGGCGAGACGTTCGCGGGGATCCCCTACGAGACCGGTCTCGACGCGGCCGACGCCCTCGCGGACCGCGTCGACGCGGTCGCCGCCGACCCGACCGACGCGAGCGGCGACGGCCTCTCGCTCGCGCAGCTCTCGCTCCGGTGGATCCTCGATCACGACGCCGTCTCGACGGTCATCCCGGGGTCGACGACGCCCGCGCATATCCGCGCGAACGCGGCCGTCAGCGATATTCTCCCGCTCGACGAGGCCGCCCACGAGACGGTCCGCGAGGTGTACGACGAGCTCGTCCGCGAACACGTCCACCACCGCTGGTAGCGGGCGGGTCGGCGACGGAACGAGTCGCTTTTCTCCCGAGCCGAATCAGGTCAGATAGATCGATCCGTGGTCGACGGAGCCGGCCCCGACGCCGACGACAGCCCTCCGGGCGAGCCCGCGAGCGACGGCGATACCGATTCCATCCCCGACGACGAGCGCGAGGCGCTCGTGACGATCGCTCACGGCGCGGTGGTCACCTCCGGCGGCGTCTCCGGGCAGCGGGCGCTGACGGCGGCGACCGAGTTCGTCCTCGCGCGGGGGCTCGGCCCGACGGCGTACGGCGTCTACGCGCTGGCGTGGCGGATCGCCCAGCTCCTGTCGCGGCTCGTCACCTTCGGGAGCGTGCCGGCGCTCCAGCGGTACCTCCCCGAGTACGCCGACGACCCGCCGCGGCGGGGCGTCGTCGCCGGGCTCGCGTACGCGACGACGCTGGGCTTCGGCGCCGCCATCGCCGCCGGGGTCTGGGTGGCCGCCCCGCGGATCAACGAGCTCACCGTCGGAGAAGCGGCCTTCCCGGGCGCGATGCGGGCGTTCGGGCTGCTCGTCGGGCTTCTCGGCGTCGTGATGGTCGCGTCGGCGATCTTCAGGGCGGTCGGCTCCGCCCGGGGCGAGATCGCCTTCAACAAGCTGCTCCGACCGGGAGTTCGCCTCGTCGCCGCGGTCGCGGCGCTCGCCGCGGGCTACTCGATCGGCGGTGTCGCCGTCGGCATCGTCGCCGCGACCGCGCTGCTCGCCGCGGTCGCCGTCCCGCTCGCCGCGCGGGTGACCGGGGTCGTCCCGTCGCTGCGCGGCGCCCGGCGGGAGGCGCGGCGCTTCTACGACCACGCGGCGCCGGTCGCGATGAGCAGCCTCGGCAAGGTGTTCCAGAACCGGGTCGACGTGCTGCTCGTCGGCGCGCTCCTGACCGCGACGGCGGCCGGGGTGTACAACGTCGTGCTCGTGCTGATCGCGATCGCGTGGATTCCGCTCATGTCCTTCAACCAGCTCCTCCCGCCGGTCGCCTCGGAGCTGTACGGGAACGACCGGACGGCGACGCTGAACGCGGTGTACGGCTCCGTGACCCGGCAGATCGTCACGGCGGTCGTCCCGATCCTCGCCGTCCTCGCGGTGTACGGCCGGGAGCTGCTCGGGCTGTTCGGCGACCCGTACGTCGCGGGCTACCTCCCCCTCGTCGTCTACCTCGGCGGGGTGTTCGTCGGCAGCGCCGTCGGCGCGACCGGCTGGCTCCTGATGATGACCGACCACCAGTACGCCCGGATGGCGCTCGACTGGCTCCTCGCGGTCCTCAACGTCGGGTTGACGTACGCGTTCGTCGTCCGCTTCGGGCTCGTCGGCGCCGCGCTCGGCACGTCGCTCGCGATCGCCGCCCAGAACGCGATCCAGGTGCTGCTGCTCCGGCGGTTCGAGGGGTTGTGGCCGTTCGACCGCACCTTCCTCACTCCGCTGGCGGCCGGGGGCGTGGCCCTCCTCGCGATGCGGGGGATCCGCGCGCTCGTCCCGGGTCGAGCCGCGGTCGTCTTCGGCGCCGCGGTCGGGCTCGCGGCGTACGCGGCGACGCTCCGTTACCTCGGCGTCGACCCGCGGGATCGTCTCGTCGCCCGGCGGCTTGCGGGACGGTACCGAGGAGCGATCGCGCGGCGGTTCCGCCGGTAAGCCGCCGTCGACCGGCCGAAGTCGCGCGTCCGAAGGTCGACCCTTTATATTCCGACCGACGCGTACGATGTCCCATGGAAACGTTCGAGCGCGGGTCGGCCGGCTCCGCCCGCGTCGCGATCGTCGGCGGGATCCACGGCGACGAGCCCGCCGGCGAGCGGATAGTCAGACGGCTCGCCGACGAGCTCGACGAGACGGGCGCGGGGAGCGGCTGCGTCCGACTGATCGTCGCCAACGAGCCGGCGCTGGCGGCCGGGACGCGGTACACGGACGCCGACCTGAACCGGGTCTTCCCGGGCGACCCCGACAGCGACGAGTACGAGCGGGCGCTCGCGCCGCGGCTCGCGGCCGAGCTGGAGGGGATGGACGCGGTGCTCGCGCTCCACACCTCCCACAGCGCGCCGCCGCCGTTCGCGATCTACAGCGACCCGACCGAGTCGGTGCGCCGGAGCGTGACCGGGATGCCCGTGGAGTTCGTCGTCGACTCCGGCGGCCTGCGGTCGACGACGCTCGATTCCGTCGTCCCCCACACCGTCTCGATAGAGGTCGGGCGACAGGGGAGCGAGGAGGCGGTCGCGTTCGGCTACGAGGCGTGTCTGGCGTTCCTCCGGGCGCACGGCGCGCTCGACGACGAGCCGCCGACGTTTACCGAGACGACGGTCGTCGCGGGCGACGAGGAGGTGCCGAAGGGCGGCGGAGAGCCGCGCGTCCACTTCGCGAACTTCGAGGCGATCCCGCCGGGGGCGGTGTTCGCCGAGGACGACGTGTACACCCACCGCGTCGAGAAGGAGGGGGTCGTCCCGATCCTCGCGAGCGAACACGGGTACGAGGAGATATTCGGGATCTACGGCCGCGTGACGGGGACCATGGAGCCGCCGGCGTCGGCCGCGGACGAACCGGACGCGGGAGGCGACTCGGCGGAAGAGACGGCGGAGTAGCCGGTACTCACTTCGCGGTCGGCGTGACGTCGCCGACGGCGTCCATCACCTGCATCGCGGCGCTGGCGGCCAGCCCGCGGGCGACTTCGTCGGTGTCGGCGTCGGCGATCCCGGCCTCCAGCTCGTCGGGGTCCGGCGTGAAGCCGGCCGAGACGGGGTGGCCGGCGGGCGGGTTGACCGCGACGGTCGCCTGCGGTCCGTTCGCGCCGACCGACAGCTCGGAGCCGACGGCGTAGCTGTTCGGCAGATACGATTCGGTTCGCGAGACGATCCCGGCGACCGCGCGCCGGAGGCGCCGTTCCTGGTCGGGGGAGAGGTCGACGGCCGCGGGCTCGCCCGCGTTCGTCACGCCCGGTGCCCCGGCGTACGGGTTGTTGCCGTTCATCGAAGACACACTCGGTACGCGGAGCCGGGTCAAAAAGGCGTCGGCGGGGGCGATCCGAGCGGCGGGCGGTCGACGGGGGCGATCCGAGCGGCGGGCGGTCGACGGGGGCGATCCGAGCGGCGGGCGGGCGGCGGTCCGCGGGGCGCCCCTCGCCGCGCCGCTCGCTCAGCCGTGAATCCGCTCGGTCGCGATCGCGGCGCCCTCGTCGAGGGCCGCCAGCTTCGCCCACGCGATCTCGGAGTCGACCATGCCGATCCCGGCCTGCGTGCCGAAGCCGCAGTCGGGCGCGGCGACCAGCGGCGTCCCGTCGGGGACCGCGTCGGCGACGCGCTCCAGCCGGTCCGCGATCGTCTCGGGGTGGTCGATGATGTTCGTCTTCACGTCGACGACGCCCGGGATCAGCGTCCAACCGTCGGGGACCGGGTGCTCGGCGAACGCGCGGTACTCGTGCTGGTGGCGGGGGTTCGCCTGCTCGACGCTGAGCCCGGAGATGTCGGCCTCGTAGATCTCCGGGAGCATGTCCGACAGGTCCGTGTCGAGGTGGTGCGGCCCCTCGTAGCTCCCCCAGCAGGTGTGGAGCCGGACCCGTTCCTCGGGGATCCCGGAGAGCGCCTCGTTGATCGCCTGCACGTGGAGCCGCGTGGCACCCTTCACTTCCTCGAGGGGCTCGTCGGCGTACGCCGCCGTGTGGCCGACGGTGAGAAGCTCCGGCGCGTCGATCTGGAGGGTGAAGCCGGCGTCGGCGACGGTCTCGTACTCCTCGGCCATCGCGTCGGCGACGGCGAAGAGGTACTCCTCGTAGTCGCCGTAGTGGTCGTCGACGTGGGTCGCGGTGACGACGCTCGGCGACGCCGCCGTGACGAACGTCTCCTCGAAGTCGGCGTCGGCGGCGTCGAGCGCGTCGCGGAACTCGGCCAGCTCCGCCTCCGCCTCTTCGCGACCGGTGTACTCGACGGGACCGGTCACGACGGGGTGTTTCGAGAGGTCGATGACGTCCGTCTTGAACGTCTCCTCGGCGTAGCTCGGGAACGCCTGGAGGTCGGCCCACAGCTCCTGCTCGCGCGTTCCTTCGATGCCGCTGAGGCGGTCCGCGACGTACCAGTTGAACGAGACGCGCGACTGCTCGCCGTTGTTGGCGACGTCGATCCCCGCCTCGGCCTGTCGCTCGACCACGTCGCGCGTGGCCGCGGCGACGGTCTCGTCCCACTCCTCGTCGTCGACGGGTTCGCCCTCCTGGCGGCGCGTGAGGAGGTCGAGGAGCTCGGGCGGTCGCGGGAGGCTGCCGATGTGCGTGGTCCGGATCCGGTCGTCGTTCGCCGTCATGTGTACCCGTTGATCCCGGTTCGCGCCGCCTAAAGTCCGCGGAACCCGCAATCCCGTTCGGCGTCGCTCCCTACGCGTCCGACGGCGACAGGATCGGCTCCGACTCGCCGTACGCCGCGATGACGACCGCGGTCGTGTACCGCCCGGGCGCCGAGGCCGCCGTCTCCACGCGCACCTCCCGGTCCGGGAGCGCCCAGTCGCGCAGTTCACCGCCGGCGTCCAACCCGGCCTCGATGCGCTCGCGGACGTCTTCGGGGTCCTCGCCGGTCACCTCGTAGAAGAGGCCGGGGCCGGGGCCGGTCGCCCAGCCGAGCCCGGCGGCCACGTCCGGGCGGCGGCGGGGGGCGCGCTTCGACTCGGCGTCCTCCGCGCCGGCGCGGCCGCCCTCGCGGAAGTCCACCTCGTCGTCCGGGCCGACCGTCCGGCGAGCTTCGACCACGGTGAGCCGGTTGCCGGCGGGGCCGAGGTCGGGCGCCGCCTCGACCGCCTCGACGGTCGCCTCCGCGGGGACCACGGAGGAGACCGCCACGAGGTTGTAGTTGTGGAGGTTCGCGTCCGCGAGCGCGGCGTCGTAGGAGGCCATCGCCGTGTCGGCGACGCCGACGCCGCCGGCGACGTGGATGGTGTTCATCGGCGGGAAATCGACAGCGCGGGAGGTAAGAGGTTACGAAGCGGTCGCGACGTCAACAACGGAGTGTAAACGACTTCTCGCCCGAAAGCGACCGCCTCAGTACTGGTAGTTGATGACCTGCTCTTCGGTCTGTTCCGCGTCTTGGAGCTTCTCGCGGGCCGCCTCGAAGTCGGCCTGCGTCACCTCGGTCCGGCCGTCGCGGATCGCGAACATGCCGGCCTCGGTCGCCAGCGAGGCGATGTCGGCCCCGCTGTACCCCTCCAGGTCCGCGGCGACCTCGGAGACGTCCGTCCCCTCGGCGACGTTCATGTCCTGCGTGTGGATCTCGAGGATGCGGGCGCGGCCCTCGGCGTCGGGCTCGGGCACCTCGATGAGGCGGTCGAACCGGCCCGGGCGCAGAATGGCCTCGTCGAGCATGTCGAAGCGGTTCGTCGCGGCCATGATCCGCACCTCGCCGCGATCGTCGAAGCCGTCCATCTCGGAGAGCAGCTGCATCATCGTGCGCTGGACCTCGGCGTCGCCCGAGGTCTTCGAGTCCGTCCGCTTCGAGGCGACGGCGTCGATCTCGTCGATGAAGATGACGGCGGGCTCGCGCTCGGCGGCCAGCTCGAACAGGTCGCGGACGAGCCGCGATCCCTCGCCGATGAACTTCCGGACGAGCTCGGAGCCGGCCATCTTGATGAACGTCGCGTCCGACTCGTTGGCGACGGCCTTCGCGAGCATCGTCTTCCCCGTGCCCGGCGGGCCGTGGAGCAGGACGCCGCTGGGCGGCTCGACGCCGACGGCCTCGAACTGCCCGGGGTTCTCCAAGGGGTCCTCGACGGCCTCGCGGACCTCCCGGATCTGCTCGTCGATGCCGCCGATGTCGTCGTACTCGACGTCCGGCGACTCGGTGACCTCCATCGCCTGCGCGCGGGAGTCGGTCTCGTCGTCGAGCACCTGCTGGACCGCGAACGAGTCGTTGATCGCGACGCGGTCGCCGGGGCGGAGGTCCTCGTCGAGTCGGGTGGCCGCCTGCGTCAGCACCTCCTGGTTGTTGCCGTGCTGTTTGATGACGACGCCGTCGTCGGTGATCTCCTCGACCGACGCGATGTACAGCGAAGAGGTCTTCAGCACCTCGTTCTCGCGTTTCAGCTCGTCGACGTCGGCCTTCAGCTCGCCGCGGCGGCCCTGCGCGTCGTCCAGCCGCTGCTCAAGCTCTTCGTTCACCTGCAGGATCCGCCGGTAGTGCTGGCGGATCGCTTCGAGCCGCTCCGTCTCGCTCATCTCCGGATCGAGCTCGAGACGGGGGCGGTCGGGCAGTGAGGGGCTATGAGACATTCGTTGGATGCCGATACGGAGCGCGCGTAAATGTGCCTTTGGGTCACGGTGGTTCCCCGTCCGACCGCGGGGATCAAACCCCCTCACGCTCGGGGCGGGTCGACGACGCCCGAATGGGGACGCTCGCTCGCTGAAGTATCAGCGGCGATAACCACGGGTCAACGCTTTAACATGCTGCGCGCGTAGCTCACTGCATGAGCGACGAGACGACGGCGACGGTCCTCGCGGTCGACGACGAGCCCGACCTCGCCGAGCTGTACCGGGTGTACCTCGACTCGGCGTACGACGTCCGGATCGCGACCGGCGGCGAGGCGGCGATGGCGGAGATGGACGACTCGGTCGACGTCGTCCTCCTCGACCGGCGGATGCCCGACATGTCCGGCCACGAGGTGCTCTCGGCCATGCGCGAGGCGGGCTACGACGCCCGGGTCGCGATGCTGACCGCGGTCGAGCCCGACGTCGACATCGTCGACATGCCGTTCGACGACTACAAGACGAAGCCGGTGACGAAGGAGGACCTGCTGACGCTCGTGGAGGTGCTGCTCCACCGCGCGGAGTACGACGAGCACAGCCAGGAGTTCTTCGCGCTGGCCTCGAAGAAGGCCGCGCTGGAGGCCGCCGGCACGACGGGCACCGACGAGTACGAGGAGCTCGTCGAGCGGATGGAGTCGGTCCGCGACCGCGTCGACGACACGCTCGATCACCTCTCCGCGCGCGACGCGTTCGTCGAGGTCCCGGGCAACGTCCCGTAGACCGGGGCCGCCTCGGCCGTTTACTCGATCGCCAACCCGCTACTCGATCTCCAACTCCCCGCCGGAGCCGCCGGTCTCGCCGTCCTCGTCCCACTCCAGCTCGAACTCGACGCTCAGCTCGCCGGGGCCGTCGGCCGGCCCCTCGCGCTCCACCTTCACCTCGAACGTCGGCCGGGCCGGTGGGTCCATCGTCACCGACTCCTCGCCGCGCGTGAACGTGATCCCGCTGCCGGACTCCAGCGACTCGACCACGGTCCGGAGGTACGCGGCGATCTCCTCGCGGCTCCGGCGGCTCTCCGACTCGAAGAGGACTTCTTCAGGCATGGCCGAACGTACGTCACACCGAGGTATAAACCCGCACGCCGAAGCGGGGCTCCCTGCAAGTCCCGGTTGACCGTCGGTCCTCTCAGAACCCGTCCTCGAACACGAACGTCCCAGTCGCACCTTTTTCCCGGCCTCGCTCCGCTCGGCCGGCAAAAATCTGCACCAAAAAAACCGCTTCTCCGAGGACGGTCGTCGACTCGTCTTGCGGCCGATCTCTGAGCGCCCTCAGAACCCGTCCTCGAACACGAACGTCCCGTCGCGCTGGACGACCTCGCCATCGACCTCGATGACGGAGTCCTCGCTCATGTCGACGATCATGTCGACGTGCTCGGCCGACTCGTTGACCTCGTTCTCCTCGCCGACGGTCTCCGGGTACGCGGATCCGACCGCCATGTGGACCGTGTCGCCCATCTTCTCGTCGAACAGCATGTTGTAGGTGAACCGGTCGATCTGGCGGTTCATCCCGATGCCCAGCTCGCCGAGTCGTCGGGAGCCCTCGTCGGTGTCGAGGATCCCCGTCAACAGGTCCTCGTTGCGCTCGGCCGAGTGCGAGACGACCTCCCCGTCCTCGAACCGGAGGCGGACCCCGTCGATCTCGCGGCCGTAGCGGTACAGCGGGAGGTCGAAGTGGACCTCGCCGTCGACGCCGTCGCGGACGGGCGCCGTGAACACCTCGCCGCCGGGGAGGTTCGCCTCGCCGTAGTCGTTGAGCGTCTCGCTGCCGGAGACGTCCAGCGTGAGGTCAGTCTCCTCGCCCGAGCGGATCCGGACCTCCTCGGCGTCGTCGAGGATCGCGACCATCTCCTCCTGGAACGCGCGCTGTTCGTCCCAGTCGAGGGAGACGGCGTCCCAGACGAAGTCCTCGTACGCCTCGGTGCTCATCCCGGCGAGCTGGGCGTGGCTCGCGGTCGGGTACTGCGTGAGACACCACGTCTTCGAGAGGCGCGTGCGCTTGACGTCCTCCATCGCGCGGTTGTAGGCGGCGTTCGCCTCGGGGTCGACGTCGGCGTCCTCGGTGGCGTTCGAGCCGCCGCGCGCGATGACGAAGACGTCGGCCTCCCGATACAGCGCGAGCCGGTGGTCCGGTTCCGTGAACTCGCCCGAGTTGCGCTTGAACGCTCGCTGGGCGCGCTTCGAGTAGTTGAGGTAGACGGGGTTGGCGCCGCGGTCCCCGCAGATCTCGTGGAGAGCCACCGCGAGGTCCTCGGCCTCGGCGGGGAGCTGGATGACGACGTCGTCCCCGGACTCGATGCCGGTCGAGTGGTCGGCGATGATCTCGGCGTGCTCGCGGATGCGTGCGTCCATACGACACCCTCTCGCCGCGGGGAATTACGGGTTTTGGAAGCGGTCGTCGGCGCGGGAGCGCTACTCGCCCGCGGCGCTACTCTCCCGCGCTTCCGCGGGGAGCGAGCGCGTCGGCCAGCGCCTCGGTGTCGGGAACGGTGAGGTCCGGCTCGTGGATCCACCCCCCGTACGGGTTCTCGTGCCTGTTGAGGAACGCGCCGCGCATGCCCACCGCCTTCGCGCCGACGAGGTCGAACGTGTGCGCGGTCACGAAGACGACCTCGTGGGGGGCGACGTCGAGCGCCTCGCAGGTCAGGTCGTACGACGCCCGGTGGGGCTTGTACGCACCCGCCTCGGCGACCGACACGACGCCGTCCAGTTCGGTCTCGAAGTTGGGACGGACCGCGTCGAGCATGTCGGGGTCGCCGTTCGAGAGGCCGACCAGCTTGTAGTCCTCGCTCAGTCGGTCCAGCGCCGCGTCGACGTCCGGGTACGGCTGGAGGGTCTTCCACTGGCGGATGACGTCGCGGACCGCCTCGTCGGGGACGTCGAGGCCGATCTGTTCGAGCCGGTACGCGAGCGCGCGACGGCTGATCTCCTTGAACGGCGTGTGAGGCCCCGGAATCAGCGAGTCGATCATCGAGTCCCGGAAGTGCATCGCCAGGTACCGCCGGAGCAGGATCTCGGGGTCGTAGTCGCTCCCGTGGTCGTCGAGCAGCGCGCTCAGCGCGGGGACCAGCGTCGACTCGCGGTCGAGCAGCGTGTCCCAGAGGTCGAACGCGAGCACTTCGGTCTCCTCGCGGAGCGTCTCCGTTGCAATTTTGGACATTTATCAACTAATACGCCGATGCGTAGGGTAATTAAATTACTGTATGCGGAATTATTCTGTAATATTCTACAATGCCGGACGGTAATCGGTTTGCCGTCGTTTCGTTCGCCGACGCCGAATGCGCGCGGTCGTCGATTTGCCCTCGGAGCCACCGCTCGCGCGGCGTCGGTGCCGGGAAGCGCGCTCGCGGGGGGCGTTCCCCATCGGTGAACGCGTCGGTGCGCCTCGGTGCGCGTCAGTCACGTCGCGTCCGCCGCCGTCGAACAGAGGCCGCGGATCAGAGGTATTTGAGGTTGAGCGCGACGTCCTCGACCGCGCCGATCAGTTCGTCGCGATACCGCTCCCGGATCTCGCCGTTCGACGAGATCCGGTGTGCCGGTCCGGAGACGCTGATGGAACCGATCACTCGCCCGTCGGCCGAGCGGATCGGTGCGCCGACCGCGGTCAACCCGTCGACGGTCTCGCCATCGTTCGTCGCGACGCCCTCGTCCCTGATCGCGTCCAGTTCCGCGAAGAGGGTTTCCTCGTCCGTGATCGTCCGCGCCGTCTGTACCGGAAGCCCCCAGCGGTCGACGATCTCGGTCACTCGTTCCCGCGGCAGGTGCGCGAGGATCGCCTTGCCGGACGCGCACATGTGGAGGTACCGGGGCTTCCCGAGCGACGTGTCGTTCGGCGCGCCGCGTTCGCCCTCCGCCCGCTCGACGTATATCCCGCGCCCGTGCTCTTCGATCATGAACTGCGCGCTCTCGCCGGTTTCATCGGCTAGCCGCCTGACGTTGGCCCTGATCACGTCTAACCCTTCGATCCGGCTCTGGGCGTGTCTCGCGAACTGGAGGAAGCGGTTCGAAACGGCGTACTCCCCGTCGACCGTGACGAGGTAGCCGAGGTCGTGAAGGGTGGCGAGGTGCGCGTGAACCGTGCTCGGCGAGTAGTCGAGCGCCCGAGCGAGTTCGTTCACTCCTCCTTCGTCCTCGTTCACGATGCGTTCGAGTATGCGGACGGACCGCTCGACCGATCTGATACGCTTGCCGTCCCCGGAGCTCATACCTGCCCCACACCGCGGAGACGGATAAGTTGCCGAATCGAGCCGATCCGATCGAAAACCCGCGATCCGAAGGCCGTCGAGAGATCGGGTACTGATTCCTTATTTAACTGAACTTCGTCTTCGAGCGCGGTCTGTAACCGCGCTTGACCCGTCCGATCGGCGTCGGCGGTTACCCGGTCAGCGCCCACGCGCCGATCAGGAGCAGGATCCCGCCCGCGATCCGGTCCAGCCAGCGGCCGGTCCGCTCGGACCGGAGCACGTCCGCGGCCCCGTCGGCGGCGACGGCCACGACACCGAGGTAGAGTGCGGTGAGAACGGCGTAGGTGGCGCCGAGGACCGCGATCGACGTGCCGCCGTCGGCGCCCCCGCCGGCGCCGCCGGCGCCGCCCGCCGCGAACCCGGGGAGGAACGCGAGGAAGAACAGCGCGACCTGCGGGTTGAGCGCGTTGATGAGGAACCCCTCCCGCACGCCGCCGCCCGTCGGCGACGACCGGTCGCTCTCGGCCGACCGCAGCGTGTCGACGCCGAGGTAGAGGAGGAAGAGCCCGCCGAGGACCTGAACGGCTCGCTCGGCGCCTGGAACGGTCCGATAGAGCGCCGCGACGCCGACCGCGACGAGCGCGGTGTGGAACAGGATCCCCGTCGTGACGCCGAGCGCGGCGTGCAGGCCGGCCGTCCGGTCCTCTATCCCGCGGGAGAGCACGTACAGCGTGTCAGGCCCCGGTGTCACGACGAGCGTCGCCGCCGCCAGCACGAACAGGGCGTACGTGGGAGGGTCGACGGCGACGATGGTCATTACCTCGGAGAGCGGGTCCCGCGGAGAAAAATCGACCGGCCTGGCCGTGGGCGACGGACCCTCCGCTACGCTCGCGGTTGCGATGTCGACGAAAATGGGTTGGGGCGGATTTGAACCGCCGGCCTCCTCCATGTCAAGGAGGTGTCATAACCGGACTAGACTACCAACCCGAGGGGGCTTACTGACGCGTTTCGTCGTATCCGGGGGACGTAATTGAACCTTTCGTTTCGAACGGCGACGGCGTGGCGCGGTCCCCCGATCCGGCGCCGCTCGCGTGCGGCGGTCGGAGCCGCGGTGACGCGATCTCCGGGCCGCACCGACGCCATCCGCGACCGGCTTTCGACCGCTTTTACTGGATCGGCGAGAGTCGGTCGGTATGGTCGACCTCGCCGCCCGCACCGACAGGCTCGACGCGTACCTCGACGAGCGCGGGCTCGAAGCGGTCTGGTTCGCCAAGCCGAACGGGTTCGCGTGGCTCACCGGCGGCGACAACGTCGTCGACGCCGACGCCGACGTCGGAATCGCGGCCGCCGGCTACGACGGCGCGCTCCGCGTGATCACGGACAACATCGAGGCGGAGCGACTCGCCGACGAGGAGGTCCCCGACGCGGTCGCCGTCGAGTCGTTCCCGTGGCACGCCGACTCGCTGGCCGCGGCCGTCGCCGAGCGCTCGCCCGCCCCCGCCGCCGCTGACTTCGACGTGCCGGGATTCGAGCGGGTGGAGGGGAGCCGGCTGCACCAGCCGCTCACCGACGACGACGTCGAGCGATACCGGGAGCTGGGTCGCGAGGCCGCCGCGGCCGTCGAGACCGTCTGCCGCAACCTCGAGCCCGAGGACCCGGAGTACGAGGTCGCCGCCGGGATCGACATCTCGCTCGCCTCCCGCGACGTCGACACCCCCGTCGTGCTCGTCGGCGGCGCGGAGCGCGCGCAGGCGTACCGACACTACACCCCGAGCGACGCGGCGCTCGGCGACTACGCGCTCGTCTCCGTCACCGCCGAGCGGGCCGGGCTCTACGCCTCCCTGACCCGAACGGTCGCCTTCGACGCCCCCGACTGGCTGGAGGAGCGCCACCGCGCCGCGGCCCGAGTCGAGGCGACCGCGCTCGCGGCGACGGAGGCCGCGGCCGCGGGCGACCTCACGGACGGCGGCGACGGCGCGGACGCCGCGGACGCCGCAGACGACGCCCCCGACACCGCCGGCGACGTCTTCGACGCGATCCGCGAGGCGTACGACGCCGTCGGCTTCGCCGACGAGTGGCGGGAACACCACCAGGGCGGCGCCGCGGGGTTCGCCGGCCGCGAGTGGTTCGCCGCGCCCGGGAGCGACGAGCCGGTCCGACGGCCGATGGGCTACGCGTGGAATCCGACCGTGCAGGGAGCGAAAAGCGAGGACACCCACCTCGTCGCGCCCGACTTCACCGAGCGGCTGACGAAGACGGGTCAGTGGCCGACTCACGAGGTCGAACCGGTCGACGTCGACGGAATCTCGACGGAACCGCGGGAGCTGTCGGCCCCCGTCATTCGCTGAGGCGCCCTCCTTCGACGCGCGGTCCTCAGTAGACGTACTCGCTCTCGTCGATGCCGACGTAGTCCTTCCTGACGCGCCGCTTGTTCCACCGGTAGCCGAGCAGGAGCTTCACCGACTCCCAGCCCGAGCGGTACGGCTGCGCGAGCAGGCCGTCGCCCGCCTCGGCCGCTAACATGGCGTCGGCGGCCCCGATGATCCGGTTCCAGTCGTCCGGCTCGTAGTCGGCGACCATATCGGCCATCGTCACGTTGCGGACGATCTCGTCGCCGATCGCCTCCTTCCAGCGCCGGTTGTAGGGGGCCATGTCGCCCGCGGCGGCCAGCTCGCCGGCGATGGCGCCGGTCCGGACCGCGACGTGGTCGCCGCCCTCGTGGAAGGCGGAGGTCGTCCCCATCGCGCCGCCGACGACCGCGACCCCCGCGTCCGTCGGCGAGTCGATGGGACGCGTCGAGGAGATGGGGTACGTCTCCGTCCCGTTCCGCTTGCCCGCGTCCTCGACGAGCGGGAAGTCCTCCTCGACGTCGTACTCGTCGCCGTACTGCCACTCCAAGAGACGCCGGACGTACTCGCCGCCCTGCGGGATCGACTCGTCGTCGGGCTCCAACAGGGCGTAGGCGTCCCGGTCGAACTCGTCGACGTCGAGGCCGATCGGCATCGTCAGCCCGATCCGACAGACGCGGTCGGCGTTCGGGAAGATCCACGGGTACGCCGTCTCGCCGGGCATCACGCCCCACCAGAAGACGAGCGCGTCGTTCACCTCCTCGTACACCGCCTCGGGGACGCGCCGGTACTCCTGGTAGGCGATGTGGTTCGCCGTCCGGGAGGCGAGCCGCTCTGAGGCGGCCGCGTCCGCCGGGAGGTACTCGTCGAGCACGCGGTTGGTGACGGTGCGCTGAGGACCGTCGGCGAGCACGATGAAGTCGGCGCCGACCGACTCGCCCGAGGCGAGTTCGACGACGTGGCGGGGGTCGTCGTCGTCGCTCGGATCCACCGAGAGGTCGGTGTCGACGCCGCGCACCGACTCGCCGACCCGGTACTCCGCTCCGGCGTCCTCGGCGCGGTCGCGGAGCCAGTCGTCGAAGCGGGCGCGGTGGAAGGTGTAGCCGAACTTGTCGTACGACGAGTCGATACCGGTGGAGGTGAGCGTCGCCGCCTCGCTCGGCCCGCGGAACTCCGCGCGGGTCAGCTCCCGCTGGACGACGCCGTCGTCGAACTCGTCGGGGTGGATCCCCATGATGTCGACCCAGTAGTCCAAGATCCCCGCGGCGTCCGTCGAGTCGGGGCCGAGCCGGTCGCGGTCGGCCCGCGGCACCCCCTTCTCTAAGACGAGGACGTCGGCGCCGCCGGTCGCGGCCGCGTGCGCCGCGGACGCGCCGGCCGGACCGCCTCCCACGATAGCGACGTCTACGCGTTCCATACCCCGTGAGGTAACCCTCCGGCTATTAAATTCACGGTCCCCGACCGGACGAACCGAACGCCCCGGCCTCGGTGGCGGGTCGGACGAGGCCGACGGTCCGGCTGATTGCGACGCGATCGTTCACGGACGTTAATACGAGTATCAGCGCCGGAGAGACACGTTTTTAGCCCGCAACGGAATTCCTCCGATACCAATGGCACGAGAGACGTGGGCGACGCGGGCGGGCTTTATCCTCGCCGCGGTCGGCAGCGCCGTCGGGCTCGGGAACATCTGGCGGTTCCCGTTCATCACCGGCCAGTACGGCGGATCGTCGTTTCTGATCACGTATCTGGCGTTCGTCGCGCTGATTGGGTTCCCGGCGATCCTCGTCGAGTTCGTGATCGGCCGTCGGACCGACCGGAACCCAGTCGGTGCGCTCCGGGAACTCGGTAGCGGCGCGTGGTCGTACGCCGGCTGGCTGTTCGTCGTCACCGGCTTCATCATCCTGTCGTACTACAGCGTCGTCGCCGGCTGGTTCCTCCGGTACACTCTCATCGGACTCACCGACGGGTTCACCATCACCGACCCGGCCGAGGCGGAGGCGCTGTTCGGAACGGTCTCGACCGGCCTCGACACGCTCCTCTTTCACGCCGTGTTCATGGCGCTCGTCATCGGCATCATCGCCGCCGGCGTCAGGCGCGGCATCGAGCTGAGCGTGAAGGTCATGGTCCCCGCGATCCTGGTGTTGCTGCTGGGGCTGGCCGCCTACGGGTTCACTCTCGACGGCGCGAGCGCGGCGTACGGCTACTACCTCTCGCCGGACTTCGGAACGATCGCGGCGAACTGGACCGAGATCCTGCCCGCCGCCGCCGGACAGGCCTTCTTCACCCTCTCGCTCGGGATGGGCGTGATGATCACCTACGCCTCCTACCTCGGCGAGGACCGGAATCTGGCGGCAGATGCCGGCATTATCGCCGCTCTCGACACGCTCGTCGCCGTCCTCGTCGGGTTCGTCGTCTTCCCCGTCCTTTTCACGGTCGGGATCGAGCCAGGCACGGGCGGCCCCGGTGCGATCTTCGTGAGCCTCACCTCGGCGTTCGCCGGGATCCCCGGCGGCCGAGCCATCGGCGTCGTCTTCTTCGCGATGGTCGGGATCGCGGCGCTCTCCTCGGCGATCAGCATCCTCGAGGTGCTCGTCTCCTACCTGATCGACGAACTCGGCGTCGCTCGGCTCCCGGCGTCGGTCGCGCTCGGCGTCGCCGTCTTCCTGCTCGGCGTCCCGGTGACGGTCGACCTGATATTCCTCGACCTGTACGACCTGCTCGCCGACGGGATACTGCTCGTCCTCGGCTCGCTGCTGCTCGCGCTGTTCGTCGGCTGGGTCGTTCCGGACATCGCCCGCGAGGAACTTCGCAAGGGGATCGCTGACATCGGCGGCCTCGGCGAC
Source organism: Halorubrum depositum (assembly GCF_007671725.1). Taxonomy (NCBI): domain Archaea; kingdom Methanobacteriati; phylum Methanobacteriota; class Halobacteria; order Halobacteriales; family Haloferacaceae; genus Halorubrum; species Halorubrum depositum. Next base: position 795,274 of record NZ_VCNM01000001.1, on the reverse strand, counting down.
GCGTGGATCTGGGCGGTCCGGATCCCGATCGTGATCGTCGTGATCGTCTCGCTGTACCTGGGGATCGTCGACTACGTCGGGTTCCTCACTGGCGACTTCGCCGAGTGGCTGGCGGCGCGCTGAGCGGGCCCCGACGCACGGCCGCCCCGGTTTTTCTGCTCTCTCGTTGAGAGCGACCCCCTCAGTCGCGCAGCAGCGTCGAGTAGTCCGCGATTATCCCGTCGACGCCGGCCGCGGCGAGCCGGTCGGCCTGATACCACGTCTCGACGGTCCAGGCGTTCACCGCGCGGCCCTCGTCGTGTGCGGCCGTGAGGAGGTCCGGCGCTCCGTTCTCGGCGGATTCGCCGAACCGCTCGGCGTCGAAGAACGGCGTCCCCCGGATCGCGTCGATCGGCGGGTGAATCGCGGCCGCGTCGTGCTCGCGAGCGATCGCGAGCCCGTCCGCGATCGACTCGGACACCAGCGGAGCGACCGGCAGCGACGACGCCTCCCGGACCGCCGCGAGCGCGCCCTCGCAGAACGACGAGAACAGGAGGTCGTTCTCACGCTTCTCGGCGACGCCGAGCACGCACTCGACGAACGGCCGCCAGACCGCCGTCCGGTCCGCGAGCGCCTCGGCGTCGAGCTTCTCGTCGGGGCGGAGGTCCCACCGACCGGGGTTCTTGAGCTCGACGTTCACGCCGACTCCGGGGGGAACCGCGTCGAGGGCGTCGATGAGGAGGGGGACGGTCTCGCCGCTGTCGAGCACCTCGGCGCCGGTGACGGTCGCGGTGTCCGTCTCCCAGACGACACCGGTCGCGTCGGTGAGCCCCCGGTCGCCGTCGGCACCGGTCCCGTCGCCCTCGCCGCGGCCGGAGAGCTCCGCGTCGTGAACGACGACCACGTCGCCGTCGGCGGTGGGCATGACGTCGACCTCGATCCAGTCGGCCCGGCGGCCGGCGGGGGCGCCTGGCTCGCCGGGGCCGCCCGACCTCCCTCTCCCCGCGGCCCGCTCGACCGCCGCCACGGTGTTCTCGGGGTTCTCGCCGGCGAACCCGCGGTGAGCGATCAGTGTCGGGACCGAGCGTTCGGGGTCAGTCATATCGCGTCGAGCACGGCGTCGACGACGACGCCGACCGCCTCGCGCACGGAGGTTTTGACCCGCCCGAGCGTGCCGGTCGATCTCGCGTCGTCGCGGTCGTCGGTCGATTCGTCGCTGTCGCCGATAGACTCGTCGCCCGTCGGCCCGGCGCCATCTGCGCCGTCGCCCGTCTCGCCGCGGTCCGCCATCGTTGAACCGCCGTCAGACGTGCTCCTCGTACGGCTGGACGACGACGAACCCGCCGGGGTCGTCGAAGCGCATCTGGTACCGCTCGCCGGACTCCTGTCCGATCATGTCCGAGAGGCTGCGGTTGACCTCGACGCTCGGGGAGGTACCGCCCCAGGCGACGGTCGCGCTGGGGTCCGTCGCGACCGGCGTCTCCAGGACGATCGGGTCGCCGTGGGTGGTGAGCGCGACGTAGCCCGGTCCCTCGAGGTAGACGTTGCTGAAGCCGCCGGCGAGCGAGCCGGCGAGGCTGTCGATGGCGCTGATCTCGTAGGAGAGGTCCTCCTCGAAGGTGAGCACGTCCTCGCCGTTGACCGTGATCGACTCCTCGGCGTCGAGCTCGACGACCTGCACCTTCTTTCCGTCGTCGGCGAAGTAGACGTGCCCCTGGCCCTCGACGGCCATGATCGGCGTCCCCTCGCCGGTGGCCGCCTCTTTGAGGAAGCCGGTGATCCCGCCCTCGGCGGAGGCCTTCCCGGTGAACGAGACGTCGCCGGTGTACGCGATCATCGAGCCGGCCTTCGCCATCACGGTCCCGTCGACGTCGACGTCGAGGGTGTAGCTGTTCTCGCGCTGGAACGGTTCCGCGCTCTCGGTCGGCGCGTTCTCGGCCGTGAACTGGTCTAGATTCATGTGCGGGGACCGAACCGTCCGGTTCGGCACCCGTAGCGTACTCCGGCATCGGACATGAATGTCGGGGTCGGCCTCGGACCCGACCGACCACGGTAGACGACGTACCTCAGTAGACGACCGACCTCAGTGGACGACGGACCTCAGTAGACGACGAGCGCGAGGTACAGCTGGCCGATCCCGGCGGCGACCATCACGGCGCCGGCGACCCGCTTCAGGGCGCCCGCGTGGGCCATCACGCGGTTGGCGTTGCCGATCAGCCCCACGCCCGTCGCGACGGTCGTCGCGGCCATCAGGACGGCGACCGTGCCGGCGTACACGGAGAGGATCAGGGCGGCGGCGTCGCCGGGGAGCGCGATGGCCCGCGCGACCACGCCGAGGAACACGGGCGCGACGCAGCCCGCGCCGGCCAGCGCGTACCCCGCGCCGAACAGCCCGAACCCGAGGACGCTCGATCGTCGCTTCGGCAGCGGGAGCGACAGCGACGGCCCCCGGCCGGCGACGACGAGCAGCCCGAACGCGACGAGCAGCACGCCGACGAGCGTCTCGAAGACGGTGATGTTCGACAGCGTCGAGTACCCGACCCGCACCGTCGCGCCCGCGAGCAGCGCGAACGTCGCGAGGACGCCGAGCGCGGCCGCGATCCCGCGCGCTCCCGCCCCGGCGACGGAGGCGCTCTCGGTGTCGACGGAGTTCACGTAGAAGCCGACGTACCCCGGCAACAGCGGGTACGCGCACGGCGAGAAGAACGTCGCCACGCCCGCGGTCACCGCGAAGGGGACGTTGGTCGCGAGCGAGACATCGGTCATCCGTCGGCCCGCCCCGTCATCGGTCGAGCGCTCGCTCGATGCCGGCGACGAACTCCGCCGCGGTGTGGGTGCCGGAGGTCGACCAGCGCACGCGTCCCGAGGCGTCGACGGCGCGCGCGCTCGGATAGCCGCCGACGCCGAGCCGAGCCGCGAGCTCGGCGGTCACGTCCGCGGCGACGAGCCAGTCGCCGTCGTGCTCGCGCCACCAGTCGGCGACCGTCTCCTCGCTGACCGCGCCGCCGACGTCCTCCGTCGTCACCGAGACGAACGACACCTCGTCGCCGATCCGGTCGTGGGCCTCCGCGAGGGCCGGCATCTGCTCGGCGCACGGCGGACACCACGTTCCGAAGAAGTCGACGAACGTCGGGCGGTCGGGCGCCGGGAGCGTCACCTCGCCGTCGCGGCTGCCCGGGGCGTCGATCGTCGTCAGCGTCGTCGGCTCGACCGATTCGGGCGCGTCCCCGCTCCCGAGCACCGCGGGCGCGCTCCCGGACGCGACGACGCCGGCCCCGCCCAGCGCGCCAGCGCTGGCGAGCCCGGCGAGGAGGTGGCGGCGCCTCACGCGGTGACCACCCGCTCGAAGTCGCTCACGAGCCGCTCGATGTCCGTCTGCGGGCCCCGCGGGTACGCCCGCTCGACGATCCCCCGCTTATTGGCGAGGATGATCAGCCCGTAGTGGGGGAACTGGTACTCCAGGTTCTCGTACTGGTCGGCGTCCGCCTTCTCGATCACGAGCCCGAAGTTCTCGTCCATCAGCTCCTGCCCGCGCTCGTAGCTCTCCGGGCGGAGGAAGTGCCAGTTGCCCGCGTCGAGGTCGACGCCCTGCTGGCCGGCGTACTCGCGGAGCACCTCGGGGGTGTCGCGCTCGGGGTCGAACGTGAGCGCGAGGAAGGCGGACTCGTCGCCGTACCCCTCTTCCGCGGCGACCGCCTGCGCGCGCCGGAGCCGGAGGATGAGCGCCGGACAGACGCCGTCCGGGCAGTTCGTGTAGAAGGAGGTCCAGAGGACGGCGCGCTCGCCCTCGAAGTCGGCGACCGACACCTCCTCGCCCGTGAGCGGGTCCGGGACGGTGAACTCCGGCATCTCGTCGCCGTAGCTCGGGTGAGACGCCTCGCTCAGGTCGCGCTCCGGCGGGCCGAGAACCGTGCCCTCGGCTCCCGAGTCTCCGAGGACGCCGAGACAGCCGGCGGTCCCGACGGCCGTGCCGACGCCGGTCCCGGCCGCGAGCGACCGCAGATAGGTGCGACGATCCATGTGTATACCCGGGGCTACGGTCTCGCTCGTAAATGAACCCCGCGACTGGTCGCACCGCGCGGTGACGGTCGCGGAAGCGCCGAAACCGCCGTCTTTCGAGGGCTCATTCGGCGCGAACGCTGCCGACGAGCCTCGGGACGGTCGTGGTACCACGACCCTCGCAAGCGTTATCCCCCAAACGCCTGTACGTTTGGTTGCAATGGCAAACGGTAAGGTTGACTTCTTCAACGACACTGGCGGCTACGGTTTCATTTCGACTGACGACGGCGATCTCGACGACGACGAGGACGTGTTCTTCCACATGGAAGACGTCGGCGGCCCGGACCTCGAGGAGGGCCAGGAGGTCGAGTTCGACATCGAGTCCTCGCCCAAGGGACCCCGCGCGACGAACCTGACGCGCAACTAACGACTCTACCGCGGACGCCGCGTCCGCACGCACTACCGGACCCCGTCGCCGGTCACCGCGACCGGCGACCGTCCCGCTTTTCGCGCTTATTTCGCCCCGACGAGCGGGACGCTCGGCTACTCGTCTACGCTCGCTGGCGCCGCGATCGACCGTTTAAATACGAGCGCGAGCAACGCGTCTCGTAGTGAGCGATCCGATCCCGACCGGCTGTCGACCGGTCGACGACCTGTTGGGCGGCGGCTTCGAGCGCGGGGTCGTCACGCAGCTGTACGGCCCGCCCGCGGCCGGAAAGACGAACCTCGCGCTGGCCGCGGCGGTCGAGGTCGCCGCCGCCGGCGACCGCGCGCTCTACATCGACACCGAGGGGCTCTCCATCGACCGCTTCGAGCAGCTGGCTGCGGGCCGCGCCGACGACCCCGACGTCGACGACACGGTCGAGGAGATCGCGTCGCGGCTGGTGATCTCGGAGGCGTACGACTTCGACGACCAGCGGGAGGCGGTCCGCGACGCCGAGGAGCTCGCCGAGGAGATCGAGCTCATCGTGTTGGACTCCGCGACGGGGTTCTACCGGCTGGAGCGCGCCGGCGACACGGAGGGCGGCGAGTCCCTCCGCAAGGTCGCCAAGCAGGTGACGCACCTCCTCTCGCTGGCCCGCCGCCACGACGTCGCCGTCGTGATCACCAACCAGGTGTTCACCGACCCGGACTCCGACCGCGACCGCGCGCTCGGCGGCAACACCCTCAACCACTGGACCGGCGCGATCCTCCGCGTCGACCGCTTCCGCGGCGGGAACCGCCGGGCCACGCTAGAGAAACACCGCTCGAAGCCCGCCGGCGACTCGGTCACCTTCCGGATCGTCGCCGACGGGCTCGCCGAGGGCGCGGACGCCTGACCGTCGCGCCGAGCGTGGGAATTAAGCCCTTCCTACCGACCTAATACGTAATGGATAACCGGGCGGATCGACTCGGACGAGCGACCGTCCTGCTCGTCGTCGCGTGCGTCCTCGTCGCCGCCCTCGCGCCCGCGGCGGTGGCCGGCGGCCTCGGCGCAGCGGCCGTCGACCGCCCGGCGGTCGGCGGCGACGCGTCCTCCGCATCTCCCGCTCCGTCGACGTCGACAGTGCCCGCGACGCCTACTTCGTCCGGGGTGTCGGCGTCGTCCGGAGCGGCGTCGTCCGACGCCGTGGGCCCCGGACTGCGGTCGGCGAACGGTACCGTCGAGGTCGTCGTGCGCTTCGAGGGCGACGCCGGGCCCGGAGCGAGCCGCGCCGGCGACGGCGGCCGGATCGGGACCGACGAGCTCAAGACGAGAGCCGCGAACGCGCAGGGCGACTTCGAGCGGTTCGCAGAGCAGAAGCCCGGCGTCACGGTCGAGCGGAGTTCCTGGCTCGCGAACGCGATGCTCGTCACGGTCGACACCGAGAGCGTCGCGGTCGAGCGCCTCCTCGACGTGCGCGGCGTCGAGCGCGTTCACGAGAACTTCGAGATGGAACTCGACTCGGCTTCGGCCGCAGGTGGCGGAGCAGCGACCGGCGGCCCCGGATCCGTCGAGGGCCCTACTTCGGGGTCCGTCTCCGCAAGCTCGACCTCGACGAACGCGACGTACGGCGTCGACATGGTGCGCGCCCCCGAGGTGTGGGAGGCGTTCGACGCGAGGGGAGCGGGCGCGACCGTTGCCGTGATCGACACGGGAATCGACCCGAACCATCCGGATCTCACGGTGAGCGGATGGGCGGAGTACGACACGGACGGGAGTCTCGTGAGCGACGACCTCAGCGACGCGTCGGACGGGAACGGTCACGGTACCCACGTCGCCGGGACGGTCGCCGGCGGAAACGAGAGCGGGACGGCGATCGGTGTGGCCCCCGAGGCGACGCTCCACGGTATCAAAGTGTTCGACGACGACGGCGGAAACGCGACGTTCATGCGGGTCGTCGCCGGCATGGAACACGCGTCGCAGGACCCCGAAGTCGACGTGTTGCAAATGAGTTTGGGTGCGGACGGGTACGCCACCGAGCTGATCGAACCGGTCCGGAACGCGCGGGACGCCGGGAAAGTCGTCGTCGCATCGTCCGGAAATCGAGACTTTGAGCCATCGAGCTCGCCGGGTAATATATACGACTCCCTCGGCGTCGGGGCCGTCGACTCCAATCGCGAGGTTCCCTCCTTTTCAGGCGGTGAAAACGTGTCCACCGACGAGGCGTGGGGTAACGACGCGCCGGCCGACTGGCCGGCCGAGTACGTGGTTCCGGACGTGTCGGCTCCGGGCGTGTCGGTGAACTCGACAGCAGCGGGCGGTGGATACCAAAATCTCACGGGTACCTCCATGGCCGCACCTCACGTCTCGGGCGTCGCGGCGCTGATGATCTCGGCGACGTCGCGGAACGTCACGGACGAGGAGCTGTACGACACGCTTCGAGACACCGCGAATCACCCGGACGGCGCGACGGATCCCGACACGAGATACGGCGCGGGAATCGTCGACGGGTACGCGGCCGTCTCGTCGGTCACGAGCCCCGAATTCTCCGTCACCGAGTTCGACGCCCCGACCGAAACCGTCCCCGGCTCGACAGTCGACGTCTCCGCGACGGTCACCAACACCGGCGGCGCGCCGGGTACCGGTAGCGTCGAGTATCGATTCAACGGAACCGTCGGTAACGACACGACAGTTACTCTCGATCCCGGCGAGGCGACGACCGTCTCGTTCGGTTACACCGTGCCCGACGGGACCGATCCGGGCGAGTACGCACACGGCATTCACACCGCGGATTCGAATCGAACCTCGACGGTCACCGTTCTCGAACCGCCCGCATACGCGATCGCGAACCTCGCTGCTCCCGGGATCGTCGAACGCGGCGGCCCGCTCGACACCACGGTGAACGTGACGAACCGCGGCGAGGCGGCCGGCGACGACCGCACCGTCGAACTCCGCCTGACCGATCCGGCGAACGAGAGCGACGCGCGGGTGCTCAACGCGACGAACGTCTCGGTCGGCGCCGGAAACACCGCAACCGTTTCACTCGACGGTACCGTCCCGAGCGACTTCGGGACCGGCGAAGCGACGGTCGAAGTCGCGTCGGCCGAGGACAACGCCACCGCGGCGACCCGGGTCGCAGACGCGGTCGGCACGGTGAACGGCACCGTGACGGACGCGGAGACGAACGCGACGCTGCCCGCGGTCGACGTGGTCGTCCGAAACGACGCCGAGACGGTCGCCGAGACGACGACCGACGAGAACGGGAGCTACCGCGTCGACGTGCCGGCGACCGGTCTCACTGTCACCGCGAGCAACGCGACGTACGCGCCCGCGAACGAGACTGTCGAACTGAACGGCTCCGGCGACGCCGCCACCGCGAACCTCTCGCTCGCGCTCCGAAACGGGACGCTCGCCGGGGTCGTGAACGCGAGCGACGACCTCGATCGTCCGTCGAACCCGACGGTGACGGTCAGGAACGAGACGAACGCGACCGTCGCCGCCGTCGACGCGGCGGACGACGGGTCGTACGCGGTGGATCTTCGGCCCGGGTCGTACGACGTCACCGCGGTGGCGCCGGACTTCCGCCCGGACGCGCGAACCGACCTGACGATCGATCCGAACGCGACCGCGGATCCGAGGCTCGCGCTCGATCCGAGAGCGGCGACGCTCTCCGGAACGGTGACGGACGAACGCAGCGGCGACCCGGTCGCCGGCGCGACCGTGGCCACCGGGTCGGCGTCCACCGACACCGGAACCGCCGGGAACTACTCGCTCGCGGTCGACCGCGGGGAGCGGACGGTGACGGTCTCGGCCGCCGGGTACGCCGAGTCGTCGCGGACGCTCGCGCTCGCGGCGAACGAGTCGCGCGAGGAGAGCGTCTCGCTGAGCCCGACGGCGGTGTTCGAGGTCACCTCGATCTCCGGGCCGGACGAGATCGAACGGGGGTCGAGCGGCGAGTTCTCGATCGACGTCCGAAACGCGGGCCGAGCGGCCGGGAACGTCACCGTGAGCGCGTCCGCCTCGCCGAGCGGGACGGCCGACCCGGCGTCGCGGTCGTTCTCGGATGTCGAGATCGACGCGACGCGATCGACGACGACCGCGGTCTCGATCGACGAGGGCGCGTCGACCGGTCGGTACGACGTCACCGCATCGACGGGGAACGACACCCGAACGAAGTCGTTCGACGTGGTCAGCGGCGAGGGCGACGACGGCGAGAGCACAGATAGCGGTGATGGAGGCGGCGGGGGCGGCGGGGGTGGCGGCGGAGTCAGCGGGGGTGGCGGCGGGGGCGGCGGAGGCGGTGGATCCACTGCACCCGCTGACGAGGAGGAGACGAGTGAGACCGACAAAATCGCGAACGAGACGGCGGAATCGACGAACGAGACGGCGGAACCGACGAACGAAACGAACCGTCTGACCAACAAATCCGACGTCCCTCCGAACGAGACGACCGAACCGACCGACGAACGGGAGCCCGTCGACGACGGGCCGTCGGACGACGGCGACGGGGGAGACGGGACGGCCGCGGGCGGCGGCACGGACGAGTCCGACGGCGACGACGGAGCGGGGGCCGACGAAGCCGGCGCGTCGGGCGACACCTCCGACGACGAAGCGCCCGGTTTCGGGCCTGTCACCGGGATCGCTGCGCTGCTCGCGGCGACGCTGTTCGGGAGACTTCGCGCCGGGAACGGCTGAGGATCGGCCTCGGGAATCCGTCGTCGAGGCGGAAAACGAGAAGACGCGCGAAAAAAGCGCCGGAACCGCCGAGCGCCGCCGGCCGCCCTACCGGCTCACAGCTCGCCGAGCTTGCGGAGCAGCTGGCCGCGGTACTCCTCGTCGGCGTTGACGCCCTTGATCTCCAAGACGTTGCGCTCCAGCTTGTCGAGCGCGACGTGGAAGGCGTGTTCGGCGCCGTACCCCTCGCCGGAGCCGCCGACCTGGCCCTCGTTGGTCCGGAGGCGGATCTGACACTGGATGAGGGGCGTGCCGCGGAGCTTCTCCTTGTGCGCGTGGAGGCGGACGTGCGCGTGGATGACGTGCATCGCGGCGTACTTGTCGGCGACCTGCTCGATCGACTCGACGATGTGCTCGCGGGTGGTCGTGTCCAGCAGGTCCACGTTGGTGATCTGGACGTCCATCGAGTCCTGCTCGGTGAACGTGAGCGCGCGGAGCACGTCGGTCTTCGTCACCATCCCGGCGACGGTGTCGGCGCCGTCCGGAGTCACGACGAGTCCGGAGACCTCGTTGTCGAACATGCGCTCGACGACGGCCTGCGCGGTCTCGTCGGCGGTCGCGGTGACGACGGGGCTCGACATGATGTCGTAGACGGGGATGTCGAGCATCCGGTCGATGTCGCCGGCGCGGTCGCCGCTGCCCTGTCGCTCCTGGTCGCGGACGACGAACTCGACGATGTCGTTGGTGGTGACGACGCCGACAAGTCGGCCGTCCTCGTCGAGGGCCGGGAGCCGAGAGATCCCGTTCTCGCGGAGGCGGTTGATCGCGCGGCCGACGCTGTCCTTCTCGTTTATCCCGATGACGTCCTCCGTCGCGACCTGCGCGACGGTGATCGCGTCGAGGCTGTCGAGGACGGCCTCGAGGATCTGGTCGACCGTGACGATCCCGTAGAGCTTCTCGCCCTCGTAGACGGGCGCGATCTTCACGTCGCCCTCGACGAGGAGGCGGGCCGTCTCCCGCACGTCCTCGTGGCGGTCGACGGAGGGCGCGGGCTTCATCACGGCCGACACCTTCGTGTCGTCCTCCATGCGCGAGCGCATGAGCTGCTTCTCCCCGACCACGCCGACGTACTCGCCGTCCTCGGTGACGACGATCCCCTTCGGGTTCTCGCGCTCGAAGATGGACCGGACCTTGGCGAGTCGCGTGTCGACGTCGATCTCGACGTATTCCGGCACCGCGATATCAACGATATTCATATCCAAGTCGAGGGTTGGTCGCGCCGGGTATTGAAAGTGCGGGAGGCGTGCTCGCCGGTGAGAGCGCCGCCCCCTTCGGTGGTGTCAATCCCGATTCATTTCCGCCCGGACAGCGAAGGAAAATATCGGCGATCCGCGGCGACCGGAACCGGTGAAAGCTTTTTGCCGGTTACTCACGGAAGGAGGGTCGTGTACGACGCCGTCGTCCTCGACAAGGACGGGGTGCTCGTCGGACGGACCTCGTTCGACACGCTCCGGGAGGCCGCCTGGGACGCGTTCGTGAGCCTCGGCGTCGAGGACCCCGACCTGGCCCACGTCGACGACGTCGCCGTCGGCGTCGACCCCGCGACGCTGACCGACATCTGCGAGCGGTACGGGATGGAGCCGGCGAAGTTCTGGCGCGTCCGCGACGAGACGGCCTCGGCCGCCCAGATCGACGCCGCCCGGAAGGGGCGGAAGACGCCGTACGAGGACGTCGACGCGCTCCGCTTCCTCGACGTCCCGCTCGGCGTGGTCTCCTCGAACCAGCAGGCGACCGTCGACGCCGTCCTCGACCACTTCGGCCTCGCCGGGCGGTTCGAGGTCGCCTACGGGCGCGAGCCGTCGATCGCCAGCCTCTCGCGCAAGAAGCCCTCGCCGTACTACCTGGAACGCGCCCTGGAGGACCTCGGCGCCGAGACGGCGCTGTTCGTCGGCGACAACGAGTCGGACGTGCGCGCCGCCGACAACGCCGGCATCGACTCCGCGTTCGTCCGGCGTCCGCACCGCCGCTCCGCGGAGCTCTCCTGCCAGCCGACGTACGAGATCGACGACCTCCACGATCTCGTGAGCATCTGCGGGCGGGCGCCCGTGCGCTCCGACGCGGAGACCGACGAATCGGCCTGAATCCCGTCCGCCGCGCGAAGCCGGACGCCTTTTGTCTCGGTCGGACCCAGCGTGGTACATGGACCTCCCGCCCGTCGGCCTCGGCACGATGGGGATAGACGACCCCGACCCGGTCGCGACCGCGCTCTCGGTCGGCTACCGCCACCTCGACACCGCACGGATCTACGGCAACGAGGGCGTCGTCGGCGAGGGGCTCGCCGCGGGGCTGGCCGACGGCGACCTCGACCGCGAGGACGTGACCGTCGCGACGAAGCTGTGGATCGATGACCTCGCCGCCGACGAGGTCGGCCCGGCCGCCCGCGAGAGCGCCGACCGGCTCGGCGTCGAGGCGCTCGACCTGCTGTACGTCCACCGGCCGCGGGGCGACTACGACCCGGAAGCGACGCTCCCGGCGCTCGACCGCCTGGTCGACGAGGGGCTCGTCCGGAACGTCGGCGTCTCGAACTTCGAGCCCGATCAGCTGGACCGCGCTCTCGACGTCCTCGACGCGCCGCTCGCGGCCCACCAGACAGAGCTGCACCCGCTGTTCTACAGGCCCGAGTTGCTGGAGCACGCCCGCGAGCACGGCTACGACGTGGTCGCCTACTCGCCGTTGGCCGGCGGCCGGGTGCGCGAGGTCGACGCCGTCCGATCGGTCGCGGCGGCGCACGACGCGACGCCCGAGGCGGTCGCGATCGCGTGGGCGACCGCCAAGGAGCCGGTCGCCGCGATCCCGAAGGCGTCGAGCGAGCGCCACCTCCACGCGAACCTCGCGGCCGCCGACCTCGACCTCGCCCCGGACGAGGTCGCCGCGATCGACGCGGTCGAGCGCGAGGAGGAGCTGTTCCCGGAGTAGCTCGCGGCACCGCGTATTGCAGATTCATGTATAGGATCGTCTCTCGAGACGCTGAGATCGACACGATCCCGCGTCACTTTTGTATCGCCTCGCTCTCGGTTCCGGTATGACCGAGAACACGGACGGCGACGCGGTCGACGGCGACGAGGCCGCCGGCGACGCGGACGCGACGACGATCATCGACGGCGAGGCCGTCGCGGCCGACGTGCGCGCGGACGTGACCGCGCACGTCGAGACGCTGGAAGACGCCGGCGTGACGCCCGGGCTCGCCACCGTCCTGATGAGCGACGACCCCGCGAGCGAGACGTACGTCTCGATGAAGCAGCGCGACTGCGAGGAGGTCGGCATCGAGAGCGTCCACGTCGAGATCGACGCCGACGCGCCCGCCGAGGAGCTGTACGACACGATCGACGACCTCAACGAGCGCGACGACGTCCACGGCATCCTGGTCCAGCTACCCGTTCCCGACCACGTCGACAAACGGAGCGTCCTCCGGCGGATCGCCCCCGAGAAGGACGTGGACGGCTTCCACCCGGAGAACGTCGGGCGGCTCGTCGCCGGCGACGCCCGGTTCAAGCCCTGCACCCCCCACGGCGTGCAGAAGCTGCTGGCGGCGTACGACGTGGAGACCGAGGGCGCCGACGCGGTCGTCGTCGGCCGGTCCGACATCGTCGGGAAGCCGATGGCGAACCTCCTGATCCAGAAGTCGCCGACCGGCAACGCGACCACGACGGTGTGTCACTCCCGGACCGAGGACTTGGAGGGGAAGCTCGCGGACGCCGACATCGTGATCGCCGCCGCCGGCATCCCGGAGTTCGTCGACGGCTCGATGCTCAAGCCGGGCGCGACCGTGATCGACGTGGGGATCAACCGGATCGACGCCGAGACGGAGAAGGGGTACGAGCTCGTCGGCGACGTCGACTACGAGTCGGCGAGGGAGGTGGCGGGCGCGATCACCCCGGTCCCCGGCGGCGTCGGGCCGATGACGCGCGCGATGTTGCTTTACAACACGGTGAAGGCGGCCGGACTGCAGCACGACGTCGCGATCGACCTGGACTGACCGGCACGGGGCCGGGTCACGGTCCGCGCTCCGACTTCTGCCCGCTCAGTCGTCGTCGCCGGCGGCGCGGTTCCGGATCTCGATCCGCCCTTCTATCTCGGGGTCGATCCCGTGCTCGCGGGCGTAGGCGGCGAGCACCTCGTACTGGATGTCGGCCTCGTCGATCCGGTGCCGCTGCCCGAGCGTCGGGTACTCGTGCTCGGAGTGGAGGAGGTACTCCGAGACCGCGACGGTGTAGCGCGCCTCCGGGTCGATCGGCTCGCCGCCGACGGCCGCCTCCATAATCAGCTCCGCGTCGGCGTCCCAGACGACGCGGGCGTTCGAGACGTGTCCGTGCCACCAGTCGTCCTCGCCGAAGTCGACGTCGGGGGCGGCCATCTCGCGGAGTATCTCGAGGAGCTCCGCGCCCGTGACCGACGCGAGCGTCACGGGCTCCTCGAACGGGATCAGGCTGATCAGGTCGGCCTTCGTCACCTCGCCCGCCCACGGGTCGCCCTGTCGGAGCCCGCCGGCGTTCGAGAGCCCCACGTCGGCGTCGTGGGCCCACCGGAACGCGTCCGCGACGAAGTTGCCGACGCGGCACTCGCCGCCGTGGACCACGTCGCCCGTGCGCTCGATGGGGTTTTCGACGACGTCGACGGTCTCGTCGAGGTCGGCCGCGGCCATCCGCTCCGCGAGGGCGGCTTCGAGCCCGGGCGCGGGGTCGGCGCCGTCGGGCTCGTGGAGGGTCGCGTCCGGGACGGACGGCCCCAGGTCGACCTCGGCGACCGCCTCGCCGTTGACGCCGGGGCGGACGATCCGGGTGCCCGCGACGACCTCGTTGCGTCGGCTGTGGACGTGGCCGCCGAGGATCGCGTCGACGTCGAGCTCCCGGGCGAGCTCGTCGTCGCCGGCGCCGAGATGGGAGAGGACCACGGCGTGATCGAGCGCGGCCGCGCCCTCCCCGCTCCCGCGCTCGGCGACCGCGGTCCGCATCTCGGCGAGCGCGTCGCGCGCGGCGGCGACCGGGTCGTCGAACGAGAGCTCGGCGGCCATCGGATTCAGCGAGTCGGTGGCGGGGTCGGTGACGCCGACGAACCCGACCGCGGCCCCGTCGACCTCGCGGGTCGCCCACGGGACGACGCCCGCCTCGCGGCCGAAAGGCTCGCCCGCCTCGTCGCGGACGTTCGCGGAGACGAACGTCGCCGGGGCGTCGGCGACGAGCCCGCGGAGCGCGTCGGGCCCGTAGTCGAACTCGTGGTTGCCGAACGTGTCGAGGACGGTGTCGGTGGCCGCGTAGAAGTCGACGACCTGCCGCCCGCTCGCGACCAGCGAGAGGACGCCCGGCGCGGTCGTGTCGCCGGTGGCGACGACCGCGGCGTCGGGGCCCGAGAGCGCCCGGATCCGGCCGGCGAGGCGGGCCGCCCGCTCGGGGGCGTCGAAGACGTTCTCGATGTCGGAGTAGTGAACGAGACGGACCATTAGACGTCCGACCGGAGGAGCGAGCGACGCTTAAGAAACGCGGAGTCCGACGGGACCGGCGCTCCGGGGTCGCCGAGGGCGCTCCTTCGGGCCCGAGGAGCTGCTTTCCGACCCGTGACTCCCGCTCGCACACGCGAGGGACATTGAAAGCGCTTTTATGGACGTCCGGACTACGTCGGGTCACAGCCTCTGTGGGGTTGATGATGTGCCGTTCCGTTAGGGACCGGCCACGGGACGGACACGCGAGCCCGCACGGAGGACAGGTGAACAACATATGCCCGTTTACGTAGACTACGAAACCCCAGCCGACCTCGCCGAGCGATCGCTCGAGGCGCTCGAGGTCGCTCGAGACACAGGTACCGTGAAGAAAGGAACCAACGAGACCACCAAGGCCGTCGAGCGCGGCAACGCCGACCTCGTCATCGTCGCGGAGGACGTCTCCCCCGAGGAGATCGTCATGCACCTCCCCGAGCTCGCCGACGAGAAGGGGATCCCGGTCGTCTTCGTCGACACGCAGGACGAAGTCGGTCACGCCGCGGGCCTCGAGGTCGGCTCGGCCGCCGCCGCCGTCGTGGACGCCGGCGACGCCGAGGACGACGTCGAGGACATCGGCGAGAAGGTCGCGGAGCTCCGATAACTACCCATGAGCGCAGAAGAGGGCACCGGCGACTCGACCACCGCCGAGGTGATCGAGGTCGTCGGCAAGACCGGGATGCACGGCGAGGCCATGCAGGTCAAATGCCGCATCCAGGAGGGATCGAACCAGGGCCGGATCATCACCCGGAACGTCCTGGGCCCCGTCCGCATGGGCGACGTGCTCCAGCTCCGGGAGACCCAGCGCGACGCCGACTCGATCGGAGGGCGATAACCGATGGTTGAGACACGCACCTGCGACTACACCGGCGAGGAGATCGAGCCCGGCACGGGCACGATGTACGTCAAGAAGGACGGACAGATCCTCCACTTCGTCGACTCGAAGGCGGAGAAGAACTACTTCCTCGGCCGCGAGGCGCGCGACCTCGAGTGGACCGAGGAAGGGCGCGACCACGGTGGCGAGTAGATGAGCCACCACGACGAGCGCACCTTCGTGATGGTGAAGCCCGACGGCGTCCAGCGCGGCCTCATCGGCGAGATCGTCTCCCGCTTCGAGGAGCGCGGCCTGAAGCTCGTCGGCGGCAAGTTCATGCGGATCGACGAGGAGCTCGCCCACGACCACTACGGTGAACACGAGGGCAAGCCGTTCTTCGACGGCCTCGTCGAGTTCATCACCTCCGGCCCCGTCTTCGCGATGGTGTGGGAGGGCGCCGACGCGACCCGGCAGGTCCGCGCGATGGTCGGCGAGACCGACCCCGCCGAGTCCGCCCCGGGCACGATCCGCGGCGACTTCGGCTTAGACCTCGGCCACAACGTGATCCACGCGTCGGACCACGAGGACGAGGGCGCCAACGAGCGCGAGATCGACCTCTTCTTCGACGAGGACGAGCTCGTCGACTACGGCCTCGACACCGCCGCGTGGGTGTACGAGGACGAGCAGCACTGAGGACGCGCCTCCCGCGTTCCCGCTTTTTCACGCCCGCGAGAGCCGGGAGCGGCGGCTCCGTCGACACACCGCGTTTCCGATGAACGACCGTCAACGTTCCCGCGGAGTCGTGCGGTTCTCCTGTCAGCGAAGTATATAAACTGTCGCGGCGACCGGATGGCAGTCGAACCGACGATCGGGCGTCGAGCGCCGGCTCAGTCGTCGAACGCAACGATGCGGCCGTCCTCGGTGACGACGAGCACCTCGTCGGTCCCGTCGCCGGTCACGTCGGCGAACAGCGGCCCCGCGTACACCACCGCGGCGCCGACGTTCCCCTGGGCGATCACCTCGCCGTTGGCGTTCATCGCGAGCACCTCGCCCCCGCGGTTCATCGCGACCGGGCCGGGCTCGCCGGTCCCGGCGACGTCGGCGACGCCCGGGGCGTTCACGCGAGTGTCCCCGCCGTACTGCTGTTTCCAGGCGATGTCGCCGTCGCGGAGGTCGACCGCCCAGACGCTTCCCGCCCCGCCGACGTGGATCCGGCCGGGGGAGGCGTCGCCGACGGCGATCGGGAGGTCCTGGAGCCCGACCTCGAACCGGCCGGAGCCGTCGGCGAGCGCTATCGTCTGGAGGTTGCCGTTCGTGCCGCCGAGCGCGAGCACCGGTCCGTCGGGCGTGTCCGCCGCGGTCCACGTCAGCGGCGTGACGGCCGGCGTCGCGGTCCACCGCGGGTCGCCGTTCGCGTCGAGCAGGCGGACGGTCGCTCCTTCGTCTCCGACGGTCGCGATCGCCACGCCTCGGGCCGCCTCGCCTCCGTCCTCTGCCTCGAAGTCGGCGATCAGCGGCCGCCGGTCGACCGACGCGTCGAGGGTCGTCTCGAACACGGTGTCCCCCGCTCCGTCGACGGCGACGACGCGACCGTCGGCCGTGGCCGCGGCGACTTCGGCCCGCCCGTCGCCGGTGAGATCGCCGATCGCCGGGCGCAGCCCGCCCGGGTCGCCGAGGTCGACGGTGAACCGTGTCGCGCCGTCCGCCGCGTCGAGGACGACGAGCGACCCGGACTCCGTCGTGAACGCGACGACGGGGTCGCCGTCGAGCGTCCCAGAGGCGAGATCGCTCACGTCGGGCGGGTCGCCGTCGGACGCACCGCCGTCGGCCGCGTCCCCGCCGGTCGCGCCGGGAGGCCCGACGGCGGAGAGGGGCGTTCGCCACTCGACGTCTCCGCCGACGGCGGTCGCGCGGACGGCCCGCTCGCCGTCCTCGACCGTCGACTGGAGGACCAGCGAGTCGCCGTCCATGGTGGCGACGACCGCGCCGCTCCCGTCGTCGCCGGCGACGGGCTCCGTCTCCCACACGACCTCCGACTCCACCGCGGCGTCGTCGATGCCGACGAACGCGAACAGGGCGACCCCGACGCCGGTCGCGCCGCCGGCGAGGAGGATCAGGCTCGCGAACAGAACGCGACGGTCCATTGCCACTGAGTTCGGTCGTCCCGGTGATACGACTGTCGGATGCGGCGGGCGGGAGCGGGTGGCGAACAAGGGGGCGGGAGGAGGACTACAGCAGGGTGACGACGTTGTCCGCGTGGCCCGGGCCGACGAGCCCTCGGAGGGCGTCCGGGTCGCGCTCGCCGTTTGCGTTGACGAGGTAGGTAGCGCCGTCGCGGTCGCCGTACGCCCCGTGGAAGTCGTACACGAAGCCGTACACGTCGGCGTCGGCGGCGGTCTCGGTCCCGCGGGCGACCGCGACCTGCTCGTGGACGTTGTACTCGACGAGGCGGTTGCGGAGGCTCCCGCCGCCGTCGTTCGCGGCCGCGTTCCCGTCGTCGTTCGCGGCCGCGTTCCCGTCGCCGACCGCCGCGAGCCCCGACTCCACGATCGGCGCGAGCTCCGCCACGTCCGCCCGGACGCCCGGCTCCTCGGGGACGGCGGCGTCGCGGACCGCGGCGAGGGCGGCGCCGACCGCGCCGCACCCGGTGTGGCCGACGACGGCGAGCACGCCCGTGTCCGCGTGAGCGAGCGGGTAGGCGACGCTCCCCGAGAGCACGCGCTCGCCGTCGACGACGTCGCTCACGCGGTTCCCGATGTTGCCCGCGGTGAAGAGGAACCCCGGCCGGTCGACCGACCACATCCCCTCCTGTGACACGCGAGAGTCCGAACAGCAGACGGAGACGACGGGCGGTCGCTGCCCGTCGCGCCGGGCGGCGAGCTCGCCGGCGGCGGCGGAACCGACGTGATCGTCGTTCCCGTCGAGGAGCTCGGCGAGGAGTTCGCGGGTCATACGCCGAAACTCCGCGCGTGCGTTCAAAAAGGGGCCGGACCGGAGGGGGACCGACTGGACAGGGTCGGACCGAGATGAGCCGGTCGGCTCAGATCACGAGCCCGACGATCTGAACCAGGAATCCGAGGACGAACACCGCGAGCAGCGCGATCGTCGCGACCACGACGGCCGGGGCGAGGGCCTCCTCGTTCTGGTCGAGGACGACGCTTTCCATGTCTCTCATACGAACCGCGTCGTCGCCGCGGGGTTTGAACGCTTCGCTCGCGTCCCGAGACGGAGGGCTCCGCCGCCGCCCGGGCCGCTGTCGGATCGGCATCGGATCGGCATCGGATCGGCATCGGATCGACGCCACGGCGGACCTCCCCTCGCCGAAGAGAACTTTCTTTTACCTCTCGCCGGACCGTCCGAGTGGATGAACACGGAGGGCGACGACTCGCCGGACGGAGCGGAGGTGTCGATGTCGAACCGTGACGCGGTCGACGGCGCGGATACCGCCGGCGCGTTCGCGGGCCGGGACGGCGACCGGTCGGTGGACGCCGAGGCCGGCGCCATCGCGGTCGTCTGCGGGCTGCCCGGCGTCGGCAAGACGACGGTCGCCCGGCGGGTCGCCGCCCACGTCGACGGCGAGGTCCTCCGGACGGACGTGATCCGCAAGGAGCTGTTCGGGGACCCGGAGTACACCGACGCGGAGACCGAGGCGGTGTACGCGGAGCTGATCGACCGGGCCCGCGAGCGCGCCGCCGCCGGCGACGCCGTCGTCCTCGACGCCACGTTCGCCGACGCCCGCTTCCGCGCCGACGCCCGGGAGGCGGGCGAGCGGGCGGCCGGATCGTTCGACCTCGTGGAGGTCGAGTGCGACGAGACGGTCGTCGAGCGCCGGATCGAGCGCCGCGACGGGATCAGCGACGCCGACTTCGACGTCTACCTCCACTTCAGGGACGCCTTCGATCGGATCGAGGCGGACCACGTGACCGTCGACAATTCGGGCGACGAGGCGGAGACGTTCGCACAGGTCGACGCGGCGTTCGGCGGCCCGCCCGGTCGCGACTGATGAGCGACGGAGGCGCCGATCGACCCCCGGCTCGCGACGCCCGCCACCTCGACTCGTGCTACCGATTCGCACGGCGAACGCGCACACGCGTCTCCCATCACTTATACCGGCGAGTGCACTACGGACTGTATGAGCGAAGAATCCGGGCGTCGGAACCTCCGAATGCCCTCGGACGACGAAGTGTTCGCCGTAGTGACCGAGCACCTCGGCGGGAACCACGTCCGCCTGCGCTGCGTCGACGGCGAGACGCGACTGGGTCGGATCCCCGGCCGCATGAAGTACCGGACGTGGATCAGCGAGGGCGACGTCGTGCTCGCGGAGCCGTGGTCGTGGCAGGACGAGAAGGCGAACGTCGAGTGGCGGTACAGCGACGAGGACGCGGACCAGCTGCGGCGCGAAGGCCACATCCAGTAGTCGTTTTCGACGCGGTGTGCGGTGCCGTTCTCCGAACTCTCCGACCCGTAGCGGCCCGCACGGACCGATCTGACGTCTCAGCGGCGCCGTCGCGTTGCGGAGAGCGAAACCCTATGTAGCTCCCCCGTGGCGTTCGACCATGTTCGCCGGCGCGTCGACCGGGACGCTCGTGGTGTTCGGGCTGATAGCCGCCGCGCTGGTGCTGTTCGTCACGGAGGCGATACCCAACGACGTCACCGCGATCGGGATCGTCGTCGCGCTGGCGGCGCTGGAGCCGTGGACGGGGGTGAGCTCTCGGGGCGCGATCTCCGGGTTCGCCAACACCGCGACGGTCACGATCGTCGCGATGTACATGCTGAGCGCCGGGATCAACGCCACGGGGCTGGTAGAGCGGCTCGGGGTTCGACTGGCGGCGGCGACCCGCGGCAGCGAGACGCGCGCGCTCGCCGCGACCGTGCTGACCACGGGGCCGATCGCGGGGTTCGTCAACAACACGCCGGTCGTCGCCGTCTTCATCCCGATGATCACCGACCTCGCCGACGAGAGCGGGGTGTCGCCGTCGAAGCTGCTCATGCCGCTGTCGTACGCCGCGATCCTCGGCGGGACGCTCACCCTCATCGGCACGTCGACCAACCTCTTGGCGAGCGAGTTCGCGGCCACCCTGCTCCCCCGCGGCCCGATCGGGATGTTCGAGTTCTCCGCGCTCGGGGTCGTCGTCCTCGCCGTCGGAACGGCTTACCTGCTGACGGTCGGCCGGCGGCTCACCCCGGCGCGCATCCCCGCGGACGCCGACCTCGTCGAGGAGTTCGACCTCGACGAGTTCCTGACACACGTCCGCGTCCCGCCCGGGAGCGACTCGCTCGGGACCCCCGTGTCCGACCTCGCCGAGCGGACCGCGGCCGGCGCGACCGTCCTCCAGCTCCGGCGGGACGGGACGGGCTCGCTCGCGGTCGGCTCCGACCGTCGACTCCGCTCCGGCGACGTGCTCGTCGTACACGGGACGCCCGAGTCGGTCGAGTCCCTCCGTGCGGAGCGCGACCTCCGAACGCTCGGCGACCGAGAGGTGACGGACGAGACGCTCGCGAACGCGACGACCGACGGCGTCCTCGACAAGGCGCTCGTCCCCGAGACCTCGACGTTCGTCGGCGAGACGCTCGCGGAGACCCGTCTCCGAGAGGTGTACGATACGAGGGTGCTCGCGATCCGGCGGGAGGGAGAGCTGCTCCGCACCGGGCTCGACGACGTCGAGCTCGCGGTCGGCGACCTCCTGCTCGTCCGGACGACTCCGGAGTCCGCGGCCCACTTCGCGGAGTCCGGCGACCTCGTCAGCGTCGACGCGGAGGGGCTGGACCGCCTGCTCGACGCGGACGTCGAGACGGTCGCGCCGCTGTCGCCGCGGACCCCCGTCGCGGTCGGGATCATGGTCGGCGTCGTGATGGCGGCCGCCCTCGGCGTCCTCCCGGTGGTCATCGCCGCGCTCGCCGGCGTGTTCCTGATGGTCGTCACCGGCTGTCTCACGCCGTCGGACGCCTACGGGGCGGTCTCGTGGAACGTGATCTTCCTGCTCGCCGGCGTGATCCCCCTCGGACTGGCGATGGAGCGGACCGGCGGGGCGGCCCTGATCGCGGAGGGGCTGGTGGCGACCGGCGCGGTCCTCCCGACCGTCGCGGTGTTGCTGCTGTTCTCGCTGGTGACGGGCGTCCTCGCGAACGTCATCACGCCGGTGGCGACGGTCGTGTTGATGATCCCGATCGCCGTGGACGCGGCCGCGAGACTCGGCACGAACGGGTTCGCGTTCCTGCTCGTCGTGACGTTCGCGTCGGCGACCTCCTTCTCGACGCCGGTGGGGTATCAGACGAACCTGATGGTGTACGGCCCCGGCGGCTACGAGTTCGCCGACTTCGTCCGGGTCGGGGGACCGCTGCAGCTCCTCCTGGCGGTCGTGACCACCGCCGGCGTGACGCTGCTGTGGGGCGTGTAGCCGCGGTCGCGACCGACCGAGTCGATCAGGCGAACAACAGGAGGATCACGGCGACGAACAGCAGCTCGCCGCCGACGAGGAGGACCGCGACGAGCCAGTAACGGTAGGTCCAGAGCCACTCGGCCGCCCGGTTCCACCGCCCCGAGAGTCGGTCCGTCTCGGCGGCGTCGCTCTCGGCCCCGCCGCGCTCACCGACGTACGCCTCGTCGAGGCGCCACCCCTCCTCCGGGTCGTACGTCGCGGGGACTCGCGTCCCGACCACCTCGTCGACGTCGAGCGGCGAGACGCCCGCGGCGCCGAGGAACGCGAGGAACGCCTCCGACTCCGAGAGCGACCCGTCCCGCGGCGCCGGGAAGCGCTCGACGTGGGTCGTTCCCCCGTGGGGCGGTCGGAGTTCGACGACGACGCGTCTCCCCGCCGACCGCACCGCGGTCACGACGAGGACGCTCTCCTCGTCGTTGAGATACGCCTCTCGGAGGCGGCGCTGCACCTCGTCGTCGACGGCGCCCGTCGGCGGACTCGGCGAGTCGTCGACCGTCGCGTCCGGCGCGTCGTCGAGCGGTTCCGTCACCTCGCCGTCCGGGTCGATCGCTCCGTCCGCGTCGACCGACGTCTCGGCGGCGCGCCCGTCCTCGGCGGGGTCGTCGGGCATTCGATCGGCGATTGGCGACGCGCGCTCATAAGCCCGCGGCAGCCGCGAGGGGAAGCGGCTTCGCGAGGCCCCGTCGCGATCCCGCGCGGCCGCGAAATCGTCCGGAAACCGTTTGAACGTCGGCGCCCACTCTGGGGTATGCGCGAAGTGACCCTCCGGATCCGCCACCGCGGCGGGCCGGAGTCCGAGGTGAGCGCTCGCCACCCGGAGGTGACGATGCGGTCCGTCTCGTCGATGACCGGTCGGGGGAGCGAGCGGAAGCGGATCGTGGAGCTCCGTGGGCCGACCGCGGAGATCGAGTCGTTCGTCGACGAGTTCCGCGCGGCCGACGACGTCGTCGAGGCGGAGCCGCTGTCGCCGGTCACCGGCGACCACGCGTACGTCGCGGTGGTGATCGACGGCGACGGGTGGGACGGGATCCGCGAGCGGTTCTCGGAGATGGGGATCCACTACCGGACCGGGACGACCATCGCCGGCGGAATCGAGCGGTGGACGGTGTACATCGAGGCCGACGACGACCTCGCGGCGGTGCTCCGCGAGCTGGAGCGCGGCGGCAACGACGTCGAGCTCGCGCGCAACGTCGAGCTAGCGTCGATCGAGCGCCCCCCGGGACTGCCGGCGTCGGGCATCCTCGACGGGCTCACGCCGAGACAGCGAGAGGTCCTCGCGACGGCGATCGCGGTCGGCTACTACGACCACGGGGGTGGCGTGGGGGTCGAGGACGTCGCCGACGAGCTCGGGCTCGGGTCGACGACGGTGTGGGAGCACCTCTCCCGGGCGGAGTCGACGGTGATGAACGCCCTCTTCGATCGGTTCGAAGGGCGGACCGATCAGACCCGTCGCGAGAGCGGCGCGACGGCGGAAGGCGAACGAAGCGCGGAAGGCGAGTGAAGCGGCGGAAGGCGAACGAAGCGCGGAAGACGAGAGAACCGAACGACGGCGCCCCCCGAGCAACGCTTTTGTAGCTACGGCGACCAGCGACGGATATGACCGAGGGTTCGGTGTCCGTTCCGACCGAGCAGTACGAGCGGCTCGCGGCGCTCGCGGCCGCCCGCGGCGTGACGCCCGAGACCCAGCTCTCCCGCCTCATCGACGACGCCTACGAGGGGCTCGACGGCGACGCGGAGCCGCCGGAGTCGCTCCCGCTCGGCGTCTCCGCGCCCGACGACGAGGAGTGAGGCCGCCTCGGCGGCTCGGGGCGCGCCCGCAGGGGGATCACTTCCACTCCTCGGCGTCCTCCGCGGCCTGGAGTTCGCCCTTCGCCCGCCTCGGGGCCCGGCGCAGCGTCAACGCCAGCACGGCGAGGTAGAACCCGCCGACGATCGCGAGCACGAACGCGCCCGGGACCGCGCCGATCGCCGCGGTCGCGACGACGCCGCTCCCGGACGGCGTGAACACCGTGAGCCGGACGACCCACGCGGCGATGAGGACGGTGAGGAGCGGGGCGTACACCCGGTAGAGGCGCCGGGACATCGCCTCGACGGTCGGGGTCTTGATCGTCGGCTCGCGGAGGTCCTCGCTCAGGAGCGTCCGCCAGTTCGACTGCTCGACGCCCTCCGGATCGAGCGCGTTCGCGAACACGTTCTCCTCCAACAGCCGGACGCGGGACCGCCAGACGTCGAACATGCGGTAGCGGCGGGTCTCGATCCCGAGGAAGACGCTGAGCATCACGAGTCCGATGAGCAGCACGTAGTGGGGGCGCGACTCGCTGGAGAAGGTCCACGTGAGCAGCGAGGCCGTCACCACGACCGCCCAGTTCGTCGTCCGGTCGATGCGGGTCCGCCACGAGCTCGTCCGCCCGAGCTCGCCGCGGTAGGTGTGGGCCATGAGCGAGAGGAGGTCGGAGCGGTCGCCGGCGGCCTCCGCGGCGACTTCGCGCTCCTCCCGCGACCCGGGATCGAAGTCCTCCGGTGGCTCGGACATACGTCCCCGTACCGGGTCCGAACGGGTAAACCCCGATGCGAGAGCGCGGTGCGAGATCCGGCGCGGCGACGCCTCAGGCGGGGCCCGCCTTCGTCGCCTCGACCTCGACGTCTTCGGGGTCGACGCCGATCCGGGCGAACTGCGTACGGACGTGCTCCTCGGCCGCGTCGAGCGCGGCCGACTTGGTGTCGAACCCGCGGGGCATCGGCTCCTCGAAGGCGACGCGGATCTCCTCGCCGTCGACGGTGAGCGCCGAGCCGCCGCTCTCGACCTGGTAGAAGGAGTCGCACACCCAGACGTAGGGGGCGTCCTCGTCGGGCGCGCCCTTGTACGTCGGCGGGTCCTCGCCGCGCTCGAACACCGTCCCGGTGAGTTCGGTGCCCCCGCCGCTGCCGCGAACCAGTATCATACCACCGGTAGGGCCCCGACGCGGAAAAGGGGCCCGCGACGGGCGCGAGCCGCCCGAGACGCCGGCGGCGCCCGACGCGACGCGGAGGGGGAAACGCTTTCGGCGTGGCGGTCGGTGATTCGTCCATGACGCTGGAGGATTTCACCGAGTTCACCGACGACGAGGGCGACGGCGGGGGAGACGCCACCGGCTCGCCCGAGGACGCCGGCTCGCCGGACGCCGCCGCCGGCGACACCGACGACGCGCCCGGAGCGGAGGGGACGGCCCCGGGAGGCGCGGCGACCGGTGACGGCGGTCGCGCGGTGGCCGCGGGGAGCGAGGGCGACGACGGGAGCGAGGGCGACGAGGCAGACGACGCCGGGTTCGCCGCGTACGACGTGGAGCCGGCGGGCGAGGACGTCGGCCTCGGTGTCGTCTCCGTCTCGCAGGGGCTCCGCGTCGCCGAGGAGGACGACGAGACGACGCTGAAGGCGTTCGTCACGACGGGGAACCGCGAGGCGGTCCGGCTCGGGAAGTACCTCCTCGTCCCGTACCCGGACGGCGAGCGGCTGTTCTGCCGGATCACGGGGCTGGAGTACGCCCAGGAGTTCCGCTCGGACGACGCCACCGAGATCCACGCGCGCCGGCAGATGCGCCGGGACGACTTCGCAGAGCGCGACTACAAGTTCATGGCCGAGCTGGAGCCGATGTCGGTCGTGTACGGCGAGGGCGACGAGATGAAACGGCGGATGACCGACCGGGTTCCGAAGCCGGGCGCGGTCGTCGAGGAGGCCTCCGACGACGCCGAGATCAAGACCGGGCTGAAGATCCCCGAGGACGGCGTCTTCCTCGGTCACCTCTCCGTCGGGGGCGAGAAGGTCCGGACGGCGGCCGAGCCGCCCACCGTCGATTACCGGGTGAAGGACGACTACGCCGACGGCGACCCGCTCGCGTTCCGGCACACCCTCGTCGCCGGCGGGACCGGGTCGGGGAAGACCCACGCCTCCAAGAACGTCCTCCGGCAGTACCTCGACTCGGACCGCACCTACCCGACCGGCGACGGCCGGGAGTCGCGGATGGCCGTCGTCCAGTTCGACCCGCAGGACGAGTACGCGCAGATGCACGACGACAACCCCGACCTCGACGCCGACTTCGCTCGACGGCTGGACCGAGAAGGGATCGCACACGGGGGCCACGACGACACCGTCGCGCTGGTGCCGCGGGTCGCGAACGCGACGTACCCCGGCGAGGGCCACCGCGCCGAGCGCGTCGAGTTCACCATCCCGTTCTCGCTCGCGCGGGACATGCCGTGGCTCGTCGCGGGGTCCGGGCTCAACGACAACCAGTACCCCGCGCTGTTGACCCTCCTCAACCGCTTTTTCAGCGACTACGGCGACTCCGGCACGTACAGCCAGTTCCTCTCGTACCTCGACGACCCGGCGCTGAAAGAGGAGCTCGACGAGAGCGGCCGGGTCCACGAGGCGACGTTCGACGCCGTGAAACGGCGGGTACGGGCGGTCCCCGGCGGCGTGTTCGACCAGGACGCGAAGCCGATCACGGAGCTCGACCACACCCTCGTCCGCCCGGGCGGGCTCTCCGTGGTGCCCACCTATCACCTGCCGACCTCCCGACAGAAGGAGATCGTCGTGCTCGCGGTCGCGGGGCTGCTCGTCGACGACAAGCTGTCGAACGACCCCGACAGCGACCGGATCGAGGAGACGCCCCTGCTGATCGGGATGGACGAGGCGCACAACTTCCTCGCGGACGCCGACAACGTGCAGGCCCGAAAGGTCGTCCAGAAGTTCACGGAGGCCGCCAAGCAGGGGCGGAAAGAGCGGCTCGGCCTCTTCCTGATCACGCAGGACCCCCAGGACGTCGCGGAGTCGGTGTTCAAACAGGTGAACACGAAGGTCGTCCTCAACCTCGGCGACGAGGACGCCATCAGCAGCGTCAACATCCCCTCGAACCTCGCCGGCAAGGTCCCGTACATGGAGAAGGGGCAGATGGTGGTGTACTCGCCGGACAACTCGG
Organism: Halorubrum depositum; assembly: GCF_007671725.1. Classification (NCBI taxonomy): domain Archaea; kingdom Methanobacteriati; phylum Methanobacteriota; class Halobacteria; order Halobacteriales; family Haloferacaceae; genus Halorubrum; species Halorubrum depositum. The sequence goes on along the minus strand of NZ_VCNM01000001.1, from coordinate 768,483 downwards.
AGCCGGTGGAGCTGATCGGGCTCTCGAAGTGCGTGACGCGCCACGGCGAGTAGGCGAGCGGCGGCCGGGTGAGATCGGTTTTCCGTCCGGACAGATCCGCCGTCGCCCTTTTTCAAGTCGGAACGAGAAGCGCCGAACATGACCAAACGGATCCTGGTGGCGGTCGACGGCTCGGCGGAGGCGACCGAGGCGCTGCGGTTCGCGGCCGCCGAGTGGCCGGAGGCCGATCTGACCGCGCTCCACGTGATCAACCCGGCGGACTCGACGACCGGGGCGGAGGGCGGGTTCCCGGGCGCGGTCGACCAGTGGTACGACAGCGCCAAGGGCCGCGGCGAGCGGATCCTGCGCGAGGCGACCGAGGCGGTGGACCGCGACGTCGACACCAGACTGGAGGTTGGGCGGCCGACCGCGACGATCCTCGCGGTCGCGGGCGGCGAGGCCGCCGTCGGCGACGAGGACGGGGCGGAGGGGACCGGGGAGCCGTTCGACCACGTCGTGCTCGCGAGCCGCGGCCGAACCGGGCTCTCGCGGATCCTGCTCGGCAGCGTCGCTGAGGGGGTTGTCCGCCGCGCCGACGTGCCGGTGACGGTCGTGCGGTAGACGACGGAAACGCGGCTATCAGCGCGCGGACGCCCTCACTCCTCGGCGCGCTCGGCCTCGACGATCTCCCCGACGACGGTCCAGCCCTCATCGTCCGGTCCCGACCGACCCAGCAGCACCGACTCGTGGTCCTCGGCGGTGATCAGTCGGAACTCGGCGTCGCCGTCGGCGTCGGTGCGAACCCCCTCGCCGCGGAACTCCCGTTGGAAGAACTCGGTGGAGGAGAACTCGAAGACGCCGGTCTCGCCGTCGTCGAGGGTGAGGCGGACCGGCCGCGGCTGGACGTTGTGGATCCGCTTCGCGATCGGGTGGAGATCGGGCATGGTCCCGAGTCGGCGCGGTGCGGAAATAAAACCGCGGTCCGTCCCCGAACCGCCACCGTACGCCTTTAAGTCCTTTCAACGCGTCTATATGTGGGATCACCGATGATATCCGCGTCACTCGACTACCTGCGCGACGGCGACGACGCCGTCGTGACCGTCCTGATCGGCGGCGTGCTCCTGCTCGCGAGCCCGCTCGTCGTCCCGTCGATCCTCGTACTCGGCTACGTCTCCCGCGTCCTTCGGCGGACGGCCGACGGCGACGACGCGCCCCCGGTCTTCGAGGAGTGGGGAGACCTGCTCGTCGAGGGAGCGAAGGCGTTCGCGGTCACGCTCGTCTACTCGCTGTTGCCGCTCCTCGTGTTCGCGGTCGCCGCGGTCTTCGGCGTCGGGGCGGCCGTGATCGGTTCGGGCGGGGGCGACGGTGGCCTGCTGGGCGGTCTGATCGGCGGCGCGCTCGCGCTGCTCCTCGCGCTCGCCGCGCTCGCCGTCTCGCTCGTCGGGCTGTACGTCACTCCCGCGGCGCTGGCCGCCGTCGCCGACTCCGGACGGGTCGGGGACGGGTTCGCGGTAGGAACGCTCTGGACCGTGGTCACGAAGCGGGCGTACGCGACCGGCTGGCTCACGGCCGCCGTCGTCGTCCTCGCGGGCGCGCTGGCGATCGGCGTGCTCTCGGTGGTGCCGGTGCTCGGGACGATCGCGGGGCTGTTCGTCCAGTTCTACGCGCTCGTCGCCGCGGCCGCCGTCATCGGCTGGACGTGGGCCGACGTGCGGCCCGTCGCGGCCGAACCGACTGACACCGAGCCCGCGGAGCGGCCCGCGGTGTAGGCGGCTTCAACGCGGAACGAACGCATCGGAACGCAGCAAAAAGCGGCGGCGGTCGCGTTACGCGTCGAGGACGTCGTCGTAGTCGCCGGCGTCGACGCGGTCGTCGAACGTCCGGGCGTCCTCGCCCTCGATGGTGACGCCGAGGGAGGCGCAGGTGCCGCCGACCTCCTTGGCGGCGTTTTTCACGTCGTACGAGAGCAGGTCGGTCGACTTCTGCTCGGCGACCTTCTTCACCTGTTCGATCGACATGTCCGCGACGAAGTCCTTCTGGGGCTCGCCGGAGCCCGTCTCGAACCCGGCCTCGTCTTTGATCAGCTCGGCCGTCGGCGGGACGCCGACCTCGATGGTGAACGAGCCGTCGTCGTCGTACTCCACCGTGACGGGGACCTCCATCCCGTCGAACGCGGCGGTTTCGTCGTTGATCTGCGCCACGACGTCCTGTACGTCCACCGGCGTCGGCCCGAGCTCGGGACCGAGCGGCGGGCCGGGGTTGGCCTGCCCGCCGGGGACGAGCGCTTCGATAGTTCCAGCCATGTCCGTACGAACCCGGTGACGACTTTTAACGGTTGTTCTTTCGGGTAGGGGGAGCCAGCGGTTCGCATACCTCGGACACCGAGCGGACGCGACGGGCGCGTTCGCGAGACGCGAGCCGGGTCGAATCGGAGGCGGACGTCGCGAGCGGTCGCCGTCGGTGGCTGGTGCTTTTATAAGCGGCAGCGTTACGACTCCCGTATGGGCACCCACATCGTTCCGGTCGGCTTCGACTACGACCGCATGATCGCCCCGCTCATCCGGGACCAGTTCGACGTCGACCGGGTGATCCTCCTGGAGGGGACGGTCGGCAGCGAGGCCAACGTCGAGTACTCGCGGAACATCGCCCGGAAGCTCGAACAGGACTTCCGAAGCCTGCTCGGCGCCGAGACCGTCCGCGAGCGACTGACCGACGTGTACGACTACGACGCCGCCTTCGAACGCGCCTTCGACCTGATCAACGCGGAGCTCGACCGCGACGGCACCGGAGAGGAGGGGAGCGGGACCGGCGGCGAGGGCGCCGCGGACCCCCCGGCTGAGCGCGAGGTGTGGGTGAACCTCTGTTCGATGCCTCGGCCGGTCTCGTTCGCGTTCGCGACCGCGGCCCACTCGATCATGGTCGAGCGGCAGGACGACCGCGACCGCATTCACACCTACTACACCGCCCCCGAGAAGTACCTCGAGACCGAGCTCGCGGAGGAGCTGCGCGCGAACCGCGACCTGCTGCGCGAGCTGGTCGAGAGCGACGCGGTCGACGGCGACGCCATCGACGACGGCCGCGTCGCCGACCGGCTCGACACGACGACGGACCTGTTAGAGGAGTTCGACGAGCGCGGCACCACCATCGGCGCGAAGCGCATCGGCGACAGCCACGTGATCGAGCTGCCCGTCGCCTCCTTCCAGAACGTCAAGCCGTTCGAGGAGCTCGTGCTCTTCACCCTCGGCGAGCACGGCGAGTTCGCCTCCGTCTCGGAGCTGGCGGAGACGCTCGCGGCCGACCTCAACGAGGAGTACACCGACTCGTTCCGCTCGAAGGTGATCTACAACGTCGACCGGCTCGGCCCCGGCGGGAAGGGGTACATCGAGCAGGAGGAGCGCGGGAAGTCCTACCGGACGACGCTCTCGCGGATCGGCCAGCTGTGGGTCCGAGCGCACGCGGACGAGGACCGAGAACTGGCGCGATAAATCGGGATTGCTGCGGTCGTGCTTCGCATCACGTCTGCCCCTTTGAGTCCCGCCCCGCACGGCAGCCACAGCCTCACGCCTCCCCAGCCTCGCGGCTCCCTTCGGTCGCCGCGTCCAGCGAGAATCATAGATTCTCTGGCAGCCGGCGGCGAAGCCGCCGGCGACCTCGCGCGTGCTGGCTCGCGGCCTGCCGGCCGCTCGCAGGCACGCGCCACCGCGGTTATTTAAATACGAAACCGAGCGCCTCTCGCCGATATCTCTACCACGTCGCCGTCGGCGGTTCGAAGCCCCGTTTCCGCCCCGCTCCACGTCTGCAGCCCGCGTCACGATTCTGAGAAGGGGTGCCGTGACCGTCCCGTTTTTACCCGTGGGGCGGGGACGTTTACCCCATGACTTCGGCGCGGGACCCCGACGCTGACGCCTCCGACGCGGAGGCGCTCGACCGGGACGACTTCGGCTTCGCCGATCCCGCCACCGACCAGTCGTTCGAGAACGCGCTGGCGAAGGCCCGCGACGGGACGCGCCTCACGGTCGACGACGCGACCGAACTGCTCGCGACCGGCACCGACCGGGCGGGGATCGACCCGGTCCGGAAGGAGGCCGTCCTCGAGGCCGCCGACCGCCGGCGCCGCGACGAGGTCGGCGACGAGGTGACGTTCGTCGCCAACCTCAACAACAACGTCACCACCGCCTGCAACACGGGCTGTCTGTTCTGCAACTTCAAGGACTCCGCGCACGCCTTCGAGGCCGACAGCGACGCGGACCACGCCGGATTCACGAAGCCCCCCGCTGAGTCCCGCCGGATCGTCGAGGACGCCCTCGATATGGGGATCTACGAGGTGTGTTCCGTCTCCGGGCTCCACCCCGCGCTGGCGCTGAACGAGGAGCACCACGAGCTCCTCGCCGGCTACGACGACCCCGCGAGCGCGGTGAACTACAAGCCGCCGGAGCGGTACGACACCGACCCGGGGACCTACGTCGAGCAGATCGAGGCGATGTCCGTCGGCGGGGTCCACCTCCACTCGATGACGCCGGAGGAAGCGTACCACGCCGCCCGCGGCACCGACTGGGAGTACGAGGCGGTCTACCGCGAGCTGGCGACCGCGGGGCTCGACTCGGCGCCGGGTACCGCCGCGGAGATCCTCGTCGACGAGGTGCGCGACGTGATCTGCCCGGGGAAGATCCGCACGGACGACTGGGTGGCGGCGATGGAGGGCGCGGTCGCGGCCGGCCTCGACGTCACCTCGACGATGATGTACGGCCACGTGGAGACGGTCGCGCACCGCGCGGAGCACCTCGGAGTGATCCGCGATCTCCAGGACCGCACCGGGGGAATCACGGAATTCGTCCCCCTCTCCTTTATCCATCAGAACACGCCGCTGTACCGCCACGGCGTCGTCGACTCTGGCCCCTCGCGCGACGAGGACGAGCTCGTGGTGGCGGTCGCGCGCCTCTTCTTAGACAACGTCGACCACGTGCAGGCCTCGTGGGTGAAGTCGGGAGACGCCCACGGTCTGAAGCTGCTCAACTGCGGCGCCGACGACTTCATGGGCACCATCCTCTCGGAGGAGATCACGAAGCGCGCCGGCGGCGAGTACGGCGAGTACCGCTCGTTCGACGACTACGTCGAGATGATCGCGGCGATCGGCCGCACCCCGGTGGAGCGCTCCACCGACTACCGCACCCGCCGCCGGATCGACCCCGACGGCGGCCCGCACGGCCCGCGGCTCGGCCCGCGGGCCGACGGCTCCCCCATGCTGCCGGACCGGTCGCCCGACGGCCCAGGCTCGGGCGGCGAGTCGGTCGGGGCCGACGACTGAGGCGGGACGCCGGGTGCGGCTCGCGCCTTTCGACGCCTCTCAGCGGTCGGGAACCACCGGAATACTCTTTACTGTGGTACTCGTTAGCACACCTAATATGCCCGCGTCAGACGTACCGACCCCCAATTCGGGGAGCGACGCCGAGGCCGAGGAGGGCGACGGCGATCGGGACCGTCCGGGGGTCGCGCTCACGCGCTCCGACGAGCGGGTGCTCGCGTACCTCGGCGACGCGGGAACCGACTACCCGGCGTTCGTCGCGAGCAACACGGGGCTGTACGTCGACCACGTCGAGTCTCGGCTGGACGCGCTCGAAGCGCTCGGACTGGTGGCCCGGGTCCCCGGCGAGGAGGTGTTCCGGATCACCGACGACGGCCGCGACGCGCTCCGCGACGACTGCGCGCCGTGGTCGGACTGATTTTCAGAAAGACGCGCCGACGAGAGCGACCTACCGCCCGAGGTCCGCGTGCGCCGAGGAGAGGTGTCTGGAGCCGAGCGCCGCGAGCAGCGAGAGCTCCCCCGCGAGCGCGCCGACCGCGATCGCCTCCGCGAGCGCGTCGCCGTTGCTGCCGGCCGGGTCCCCTCCACCGCGGACGCCGAGCACGTCGAGCCCGGCGGCCTGCGTGGGGAGTTTCGTGCCGCCGCCGACGGTGCCCACCTCGAGGCTCGCGAGCGACACGGAGCAGTAGAGGTCGCCGTCGGGCGTCGCCTCCGCGGTCGTGATCGCGTTCGCGCCCTCGACCACCTGCGCCTCGTCCTGTCCGGTCGCGAGGAACATCGCGGCGACCGCGTTGGCGACGTGGGCGTTGAAGCCGAGCCCGCCCGCCTTCGCGGAGCCGACGAGGTTCTTCCGGGTGTTGATCTCGGCGATCGCCTCGGGGGTCGTGTGGAGGCGCTCCTCGACGACCTCGCGGGGGACCTCGACGTCGGCGCTCACCGACCGGCCGCGCCCCTCGACCGCGTTGATCGCGGCGGGCTTCTTGTCCGAACAGAGGTTCCCGGAGAGCGCGATCAGGGAGGCGTCCGTCTCCGCCTCGACGACGTCGCAGGCCTCCCGCGTCGCGATGGTGGCCATGTTCATCCCCATCGCGTCCTTCGTGTCGTAGCGGAACCGCAGGAAGACGTTGTTGCCGACGACGTACGGCGTCACGTCGAGCAGCTCGCCGTGGCTCGTCGTCGACTCCGCCGCCTCCCGAAGCGCGTCCTCGCTGTCGCGGGCCCACGCGACGAGCGCCTCGGCCTCGGCGACGTCTGCGACGCGGAAGACGGGCGCGCGGGTCATCCCGCTCTTCGTCACCCGCGCGGTCGCCCCGCCGGCGTCGTTGACGACGGAGCAGCCGCGGTTGATCGAGGCGACCAAGGCGCCCTCCGTGGTCGCCAGCGGGAGGTACCGATCGCCGCCGAACGCGCCGCCGTCGACCGAGACGGGGCCGGCGACGCCCAGCGGCACCTGCACGGCGCCGATCATGTTCTCGATGTTCGAGCCGTGCGCGTCGGCGGCGTCGAACGCGTACTCGCCCAGCACGTCGACGTCGGCGTCCGCGGTCTCCGCGACGAGGCGCCTGCGCGCCGCCGCGGCCGTGTCGGCGTCGGCGTGCTCCTCGAGCTCGTGGAAGCGGATCTCGCCGTCGCGGACGCGCGCCGCGAGCGACGCGGGGGTGGCGTCGGTCATGCCCGCGTCTCCTCGCGGCGTGTGCTAATGACTGTCGGTTTCCGCGGTCATCGATCGCCTCCGGGCTCAGCGGTCGCCCTCGTCCAGCGCCGCCCACAGCTCCCCGAGAGTCGCCTCGTCGGCCGCGGCGACGTACAGGTCCCCCTCGCGCCGGACCGCGGCGCCGGCCTCGACCGCGAGCAGCTCCGTGACGGCTTGCTCCTCCTCGTCCGGGTGGAACTGCACGAGCCCTTGGATCCGGCCGCGGGCCAGCAGGCCGGAGTGGACCGTCGGCGCCCAGCTGTCGACCACGCGCTTGACGCGCTCGCCGAGCGCGCCGCGGATCGCGTCGGCCTCGGCCGCGAGCGCCGGGTCGCGGGGCACGTCCCGACCGACGATCGTCGCGACCGTGGCTCCCGCGACGTCGCTCTCGCCGTCCTCGCCGCCCTCGCCGCCCTCGCCGCCCTCGCCGTCCTCGCCGCCCGCCCCGACCCGCGCGTCGGCGGCCGTGACGCGGTCGCCGTCGTACCGGACGCCCTCGCCCGAGCGAGCGACGTACGTCTCGTCCGTCGCGGGCAGGTGCACCGCCGCGACGAGCGGCGCTCCGTCCCGGAGGACCGCGACCGACGACGCGAACGTCGGCAGGCCCGCGGCGAAGTCGTTGGTGCCGTCGAGGGGGTCGACGATCCACCGGTACGACTCGCTGCCGGGGAACTCGCCCGCCTCCTCGGCGAACACCGCGTGGTTCGGGAACGCCCCGCGAACGACGGGGAGCATCCGCGACTCGGCCGCCACGTCGGCCGCGGCCTTCACGTCGTGTGCCCCGTACTCGGCCTCGGCGTCGCCGTCTCGGTACCGGGCACGCAGCTCCGCGCCGCCGGCGAGGACGGCCGCCCGCGCGACCGCCTCGATCTGGTCGTGATCGGTCACGCGGCCCGGTTCGACGGGGGAACTAAAACGCGTTCCGGTGGCGGGCGCCGGGCGGACGAGGCGCCTACCGTCCGACGGACGAGCGGCCTACCGCCCGACGATCCCGGAGAGCCGCTCGCGGAGCGACTCGCCGCCGAGCTTGAGGTAGTAGGCGTCGCCGCCGTCCTCGTAGTAGTCGTCGATCCGCCGGACGACCTCGAAGCCGAGGTGCTCGTAGAAGCCGAGGGCGCGCTCGTTCGTCGTCCGGGCGTGGCAGGTGACCGACCGGTGGTCCTCGGCGACGTCGGCGACGAGCCGTTCGGCGTGTCCTCGCCCCCGGTGGTCGGGATGGACGGCCAGAAAGAGGATGTACCCGTCGCGGCGGACCGAGGCGAACGCGACGAGCGCGTCGTTCTCGACGAGGAGGTGCGTCGTGGAGCGGCGGTAGGCGTCGGTGAAGAAGCCGCGCCGCTGTCGGAGGACCCCCTCCTCGGTCCGGATCCGTTCCTTGAGGTCCCACGCCGCGGCGGCGTGGTCGGACGTCCCGGGCGGATCCGTCCGTTTCTCCACGTTGACGCTCACTGAAAGGAGCTAACAGGCCAGCGGAATATAACTCCACCGCCACCGGGGAGGGTTGCGGTCGGGCGGGCTCGCCCCGCGGCGGTTTCGACGGACCCGTCCGACGACGGAAGCATTTTGGTCGAGTCGGCCGTGATGCCGACAATGGCTGTCGAGTCCCCGCCGGACCGCGGGCGCCTCAGGCGAGCGCTGCTGACCGGCGTCGCCGTCATCGTCCCCTCAGTCATCACGCTCGCGGTGCTGGGGTTCGTGTTCAACGCGATCTACGACTACCTCGACGCCTTCTCCACGGCGGTCCTGCCGCTGTTGCCGCCGTCGACGCTCCCGGTCGACCGCGAGGTCGCCATCGAGGTCGCCACGCCGGTCGTGTTCGTCGGGACGATCCTCCTCATCGGCGTCGCCGTCGAGTCGACGCGATACGGCGAGCGCGCGGTCGACTACGCCGACTACGCGATCGAGCAGATACCGGGCGTCGGCTCCGTCTATCAGGGGTTCCGACAGATGAGCGACGCCATGCTGGAGTCGGACGGCGGGAACTTCCAGGAGGTGGTCCTCGTCGAGTTCCCGACGGAAGACGTCTACACCCTCGCGTTCGTCACGAGCGAGACGCCGGACGCGGTCGCCGGCCCGGCCGAGGGCGGCGAGATGCGGACGCTGTTCATGCCGATGGCCCCGAATCCGGTGATGGGCGGGCACGTCCTGTTCGTCCCCGAGCGCCGCATCGTCGATGTCGACCTGAGCGTCGAGCAGGGGATCCGGGCGCTGGTGACGAGCGGCGTCGCCCTCGAACGCGCCGCGGCCGACGCCGAGGGCGTGTCGCCGGCGCAGGTCCGCGACGCCGGTCAGGGGGGCCGGATCGACTCGTACCACTCCTCGATGTCGGACGCCGCGAAGCGCCCGGACGAGGAGACCGACCGGCCGAGCGGCGAGCGGAGCGACGACCGCGGCGCGCGGAGCGACGAGCGGATCGCGCCCGACGACGGCCCGGGTGACGAGCCGTGAGCTTCGCGCTCCGCGACCACACCGCCGACGTGGCGGTCGAGGCGACCGCGCCGACGCTGTCGGCGCTGTTCGAAGCGGTCGCCGACGGGCTCGCGGCCGCGAGCTGCGAGGAAGTCCCCGAGAGCGGTGACCGCTTCTCGCTGTCCGTGCGCGCCGAGAGCCGCGAGGCGCTGCTGTTCGACTACCTCGATCGGCTGATCTACGAGCGCGACGTGCGGCTCGTCCTCCCCGCCGACCACCGGTGTTCGGTCTCGGGGCCGGACGACTTCCCGGCGGACGGCGACGGTGCGGCGACGGACGACCCCGACGCGTGGACCGTCGACGCGACGGCCCGCGGCGTCCCGCTCGGCGACGTGGCGGCCCGCGAGATCAAGGCGGTCACCTACTCCGAGATGACGCTCGAACCGCGCGACGACGGCTGGTACGCGTACGTCGTATTCGACGTTTGAAGGGGGATACAAACCCGAGCGGAAGCGATCCGGGAAAACGACTATGAGTGTCGAGGGCGTTGTTACCGTATGTCACAGACCGAAGGCGCGGAGTCGACCGACCTCCGCTGGCGCTCGGGCGCGCTCGCCGGACTCGTCGCCGGCGTGGCAATGGGCGTGGTGTTACACGGGGCGTTGGGACTGATGCCGACGATCGGCGCGCTCGTCGGCGTCGAGACGGTCCTCGCCGGGTGGGCGGTCCACCTGTTCAACAGTTCTCTCTTCGGGGCCCTGTTCGTCGCGGTCTTCGACCGCGCCTTCTTCGACGACCTCCGCGCCGACGTCGGGGGGTGTCTCTCGCTCGGGGTCGTCCACTCGGCGCTGCTCGGGGTGATCACGGGCGGGCTGCTGTTGCCGACCGCGATCGCGCTCGAGGGGGCGACGTCGCTGCCGGTCTCCACGCTGCCCGTTCCCGGCCTCACGGCGAGCTTCGAGTTCGGCGCGGTGATCGCCGTCGCGCACCTGGTCTACGGGCTCGTGCTCGGCCGCGTCTTCGCCGCGCTCACGCTCGCCGAGGGAGCGATCGGTTGGCTGCCGTTCGATCCCGTCGACCGGTAGCGCGGCGGCCGTCGCCCGCCGCGGTCGACGGCGCCTCGTCGCGAACGACTCGCCGCGCCGGGACGCCCGCGCCCGCCTCTCGCAACGCCCTTGCCTCCCCGCGCCGAACGCCGGGGTATGACCACGCGCGAGTTCGACGGGATCCGACTGGAGAAGGTGCGGGAGCACGTCTGGGAGATCCCCCGCGAGGGCGACATGAACGTCCCCGCGCGGGTCCTCGCCAGCGAGTCGCTGCTGGAGGAGATCGGCGAGGACGACTCGCTCCGGCAGCTGAAGAACGCGACGCACCTCCCGGGCATGGTCGAGCCGGCCCTCTGTATGCCCGACGGCCACCAGGGGTACGGCTTCCCCGTCGGCGGCGTCGGCGCGATCGACGCCCGGACCGGCTGTATCTCTCCCGGAGCGGTCGGCTACGACATCAACTGCTTACCTGGTGACACCGATGTTCGACTCTCATTCGGTCGTCGGACCTCACTCGAAACACTACGAGACCGATTCGAGGACGAGCGAGCGACCGTCGCGACCGGTGACGACCTGCTAGCGTCGGAAATTCAGTTGTTCACCGAATCCGGAGCGAAACCGGTGTGTGAACTCGAAACGTCGACCGGTCGGCGAATTGAGGCGACCGGTGACCACCGATTCGAGACTCCAGACGGGATGGTCACCGTCGATGACCTCGACGCAGGCGACGAGGTGTACGTCCACCCGTTCGAAGGCCTCGAACACGAAGCCCCCGAGGACTTCACCGTCCTCTCAGCAGAAGATTTCGAAGACGCCAATCATCAGATACGGCGAGTTCTGGAAGAACGAGGGCTGCTCCCTCTCCGTTCTACAGACGAGACGTTCAACCGACTGCTCAAAATCGTCGGCTTCCTCCTCGGTGACGGGTCCTACGGCGGAGAGGGCCAGACGTGGTTCTACGGATCTCCCGAGGAACTGGAGGAAATTCGGGACGACGTCCGTGCTATCGGGTTCAAGCCGTCGAAAATCTACGAACGCGACCGGTCACACGACATCGACGGAAACACCTTCGAGCAGACGGAGTACAGCTTCAAGACGACTTCGAAGGCGCTTCGACGCGTGTTCATCGAACTCGGGGTCCCGGAGGGACCGAAAGTATCGTCGGGATTCACGACGCCCGACTATCTCGGTCGGCTCCCTGACTGGCAGCAGGCGCTCTTCTACTCAACGTATTTCGGCGCCGAAATGAACGCGCCGGCGGCACAGCACGACAAGAACCTCTATTGTCCGAAGGTTTCACAGACAAGAACTCTTGACACGGAAGCAGCGGGGAGGACATTCCTGGCGGACATGGCCGCGTTCCTCGATCGGGTCGGGATCCGAACTAACGACATCGAATCGTTCGAGACGGATACGAACAGATCGGCTTCGACGATTCGGCTCCGGTTAGGCGTCAAAAACGACTCCGAGAATCTGATTCGATTCTTCGGTCGTGTCGGCTATCGGTACCATCCCGAAAAGCAACGCGGCGCGATGGAAGCAGTCCAGTATCTTCGGACCAAAGAACGGGAAATAGAGCGGCGTGAAGCGATAGCTTCCGAGGCGAAGGCGCTCGCAGACGGTGGCTGCGACGTTTCGGATCTCGTAGATCGGTTCGGTATCAATGATCGGTTCATCGAACGGAGCGTCTGGAGCGGGCGCGAGGGTCGCCCACGCCCCGGTGATGAGTTCCCCGGATTCGACGAGTATCGTTCCGAACTTGACGTCCGGCCGGACGGTGCCGTCGCCGTCGAAATCGAGGATATCAGCGACGCTGGGTCGAAACCCGTGTACGACCTCGGCGTGACACACGACGCCCACACGTTCCTCGCGAACGGATTCGTCGTTTCGAACTGCGGCGTCCGGATGGTCCGGACGAACCTCACGTACGACGACGTGCGCGGCCGCGAGGAGGAGCTCGTCGACGCGCTCTTCGAGGCGATCCCCTCCGGGCTCGGCGGCGGCGGCGTCATCGACGGCGACGCCGACGCGATCGAGGGCGCCTTAGAGCGCGGCGTCGAGTGGGCGGTCGAGGCGGGGTACGGGATCGAGAGCGACCTCGCGCGCTGCGAGGACGAGGGGCGGCGCCCCGACGCGCGCCCGGAGTACGTCTCCCAGAAGGCGATGGACCGCGGGCGCAACCAGATGGGGTCGCTCGGCTCCGGCAACCACTTCCTCGAGGTCCAGCGCGTCACGGACGTGTTCCGCGGGGACGTGGCCGAGGCGTACGGGCTGGAAGAGGACGGGATCGTCGTCCTGATCCACTGCGGGAGCCGCGGGCTGGGCCACCAGACCTGCAACGACTACCTCCGCCGGATCGAGAAGGAGCACGGCGACCTGCTCGACGAGCTCCCCGACAAGGAACTGGCGGCCGCGCCCGCCGGCTCGGAGCTCGCCGAGGAGTATTACGGCGCGATGGGCGCGTGCATCAACTTCGCGTGGGTGAACCGCCAGCTGATCACTCACCAGGCCCGCGAGACGTTCGGCGAGGTGTTCGACGCCGACCCGATCGAGGACCTGGGGATGGAGCTGCTGTACGACGTGGCGCACAACATCGCGAAGAAGGAGACCCACGAGGTCGGCGTCGACGCCGACGGACGCCCCGCGGTCGGCGACGCGGCTGTGACCCGCGCGGATCGGGAGCTGTACGTCCACCGCAAGGGCGCCACTCGCGCGTTCCCCGCGGGCCACGAGGACGTGCCCGAGACGTACCGCGACGTGGGTCAGCCCGTGATCATTCCCGGGAGCATGGGCGCCGGCTCGTACGTGCTCCGCGGCGGCGCGGAGTCGATGGCGGTGTCGTTCGGCTCCACCGCCCACGGCGCCGGGCGGCTGATGAGCCGGACGCAGGCGAAACAGGAGTTCTGGGGCGGCGACGTGCAGGACGACCTCGAGGACGGCCAGCGTATCTTCGTGAAGGCGCAGTCGGGCGCGACCATCGCCGAGGAGGCGCCCGGCGTCTACAAGGACATCGACGAGGTGATCCGCGTCAGCGACGAGCTGGGAATCGGCGACAAGGTGGCGCGCACGTTCCCCGTCTGCAACATCAAGGGGTAGCCGGGGGCCGGTCCCCGCTCAGCGCTCCCGCTTCGCCGCACGACCGAGCTCCTCCTCGACGGCCTCCACCTTCTCCTCGGCGGTCGTCTCCGCGGTCCGCTTGTCGTCGACCTTCAGCACCGTCGAGACGCGGTCGCCGTCGACGGCGGCGTGGGCGGCCGCGGCGGCGGCGAACACCGTCTCGGCGTCGTCGGCCTCGATCACGGTACCCATCGGGTTCGTCTCGTAGCTCACGTCGAACTCGTCGAGCGCGGCGACGGCCTTCGCGACCTCACTCGCCATGCTCCCCTCGATCACCGGTGCGACGCTCAGCAGCGCGACAGTGGTCATGGCCGGGGATTCGCGCCGACGTTATTTAAAAACGGGCGAGCGCGGTAGGGTCCGCGTCGACTTTTCCTACTCGAGGGCGTCCCGCAGGAACGACAGCTGATGCCCGACCGCGGGCTCGAAGTCCTCGCCGAGCGGGGAGAAGTGGTCCGCGGGCATGGTGACGACGGTCCCGCGCGAGAGCGCCTCGCCCGCGTCGACGACCGCCTCGCTGTCGACGATGGCGTCGTCGGTCCCCGCCAACAGGAGGGTCGGCGCTCTGATCTCACCGAGTCGGTCGACCGGTCGGTAGTTCGCGACCCGCAGCAGCGACCGCGCGGGCGTCTCGTTGCGCCACGTCGACTCCCGGTCGACGAGGTCGAGGTACTTCCGCTTCGTCCCCGGCTCCGTGATCGCTGCGAACTCCTCGGCGGTGCCGACGATCGGAACGGTCCGCCCGCGACCGACCCGATGGCCGATCAGGTCGCGGAGCCCGGCGGCCCCGGACCGCGCGAGGTACTTCGCGCCGCGGCGCCGGGCGATCGCCCGGCCGTCGAGCATCGGGACCGCGCCGATCACGGCGTCGACGTCGGCGCGCTCGGCCCCGAGCGTGAGGACGTGCGCCGCCGACAGCGACGCGCCCCAGAGCACGAGCTCGCGCCCGACGGCGTCGACGCGGCCGACGCGGTCGATCGCGGCCGCGTAGTCGGCGCGCTGGGCCGCGGGGTGGACCGCCTGGGAGTCGCCGTCGGAGGCGCCGAACTCGCGGTAGTCGAAGAGGAACGCGGCGTAGCCCGCGTCGGCGAACCGCTCCGCGACCGCCGGGTAGCCGAAGGTCCGCTCCGCGCCGAGACCGGGTGCCATCACGACCACCGGGGGATCGTCGTCGTCGCCACCCGGCAGATAGAGGGTGCCGCGACAGGTGTCGCCGTCGACGTCGAACGCGAGCGCGCGGGTGGCGAACCGCTCGCGTGGCGGGCGGTCGAGCCGGCGCTGCGCGCGGTTCACCGGGTTTCTGCGGGTCACGTTCGGTCCCCGGACTCCACGGGGTCGTCGTCGCCGGACCCTTCCCCGTCGGCCTCGCCGTCTCCCCCCGGCGTCGCGGCCTCCCCGTCGTCGGCCGCCGCCGGTCCGTCCGCGTGCGACAGCGTCTCCAGCACGCGCGACGAGAACTCCGTCTCCGATATCTCGTACGCGGCCAGCGCCTCGAACCACTCCGGTTCGGCGCGCCACGTCCCGAGGACGTCGCCGGGCGCGCGGACGACCGTCGCCTCGACCCGGACGGGCTCCCACTCGTCCGCCTCGGCGCGGTCGATGAGCGCGTTGAGGGCGCGCCCCATCTCGCCGTGGTGCACCTCGCGGCCGGGGAACGCCGTCATGTACGTGAGATCCAGCGGGTCGCCGCCGTCGATCTCCTCGACGCTGATCCCGTAGCTGCGGAGCGCCGGCTCCACCTCGGCCGTCTGCTCGTCGCCGGTCATACGGGACGGTCGTCCGGACGGAATAAATCGGTACCGGCGCGGCCGTCGCTCGGAGAGAGAGAAACCCTCGATCCGCCGAAAGCCGCGGACGGGGGGTGGCCGCCGCGCACGGCGACCGTGATCGGAGTTGTCAGAGGCACACGATAGTCCCGCGCGGCCGACTGGTACTACTCCGCGAAATCATATAAACGCTCGGGAGGCGGTCCTTCGGGCCCTCCCGCTTCGGGACGCCGCCCAGATCCGACGCAGTCCGTCCGACCGGGCATCCTTTATCACCGTCGCGGAACAGGATCGGATATGATCCGGGGCGCGTCGTCGGTCCTGTCGCGGTCCACCGACGCCGCCGGCGTCCTCGTCGTCGGCGGGCTCCTGACCCTGCTGACGTGGGTCGTCACTCCGGCGTGGATCGGGGGGACCCTCGTCTTCCCCCCGCTCGTCGTCCTCGCGCCGCTCGCGCTCGCGCCCGCCTTCGTCGCCCGGGGATACCTCGTCCGCGTCGTCGCCGGCGGGGGCGCGACCGGGAACCGAGACGGGGCGCCCCCGTTCGTCGCCTGGAACGAACTGTACCGAGACGGACTCAGATCGGTCCTGCTGAGCGCGCTGCTGCTCGCGCCGCTGGCGCTCCTGTTCGCGGTCGTCGCCCTCGCGGCCGCCGCCGTCGGGACCGGGGCCGTCGACCTCGCCCCCGCGCTCGATCTCGCGGACCGCGCGCTCGGCCCCGGTGGCGTTCCCGCCGTCGTCGGCACCGGCGGCGGGCTCCTCGCCGTCGTCACCGTGGCGTACCTCCTCGCGTTCGCGTACGTCAGGCCGGCCGCGCTGGCCGCGTTCGCCGCGTCCGGGCGGCTCCGCGACGCCCTCCGTCCGGGTCGGGTCGCCGCCGTCGCCGGGTCGGCGGAGTACGCGGCCGCGTGGGCCGTCGCGGTCGCGGCGCTCGGCGCGGGGTACGCGCTGGCCGCGCCGTTCGTCCCGCTCGTCGTCGGCGCCGCGTTCGTCTTCGCCGTTCGCGTCGTCGCGCACGCGCTGTACGGCTGCGGCGCCGCGGGAGCGCTCGAGTTCGGCGTCGCCGAGTCGCGCGAGCCGATCGAGTCGCCCGCCTCGTCGTCGTCGGGAGCGTTCGGGTCGCCCGCGTCGCCGCCCGCGGCGTCGGAACCCGTCCCGACGCCGGCCGATCCCTCCCCCGACCGGCCCGACGGCGGGTTCCGGCGGTCGACGGCGGAGGTGCCGCCGGCGGTCCAGACCGGTCGGACCGTCCCGCTCGGCGTCGACCGCGAGGAGACCGCGCGCGAGGACGCCGCCGGGTTCGAGTGGGCCGCTCCCGTCGACCCGGAAGACAAGAGTTGATACGAGCGCGGGCGAACGGTCGCGTATGCGCATCTCCGACCGGGGATACGGCGAGGAGGGCCGGGAGCGGCTCACCCTCGTCCCCGAGAACGTCGACGACCTCTGGCACCTCGCGCACGTCCTCGAGCCGGGGGACCTCGTCGAGGGCGACACCACCCGCCGGATCCAGCGGAACGACGACCAGATGCGGGACACCGGCGGCCAGCGCGAGCACCTGTTCGTCACGCTGGAGGTCGACGACGTGGAGTTCGCCCGGTTCGCCAACCGGCTCCGCGTCTCGGGCGTGATCGTCGCCTGCTCCCGCGAGGACCAGCTCAACGCACACCACACGCTCAACGTCGAGGAGCACGACGAGATCACGGTCGAGAAGCACTTCAAGCCGGACCAGACCGAGCGGTTAGAGGAGGCGACGGAGGCCGCCGAGAACCCCGACGTCGCCATCGCGACCGTCGAGGAGGGGGCCGCCTACGTCCACACGGTCCAGCAGTACGGCACCGAGGAGTACGCCTCCTTCACGAAGCCGACGGGGAAGGGAGAGTACTCCCGGCCCCGCGAGGAGCTGTTCGCCGAGCTCGGCGAGGCGCTCGCGCACCTCGACGCCGACGCCGTCATCCTCGCCGGGCCGGGGTTCACGAAGAACGACGCGCTCGACTACGTCACCGAGGAGTACCGCGACCTCGCCGGTCGGATCACCACGGTCGACACCTCCGCCGCCGGCGACCGCGGGGTCCACGAGGTGCTCAAGCGCGGCGCGGTCGACGAGGTCCAGAAGGAGACGCGGATCTCGAAGGAAGCGAGCCTCATCGACGAGCTGACCGAGAACATCGCGCAGGGCGCGAAGGCGACGTACGGCCCCGAGGACGTGGCGGAAGCCGCCGAGTTCGGCGCGATCGAGACGCTCCTCGTGGTCGACGACCGGCTCCGCACCGAGCGACAGGGGGAGGGCGACTGGTCGATCGACGTCAACGAGGTGATCGAGTCGGTCGAACAGCAGGGCGGCGACGTGGTCGTCTTCTCCTCGGAGTTCGCGCCCGGCGAACAGCTCTCCAATCTCGGCGGGATCGCCGCGATCCTGCGGTACCGGCTGGAGTAGGCGGCGGGGTACCCGTCCCGCGCTCTGCCGCCCCGAAAGGCACTTACCGACCGTGGATGCACTCCGTGCATGAAGCGGCGTACCCTCGTCTTGGGTGTGGCCCCGCTCTGCGCGGGACTCGCCGGGTGCTCCGGCCTGCTCTCCGATCCCCCGTCGCTCTCTCTTGTCGTCTTCAACCACTCCGAGAGCCCGTATACGATCGAGCTGACTGTCTCCCGGCCGGCCGGCGGCGACTCCCGAAGCGACGCTCGGGCGTTTTCGGGACAAATAAGCGTCGAACCGGGCGGTCAAGCCTTCCGCGAAGACGTCGCGGAACGGCGGCCGTATCTCATCGAATACGGTCTCTTCGAGGACAACAGCGAGCTAACGGAGCAAGACCACGTCCACTACTATCCGGGCGACGAGGACGAGAGCGGGCGCCTGACGTTCGACATCGATCCGTCCGGGAACCTGACCCGACGGTGAGCGATTCGCACTCCCGTCGAATCGCGCCCCGGCGTTAGCGTCCCGTGAGCGCCTCGCTCGCGGGCGCGAAGTCGATCGTTTGCCCCCGTCCCTTCTCGCTCGCCCGCTCGTAGAGCATGTGTGCGGCCGCGACCGTCTCGATCCCGGTCCCGCCGGAGTCGAACACGGTGATCTCCTCCTCGCTCGTCCGGCCCGGATGCTCGCCGGCGACGACCTCGCCGAGGTCGGCCGCGACGTGGTCCTCGCCGACGAGCCCCGCCTCGACCGCGGCGAGGAACGACCCGGCGTCCTGCGTCGCCCGCTCGCGGATGTCGGGGACGTACGTCGCCCGGGCGATCAGCTCGGGCGGGAGCTCGTTCTTCTCCGGGTGGTACTGGCCCATCGCCGTGACGTGGGTGCCGGGCTCGACGTCCGCGTCGTCGATCACGGGCTCGCTCGCGTTCGTCGCCGCGATCACCACGTCGGCGCCGGCGACCGCCTCGCTCGCGCTCGCGACCGCCGTGACGTCGGGGTCGATCCGGTCGGCGAACTCCTCGGCGAACGCCTCGCGGTGCTCGGCGGTCGGCGAGAACACCCGGACGGCCTCGAACTCCCTGACGGTCGCGGTCGTCGCGAGCTGGCCGCGGGCCTGCGCGCCGCTGCCGATCACGGCGACCTCCGTCGCGTCCTCGCGGGCGAGCGCGTCGACCGCGGTCGCCCCTGCGGCGCCCGTCTTGAACGGGTTCATCGAGGCGCCGTCGAGCACCGCGAGCGGCTCTCCCGACTCGGCGTCGAACAGCGGCGTCATGAACCACGCATCGCCCGCGCCGAACCCCGCGGAGTAGGTGTAGCCGCCCATCGCGCCCGTCTCGGGCAGGATCGCGGTGTAGGAGGTCAGCATGCCCGGCGGTTCGCGGTTGTACAGCTTCGTTCGCGGTTTCGCCGGCGCTCCCTCGCCGATCTGGCGGTACGCGTCGCGCACGGCGGCGACGTAGTCCGACGGCTCGGCGAGGTCGTCGACGTCGGCGCTCGCGAGGAACAGCGTCTCGGTCATACCGGTCCCCTCGGGTGCGGGGGACTAAACCGTACAGGGAAGCGGAACCGTCGATCGGGTCGCGCGGCGCCGAGGCCGGTGCCGGCTCAGTCGGAGGCCCTGCCGGAGCGCGATCGGCCGGCGGTGCGGTCGGTCGACCGCTCGCCGGACCGCCCGACTAGCCGGCCCGGACGCACGCGCGTGCCGCCGCCGACCGAGTCGGTAACTGGGCTCCGGACGAACATCGCGTGGGCCATGACGCCCCCCGCGACGAGCGCGCCCCCGGGAAGCGCGGCCGTCAACGACAGTCCGACCAGGTTCAGAAAGGCTGTCACACCGATCAGCGCGGCCGGAATGAGTCCGAGGACGTAGTCGTAGTACCCAGTCATGCTCAGTCGCAAACTACGACAAAATCGCTATTAAATCTTTCTCAGGGTTCGACGTGATGCCTTCGCTGATCACTTCGTGGTTTCTGATAAGTTATGACAACTATTCCACGACGGGCGCGAGGCGGTGGAAAACCGTTCCGGCGGCTCACGGACCGAACTCGGGGCCGTCGGAGACGCGGCGGAATCGGAACGAAAACGAGTCGGACGACGGCGACGGCGGAGGCACCGATACGGATCGCTACCGGAGCCTGAAGTACAGGGCGCGCCAGCCGCCGAGGAACACCGACCCCGCCACGAGCATGACGACGGCGAAGCTCAGTTCGGCGCCGCCGCGGAAGACGAACGCGCGGAGCCCGAGTCCGACGACGGCGGCCGGGATCCACGACCGGATCGCCAGCGGCACCGACGACTTCGCCGTCTCCGCGGCGCCGGCGGAGTACGCGCCGACGACCGGCGCGATCAGGGCCCAGGCGATCAGGAACGGCGCGTACACGCCGGGCAGGTACAGCGGGTTCGACGTGAGGAACTCGACCGAGGTGTGGTTCAGCGTCCCGATAGTCAACATGACGATCAACGCGAGCAGGTCGCCGACCAGGAGCGGCGCGGCGGCGCGGTCGAGGCGATTCGAGAGGAACGACGAGTCGGCCATGTCGACCAGTCCGGGACGCCCCTACTTTGTACGCACGGATTCGGTCAGGCGGTCGCCGCGCCGACGAGCGTCGATCGTCGACCGCCGCCCGCCGCCCGCCGATCTCCGCGTCGCCTACTCGTACAGCGGGTGCTCCTCGCAGAGCTCGACGACGCGCTCGCCGACCTCGTAGATGACGTCGTCGCTGTCGACGTCGTCGACGACGCGGTAGATGAGGTCGCCGACCTCCTCCATCGCCGCCTCGTCGAACCCGCGTGTCGTGAGGCCGGCCGTGCCGGCTCGGATACCCGAGGGGTTGAACGGCGAGCGGGTCTCGCCCGGGACGGTGTTCCCGTTGAGGACGATGTTCGCGGCCGCCAGCGCGTCCTCGGCGTCACCCCCCGGCAGGTCCGGGTGCGAGTCGCGGAGGTCGGCCAACACGAGGTGGTTGTCGGTGCCGCCGGAGACTAAGGAGAGCCCGTGGCCCTGGAGCGTTTCCGCGAGGACCTCGGCGTTGTCGACGACCTGCTTCGCGTACTCCTCGAACTCGGGTTCGAGCGCCTCCTTGAACCCCACCGCCTTGCCGGCGACGTTGTGCATGAGGGGGCCGCCCTGCCCGCCGGGGAACACCGCCTTGTCGATGTCGTCGGCGTGCTCCGCGTCGCACATCACGATCCCGCCGCGACCGGCGCGGATCGTCTTGTGCGTCGAGCCCGTGACGAAGTCGACGATCCCCACCGGCGAGGGGTGGACGCCCGCCGCGACGAGCCCGGTGATGTGCGCGATGTCGGCGAGGTGGTAGGCGTCGACCGCGTCGGCGGCGGCCTGGATCGCCTCCCAGTCGACGGTCCGCGGGTACGCGGAGTAGCCGGAGACGACGATGTCGGGTTCGAACTCCTCGGCCGTCTCGCGGAGGCCCTCGTAGTCGATGTACCCGGTCTCGGGGTCGACCTCGTACTGCTCGACCTCGTATATCTGCCCGGTGAAGTTCGCGGGGTGACCGTGCGAGAGGTGGCCGCCGTGGGTCAGGTCCAGCGAGAGGATCTTGTCGCCCGGCTCCAGCATCGCGTAGTACACCGCCTGGTTCGCCTGCGTTCCGGAGTGCGGCTGGACGTTGACGTGTTCGGCGCCCCACAGCTCCTTCGCGCGCTCGATGGCGAGCTCCTCGACCTCGTCGGCGTACTCGCAGCCGGCGTAGTAGCGGGCGCCCGGGTACCCTTCGGCGTACTTGTTCGTGAGGACGCTCCCCTGCGCCTCCAGCACCGCCTCGCTGACGTGGTTCTCGCTGGCGATCATCGCGAGCGTCTGCTCCTGTCTGTCGCGCTCGCCGGCCAGCGCGTCGGCGACCGCCGGATCGACCTCCCGGACGTGCTCGTTGTCCATGTACGAACGCCGGTGCGATCGCGCATTAATCCTTCCGTCACGGCGTCGCTGCCGCGGCTCCCGCGAGAGCGGTGCCGCGAGCCTCGCACCGTCGCCCTCGCAAGCCTCGCACCGTCGCCCTCGCGGCCCTCAGGTCGTTCCGCCCGCGCCCGCCGCGACCCGTTCGGCCCGTCGGTCCCGATCGGGATCGACAAATCCGTCGTTTTCGGGCGTTTCGGCCGCTGAAAACCAGTTGTTCACTCCTCTAATCCCGTTAATATTAAATAGATATCTGGCTTTTATCCGAGAAGATAGATGGTGTCGAATTTACTGGAGACGGACGTCGAGAACGTCCTCGACACGGCGTTCGCCGACGCCGACGAGGAGCTCCTCGTCGTCGACCCCTCCGCGGAGACGATCGTATCGCTCGTCGAGGCGGCGACCGGTCGCGACGACCTACCGAAGCTGTCGATGCTGGCCGACGAGCGGACGCTGAAGGAGGTGACGGACGACTTCCTCGTCGCGTCGAAGGCGGCCGACCTCGTCGCCGACGGCTCGCTCGGGCTCCGCGTGCTCTCGGCGGACGTCGACAACGCGCTGTTCGTCTCTCCCTCGCGGGTGGTCGTCCTCGTGAGCGCGGGCGAGCACGTCGCCGCGCTCTCGACGGAAGAGGGGGAGTTCGTCGACGAGGTGTTCGCGACGCACCGCGACGCCTTCGAGGCGGCCGAGGAGTACGGGCTCCGAACGCCGGCGCTCAGCCGCGTCCGCGAGACGATGGCCGCCGAGATCGGCGAGGCCACCCGCGACGACTTCGACGCCGTGCTCGCGTCGATGGAGGCGGCCGACGCCGCGCTCGACGAGGTGACCGTCTCGCTGCTCGTCGCCGCGAAGAACGACGTGCTCCTCTACGACATCTCGAAGTGGGGCGAGGACGTCGGGATCGCCTCGAAGGCGACGTTCTCCCGAACGAAGACCCGGCTGGAGGACCTCGGGATCATCGACACCGAGAAGGTCCCGATCGACGTCGGCCGACCCCGCCTCCGGCTCAAGCTCGGCGACGACCGGCTCCACGGCGTCGACGCCGACGAGCTCGCGGCGGTCGCGAGCGAACTGATGGCCTGACCGGGGACCCGACTCCGTCTCCGCTTCGAGGCCCGACACCGCTACCCGCGGCTTTTTTTCGCTCCTTCGCGTCGGACGGGACATGGATATCGCACTTGTCGGCGAGGGGCCCGCGGTCGACGCCGTCTCGACCGCGCTCGGCGATGTCGACGTGAACGTGATGCCGGTCGAGCCGGGGCTGCTGGACGGCTTCGACCTCGCTGTCGTGGTCGACACCGCGGGGTCGGACGCGTTCGCGGCCGCGAACGACGCCCTCGACCGATGGGTCGGGATCGAGGTGGGCGGGCTCGGCGGCGTCCCGCTCGCGGACGTCGATGCCGTGGTCACCGTCTTCGACGAGGCCTGCTACGACTGCCTCCGGGCCCGGGTCGCGAGCGGCGGGGCGGAGCCGGCGGACGCCCCGAAGGGCCGCCGGTCGGCGGTGCGCTACGCCGGCGCGCTCGCAGGGCGCCGCGTCATCCGGCTGCTCGCGGGCGACCCGGTCGCCGACACGGTCGTCGAGGTGCCGGGCGCGGAGCGGACTCTGCTCCCGGTCCCCGGCTGCGACTGCGGCGACGCCCCTGGCGACGCGCTCCCGCGGGAGCACGCGGAGCGCTCCCTCGCCGAGTCGATCGACCGCGCGGAGCGGGCGGTCGACCCCCGGATCGGCGCGCTCTCGGAGGTCGGCGAGCGGGAGTCGTTCCCGGTACCGTACTACGTCGCACGCGTCGCCGACACGACGCCCTTCTCCGACGCCCGTGCCGCCGAGTTCGGCGGCGGCGTCGACGCCGGCTGGGACGCGGCGTTCATGAAGGCGCTCGGCGAGGGGTTAGAGCGGTACGCGGCGGGCGTCTACCGCGAGGCGTCGTTCACGCGCGCGCCGGCCGCGAACGTCCCGAGCCCGGTGACGCCCGACGCGTTCGTGCGCCCCGACGACGCCGAGTCGTACGACCGCGACGACGGCCTCGCGTGGGTCACGGGAGAGTCCCTCGCGACGGGCGAGCCGGCGAGCCTCCCGGCGGAGTTCGTCCACTTCCCGCCGCCGGAGCGGCGGTACCGCCCCGCGATCACGACCGGGCTCGGACTCGGCAACTCCGGGCCGGAGGCCGCGCTGTCGGGGCTGTACGAGGCGATCGAGCGGGACGCGACGATGACGAGCTGGTACTCGACGACGGAGCCGCTCGGGCTCGAGGTGGAGGACTCGACGTTCGCCGAGCTGGAGAAGCGCGCGCGGGCCGAGTCGCTGTCGGTGACGCCCCTGCTCGTCACGACCGACGTCGACGTGCCCGTCGTCGCCGTCGGCGTTCACCGCGACGGAGACTGGCCCCGGTTCGCGGCCGGCTCGGGCGCCGACCTCGACCCGGTCGCGGCGGCCCGGAGCGCGCTCGCGGAGGCGCTTCAGAACTGGACGGAGCTCCGGTCGATGGGCCCGGAGGCGGCCGCGGAGGAGGGCGCCGCGATCGGCCACCACGCCGACTTCCCCGACGAGACGCGGGCGTTCTTCGACCCGGACGCGAGCGTCCCGGCCGACGCGCTCGGCGAGCCGGCGGTCTCGGGCACGGACGAGCTGGAGGCCGTCGTCGACCGCGTCGAGACCGTCGGGCTGGAGCCGTACGTCGCCCGGCTCACGACCCGCGACCTCGCCGGTATGGGGTTCGAGGCGGTCCGCGTGCTCGTCCCCGGCGCGCAGCCGCTGTTCACCGGCGACCCCTTCTTCGGCGACCGCGCCCGCGACGTGCCGCGGTCGATGGGGTTCGAGCCCGAACTGGAGAAGGAGTACCACCCGTTCCCGTAGTCGCTCGTCTCCCCCTTCCCGCTCGCTGGCCGCCCCACCCGCCCTATTTAAGTCGCTCCCGGCCGCCGGCTCTGCCATGGACGTCGTATCCGACGCGGACGTCGAGGCGGCCGAGGCGGTCGACGACGTGTTCCTCACGCAAGGCGCGGTCGGCGAGGACACCAGCATCCAGCGCTTCGTCATCGAACCCGGCGCCGAAGTGCCCGAGCACGACCACCCGCACGAGCAGATCGGCGTCGTCACCGAGGGGGCGCTCACGTTCCTCGTCGACGGCGAGGAGCTGGTCGTCGAGGCCGGCGACACCTACAGCATCCCCGGCGACGAGCCGCACGCCGCGCGCAACGACGGCGACGAGGCGGTCGTGGGGTACGACATCTTCTCGCCGCCGCGCGCGAACCCGGACTGGCGGGAGTGAGCGACCGGGCGCGCGTTTGTGAGTGACCCCGGCGTCGACCCGTCGTCGACCGTCACCGCGCGGGGCCGACCGGTCAGTCGCTGACGTCCGCGAAGCAGTTGAACTCGACGGTGACGGAATCGACGGTTTCGCCGGCTGCGTTCACCGCGACGACTCGGTACTGCCCGTGGAACGGTCGCCGGCCCAGGGACTGCTCGTACCGGAGCTGTCCCTCGTTCACGCCGACCTTGTTCGCCATGAGTCCGGCGTCGTCGGCCGAGACCGGAATGACGTGCGCCAGCGCGTCCGTCGCGTCGTACACCTCGATCCTGTCGAGGTCGTTCTCTCGGACGTCGTCGACGGACAGCGGAACCGCGAGCCGCACGTCGCCGTCTTCGACCGTCCCGCTCGCGCCGGTGTCGAGCACGTCCCCGTCCCCGTGATCGAGGGCGCTCGTCTGACAGTCGACCGTGTCCGAACCGCCCGATTCCGACCCGCTACAGCCTGCGATCCCGGCGACAGCCGCGCTGCCGACGGTCGCCAGCAACGCTCTTCTGGAGGGCATACGAACGGACGATCGTCTGGATTGACACGAAGTCTTTTCGGTTCCGCGACGCCGGCCGCGCCGTCCTCGCTCGGACTCGTGGGCAACGCCCGCCACTGTCACGCACCCTTTATCAATCGACTCCCAAACGCGGACAACGATGGCACGCGCGAGCGCCGGCGCCCGGCTCCACTTCGGCTTCTGTAACCTCAGCCTCTCGCACGAGCGGCTGTACGGGGCCCTCGGCGTCGGCCTCCGCGAGCCGCGGGTCGTCGTCGACGCCGAGCCCGCCGACCGGGTGACGGTCGAGACGGCCGACGGCGACGAATCCACCGACCCCGCCGTCCGCGACGACGTCCTCCGGTACGCCCGCACGGCCGTCGACCTGCTCGGCGTCGGCGGCGCCCGCGTCACGCTCCGCGAGTCGCTCCCGCGCCACGCCGGGCTCGGGAGCGGGACCCAGCTGGCCGCGGCGACGCTCGCGGCCGCCGCGGTCGCTCACGGCGAGGAGCCCCGCGTCCGCGAGCGCGCCCCGGCGCTCGGCCGCGGGGGACGCTCCGGCGTCGGCGTCGCGACGTTCGAGGCGGGCGGGTTCGTCCTCGACGCCGGCCACCCGACCGCCCGGTTCACGACCGACCGCCCCGCGGACGGCGAGTGGACCGTCCCGCCGGTGGCGGCCCGCCACGACGTCCCCGACGACTGGCGCTTCCTGCTCGTGCGCCCGGACGTCGCCCCGGGCCGGAACGGGGACGCGGAGGACGAGGCGATGCGGACCGCGGTCGAACGCGCGGACCCCGGGCTCGCCGACCGGATCGGCGGGATCGTCACGCGCCGAGTGCTCCCCGCGGTCGCGACCGGGAACGCCGAGCGGTTCGGCGCCGCGGTCGCGGAGATCGGTCGGCTCAACGGCGCCTGGTACGCCGACGAGCAGGGGGGCGTCTATCGCCCGCCCGTCGGCGACGTGGTGGCGTCGCTTTCGGGGTCGGCCGCGGTGTTCGGCGCGGGCCAGTCCTCGTGGGGCCCGACCGTGTACGGCGTCACGGACGCCGCGAACGCCGACGCAGCGGCGGCGGCGGGCGAGCGCGCGCTGGCGGAGGCGGGCGTGGGCGGGTCGGTCGCGGTCGCCCGCGCCGCCGAGGGCGGGGCGCGGGTGACGGAGTAGCGGATCGGTCAGCCGCCGCGCTCTCCTCCCGCCCCAAACGAGCAACAACACTAAGCGGTGCGGCGTCCCCGTACGGGACATGACGAGCGTTCCGTTCGGCGTCGCCCGCCTCGATTCGATCCTCGGCGGCGGCGCGCCGCCGGGCAACGTCGTGCTGCTCGCCGGCGAGTCCGGGGCGGGCGCGCGCGAGTTCCTGTACACCAGCGCGGCGATGAACGCCCTCGGGCGCGCCGACGCGGAGCTGTTCGACCTCTACTACGGCGACCTCCCGGACGACGCCGCGCTCCCGGACGACGTCCACTACCTCTCGTTCACCGCCGACACCGACGCCCTCACCCGCGAGATGGGGTACACGATGGCCGACGAGATCGTCGACGCGGCGATCGACGAGATCGCCTTCCGCGACCTCTCGCCGGAGTACTTCCAGCTGAGTCCGGTCCCCCGCGACTGGTACGAGGCGGAGACCGCGTCGATCACGGAGCTCGGCGACCGCGGCGAGTACGAGGACGTGCTCACGGCGTTCGGCGACTACCTCTCCGCGAACGCCGACGGGAGCTTAGTCTGCATCGACTCCGTCACCGACCTCGTCTCGATGGTCGACGAGGACACGGAGTGGAGCGACGTGGCGATGGTGATGAAGGGGCTCAAGAAGGCCGCCTACCGGTGGGGCGGACTCATCCTCGTGTTGGTGAACACCGACTCCATCTCCGACCGGGAGTTCGGCGCCCTGATGGACGCCGCGGGCGGAACCCTCCAGTTCACCTGGGAGAGCGGCGGCTCCCAGCGCGCCCGGACGATGTTCGTCCGCGAGTTCCGCGGCGTCCTCTCCCGGCTGGAGGCGGAGAACATCGTCCGGTTCGAGACGGAGATCCACGAGGGCGGCTTCGACATCAGCGACGTGCGGAAGATCCGGTGAGCGGTCGAACGCGGCACCGACCGCGTTTCACTCGGGCCGGTCCCCGCGCTCCGAGTATCGATCCGGAGAACGGCGCGACAGATTACTTAAGTCTCCCCGTTAAACGGAGCATAAATGGCGGGGTATCCTCAATGAGCGACTTCGATCCGACCGACGGAACGGTCGACGCCGCCGACGAGGCCACCGCCACCGAAGCCGCCGTCGACGAGGCCGCCGATGAAGCCGACGTCGGCCGCGAGGAGCTGCTGAAGCGCGCGATCGTCGCGCTCGCGGAGGAAGAGGGGATCGACGTGCCGGACCGAGAGGAGGTGGCCGCGATCGAGTCGCGGCTCGACGCCCTCGACGCCGACGTCGACGAGAAGGTCGAGGACCTCCGGGAGCGCTTCGTCGAGCTCTACCGCGACCTGGAGGCGAAGGCGCCGGCCGACCACGCGCACGCCGAGACGGCCGACCGGCTGGACGCGCTCGCGGCCGACCTCGACCGGACCGCGGAGCGCCTCGACGAGCTCGAAGCGGACGCGGCGGCGCGGTCGACCGTCGACGAGGCGGTCGAAGGGCGCGTCGGCGACCTCGACGACCGGCTGGCCGGCGTCGAGGAGCGGGTGGACGACCTCGCGGAGTCGGCGGCGCACGCCGACGCGGTCGACGTCGAGGAGCTCGACGACAAGCTCTCCCGGGTCGCGAGCGCGGTCGTCAGGGTCCGGCGCCGACTGGAGGCGGCCGAGCGCGACCGGGCCGACCGCGAGCGCCTCGACGCGCTGACGGCGACCGCCAACCGCGACGGCGTCCGGAAGGCGGCCTGCACCGACTGCGGCGGAACCGTCGACATCGGGCTGTTGACGACGCCCGAGTGCCCCCACTGCGGACGGGAGTTCGCCGAGCTGGAGCCGAACCCCGGCTTCCTCGGCACCTCGCGGCTCGTCGCCGCGGAGCAGCCCGCCCTCGACGGCGACGTCGACGAGGGCGAGAGCGGCGACGTGAGCACCCGCGACGCCGGAGGCGACCGATGAGCGACGAGGGTGACGGGCGGCGCCGCGACTCGGACGCGGGCGAGGTGGACGACCCGTTCGACTCCCTCGAGGTGCCCGCGGCCGAGGTCGACGACCCCTTCGCCGAGCTCGGGGCCGGTGTCGAAGGAGACGATCCAGACGGGGGCGATCCGGACGGAAACGATCCGGACGGAAACGACCCGGACGGGGGCGCCTCCGACTCCGACCCCGTCGATCCCGCTCCCGTCGACCCCGAATCCGGCGCCTCCGGCGCGCGGCGCGACGACCCCTTCGACGAGCTCGGTCCCGCCGACTCGGAGACCGACCTCGACGAGGCGTTCGAGCGGATGGACGTCGGCGGCCCGGTCGAGGAGGACGTCTGGGAGTCCCTCGACGCGGACGCCGCCGGGACCGACTCGCTCGGGGAGGCGACGGCCGTCCCCGGCGGTGGCGACACCGAGCACGTCGTCTCCAAGCGGACGTACTGCCAGCAGTGCCCGCACTTCACTCCGCCGCCCGAGGTCGCGTGCGGCCACGAGGGGACGACGATCCTCGAGGCGGTCGGCTTCGACGAGTTCCGCGTGCGGAACTGCCCGATGATCTCCGAGGAGGACCCGACGTTCGATTCCGGTGAGTGAACTAAAAACGATTACGTCACCACCGATCGATCCCGACGACGGTTTCTGAATACTCTCAAGCGTCTCCGGCGTGAGTCCACGCACACTGTGGGAATCGTCGGAGCGGCGCGACGGCGCGGGATCGAGTTCGGTCCGGGAGCGCTCACCGGAGCGATAGGGGATTCGATTACGGTCATCCCGCTCGTGGTCGCGCTGGCGCTGTTGACCGACGTGTCGCTGCCGCACGCGCTCGTCGGCTTCGGCGTCTTCCAAGTCGTCTGGGGGGTCCGGTACGGGCTCCCCGTGTCGGTCGAGCCGATGAAGGCGCTGGCGGCGCTGGCGATCGCGGGCGCGCTGACGTACGCCGAGCTCGCGCTCGCGGGGCTGATCCTCGGGGTCCTCCTCCTCGCGATCGGGCTCTCCGGGACGCTCGCGCGGGTGGAGCGCTGGATCGGCGAACCGGTGATCCGCGGGGTGCAGTTCGCGGTCGGGCTGATCCTGCTGCAGACCGGCGTCGACCTCGCGCTCGGCGACCCGGTCCTCGCGGCGGTCGGCGTGGGAATCGCCGCGCTCGCGGCGCTCGCCGGGCACCGGAAGGCGAGCGCGCTCGCGGTGGCGGTCGCGGGCGTCGCGATCGCGGTCGCCACCGCGGGCGTCCCGGCACCGCAGTGGCCCGGGTCGCCGCCGACGCCGTCC
This sequence comes from Halorubrum depositum, assembly GCF_007671725.1. NCBI lineage: Archaea > Methanobacteriati > Methanobacteriota > Halobacteria > Halobacteriales > Haloferacaceae > Halorubrum > Halorubrum depositum. The sequence continues at coordinate 738,667 of NZ_VCNM01000001.1, read as the reverse complement.
CTCTCGGCGTTCTCCGCGGCGGTCACCCGGCGGACGGCCGACGGCGTGGTCGCGCAGCTCGCGATGACGATCGGGAACGCCGCGCTGGCGACCTCCCTCCTCTTCGCCGACCTGTTCGACGCCGAGGTGACGCCGGACGAGCTGTCGGCGAGCATGGGCGCGACGAACCTGCTCGCGGTGCCGCTCGGCGGGATCCCGATGTGTCACGGCTGCGACGGGGTCGCCGGCAAGCACGCGTTCGGCGCGCGCACCGGCGGCGCCAACGTCGTCCTCGGTGCCGGCTACCTCCTCGCCGTCCCCTTCGCGACGCCCGCACTCCTCGGCGCGTTCCCGGTGGCAATGCTCGGCGCGCTGCTCGCGATCGTCGCCGTCTCGCTCGCGCGCAACGCCCTCGACTCCGAGAACGTCGCGCTCTCGGTCGCGATCGGGCTCGTCGCGCTGGCGACGAACCTCGGCGTCGCGTTCCTGCTCGGGATCGTCGCGCACCTCGCGTGGGAGCGGGTCGGGAGCACCGACGATGGTTTATAAATGGCCGACGGTGCGGCGGCGCGCGCCTCCGAGCGCCCACCGGGCGTGAGGAGCGCGCGCGAGGGAGTCGCTGGCGCCGTCGGCGCCAGCGACGAGGCTGGGGAGGCGTGAGGTGCTGTGCGGTTGCGGTGCGGGGTGGGACTCAAAGGGGCAGCCGCGCTCGGCGAACCCCAGCGACGCAAGGACCGCAGGGAGCGCAGCGACCGAGGACCGCAGCGAGCTGTGGGAGCCGAGCGCGGCTGGGGCTTTGAAGGTCGTCCCCGTGTCGTTGAGGAAACCACGTCACAATCCGGCTCCGTATCCGTCCTCGTCTAGAGCGCAGTCACGGGAGCTAAACCGCTCCGTACCGTACGCGACGCGTATATGCAGTTCTGTGACGACTGCGGCTCGATGATGGTCTCCGTCGACGGGGAGATGGTGTGTCAGAACGACGACTGCGGCGGCACCGCCGAGCGCGACGAGGCGCTCGCGGCCGACTTCGAGTCGACCACGGAACAGACCGGCGACGAGGTGATCGAGACGGAGGAGGGCGCGAACTTCGAGGGGAAGCCGACCGCGACCGACGTCGTCTGCGACGAGTGCGGCCACGGCGAGGCGTGGTACACGATCAAACAGACCGGGGCCGCCGACGAGCCGCCGACGCGCTTTTTCAAGTGCAAGGAGTGCGGACGTCGCTGGCGCGGCTACAACTGACGGCACCCGAAGCCGCCGTATTCGGCACACCGGCGATTTCCACGCTACGAGTCGAGCCGCTCTATCGCGAAGCTGCTGTGGCCGTGGGTTTCGAGCGACAGGTACGTCAACTCCATCTCAGACTCCGCGCAGAACTCGTGAACCGCGGCGAT